>JBPYFR010000181.1:0-10637 GCA_051985685.1 Acidimicrobiales bacterium
CGGTCGCCTGGTATTGCAGCAACGAGGGCGACAAGACCGCCCAGGCGCCCGCGACGGGCGGGGCGAGCGTCGGCATCGGGCTGCCTGGAGCCAAGGCGGTCGAGAATTGCACCGAGATGTTCGATCCCACCGACACGCCGGTGCCGTTGGGCGACGTCGACACGACGCGCAGCGGCGGGGGTGGCGCGACCGAAATGGCAGAGGCCTGACCCATCGCGTGGTCGATGAGGAAGCCGGCGGCGGCGAGCGTCAGGGCGGCGACACACACGGCGAGGACCACCCAAGGGCGGCGGTGCTTCCGGGAGCGCGTGTGAACGCCCGACATAGCTGCGCCCATTCTACCTGGCGAAGGGGCCGCTCAGAGGCCCAATTCGGCCTCCAGGGCGGTTTTGATCGCCGCCAGGCGTTCGGGATCGGTGACCTTGGCGCCCGTCGACTCACGCACGTAGAAGGCATCAACGACCATTTCGCCCAGCGTCGAGACCCGGGCCGAGACCACGTCGAGATCGGCCTCGAACAGGGTGCGGGTGATCCGGTGCAGCAGCCCGATCTGGTCGGGCGCACGCACGTCCACGACCGTTGCCGCGTCGGAGGCCTCGATGTCGAAGCTGACGTCGCGGTCCGGCAGGTGGGCCGCGGACTGCCGCCGCAGCGGGTACACCCGCTCCCGCTCCGAGAGCCGCTCCCCGATCGCGATGCCGTCCGACAGCACGGCGATGAGGTCATGGCGCAACTTGGCGGTGTCGGGCCAGGTGCCTCTGGTCACCTCCACGGTGAACACCTCCACCGCGACCCCGTCGTCACCGCTCACGTTGGCGGCTCGCACGTTCATGCCGTTGAGCGCGAGCGCGCCGGCGACCGAGGAGAACATGCCCCGACGGTCCGGGGCGGCGACGATCACCTGGGGCGGGCGGAGTGAGACCGACGGGAGGCCGTTGTGGCGGACCTCGTCGATGAGATCACGGTGGGCCGCCAGAATGGGGTCCGGGCCCACCGGCTCGGTCTCACCCAAGAGCACTTTGTCCGTGCGGGCGACGAGGTCCGCGACGAGGCCCGCCTTCCACGCGCCCCAGGCCGAGGGGCCCGTGGCCCTGCTGTCGGCCTCGGTGAGCGCGGCGAGGAGGTGCAGCGTGGGCCGGTCCCCGGCGGCGCGGGCGACGCGGGCGATCGTGGTGGGATCGTCGAGGTCGCGCCGTGTTGCGGTGTCCGGCAGCAGCAGGTGATGGCGTACGAGCTCGACGAGCACCGCGACGTCGTCCCGGGAGAATCCCATGCGGGTCGTGACGGTGCGGACGACTTCCATGCCGGCCGCCGTGTGGTCGCCGGGATAGCCCTTACCGATGTCGTGCAGGAGCGCGCCGACGAGGAGCAGGTCCGGCCGCTCGACGGTGCCGGTCAATTCGGCGGCCAACGCGGCCGTCTCCAAGAGATGCCGGTCGACGGTGAAGGTGTGGTAGGCGTTACGCTGCGGTTTGTTGCGCACCGCCGACCATTCCGGGATGAGGCGTACGAGGAGGCCGTGCTGGTCGAGCGACTCGATCTTGTCGACGGCGGGAGCGCCGAGGCCGAGCAATGTCACGAAGGACTCGCGGACGGCGGGCGTCCAGGGGTCACCCGGCGGCGGCATGCGGTCGGCCAGCCGGTGCAGGGAACCTTTGGCAATGGGCCGGTCGAGTTCGGCCGCTGTGATGGCGAGCCGAAGCGGCAGCGACGCGTCGTCGGAGACGGGCGCGACCGAGGTCAGCGCGACTTCGCCGTCGACGTCGGCCATGTTGGGACCGAGGTCGACGGCAGGGGAAGGTGCGCGCGGCTGGGGGGCCGTTCGCCGGAAGCGGTGCTTGGGCGGCGGGGTCGGGTCCCAGAGACGGCGCCGGCGCCAGACGTCGTCGCTCACCCACGCGATCTGGCGCCCGGCCGTCGAGACGGCGAACATCAGCGCGTCGGCGTCGCCGAACTCCAGCGCGGCCGCCACCTGGTCCTGATCTTGCAGCAGCAACCGGTTTTGCTCGCGCCCCGCCATCCGGTGGAGCTCGACCCGGATGGTGGTGAGGAGCGAAACGGCCTCGTCGAGCGACGCGAGGTCCGCATAGTCCTCGAGCAGAGGCGCGAAGGCCGAGATGGCGCGCAGCACGCTGACGTCGCGCAGGCCGCCGTGGCTCTCCTTGAGGTCCGGTTCCAACAAGAACGCGACGTCCCCCGCCGTCGCACGTCGTTCCGTCATCGACCGTTCGAGCACGGGCAGGTACCTCGTGCCGAGCCGGTCGCGCCAGGCCCGGCGGGCCTTCTCGATGAGAGGTTCGGCCACCTTGGGCTCTCCCCAGACCATGCGCGCATCGAGCAGCCCGAGCGCGACGCGGGCGTCCTCGGACGCTGCGGTCAACACCTCCGACGGCCGCCGGACCGAGTGGTCGAGGTGGACGCCCTCGTCCCACACCGGGTACCAGATCCCGTCGGCCACGGCGCTGATGTCCCGGCGCCCGTTGTGGACGAGCACCACATCGAGGTCGCTGTAGGGGCACAGAGAGCTGCGCCCGTAGCCGCCCACGGCCACGAGCGCCAGGTGGCGCTTGGTGTCACCGGCGGCCCGATCGGCCAGGCCCGAGAGCCAGGCATCGGCCTCGGCGGCGTACCGCCGGCAGAATTCCTCGCCCATCAGCCCTGGTTGGGCCAGCAGGCGGGCACGCCTGTCCCGCAGCGATGCATCGCCGGCCATGGCCGGAACGTAGCATTGGGTCTGTGAGCACCAAAGATGTCAGCAGGAGAGAGCGGGAGGGCAAGGCCCCGATGACCTTCACGCACGCCGTCACGATGACGGCAGTGGGCGTGGTCGGGGTGCTCATCGCGTTCTGGATCCTCAGCAGCCTGGCCGGGGTCTTCTTCTTCTTCGTGAAGCTGGCGGTCATCATCGCGGTGATCGCCGGGGTGGCCTGGCTGGTGTCGCGCCTGCGCCGCTAGGACTCCGGGCGGGACCCGCATTCGAAACATCTGGATCTGGAGCTGTCGACAGCGGCCGTTAGGCTGGCCGCCCGTTCGTGAGTCGTCGGCGCGGCGGCGTGGCCGAGTGGTTTAGGCAGGGGCCTGCAAAGCCCCGTACGGCGGTTCGATTCCGCCCGCCGCCTCCAGGGTTGTTCCTTTTCAGGCGTGGTGTGTGAGTTGACCGCGGCTTACCACGACAGACCAGGCGCATTGGGGGTGGGTGTCGGTGTGACTCGCACGCCTCCCTAACTCCCGCAGTCCCGTCAACCCGTCGCGATGGTCGGAACAGGCCCACATGACCCACCACCGGTCGCCTGATGAGGCGAACCACCGATCGTCCACGACTGCAGACGCCGCAGTCAGATCAGCTCACAAATGACCGACGCAGGTGTTCCCGTCGTTGTTGCTGTTCGTGCCATCCGGACAGGTGGTGTTCGACCACCCGATACCGGTCAGGCTGGCGTTGTTCAGGTTGGCTCCCGTGAGGTTGGCGCCAAGGATGAAGACGAAGTTCAGGTTGGCCCTCGAGAGGTTTGCACCGGCCAAGTTGGTCCCCGAGAGACTTACACCGGCCAGGTTGGCCCTCGAGAGGTTTGCACCGGCCAGGTTGGTCCCCGAGAGACTTACACCGGCCAGGTTGGTCCCCGAGAGGTTTGCACCGGCCAGGTTGGTCCCCGAGAAGATTGCACCGTTCAGGTTGGCCCCCGAGAGGTTTGCACCGGCCAGGTTGGTCCCCGAGAAGATTGCACCGGCCAGGTTGGTCCCCGAGAGGTTTGCACCGGCCAGGTTGTCGTCGCCGAGGCGCGCACCCGCAAGGTTGGCCCCCGAGAGGTTGGCGTCGGCCAGGTTGGCCCCCGAGAGGTTGGCGTCGGTCAGGTTGACCCCTTTGAGGTTGCAGCTGCTCGTCGTGCCGCAGACTGCCACCGTGAACGTCCCCGTGGCGACGTCGCCATAGTCGTCAAGGACCTGACAAGTGACCGTGGTGGCGCCAAGAGGGAAGATCGATCCCGACGGCGGTGTGCAAGTGCCTGGGGTCGCCCCCGCCAGCGGCTGTGGCGTAGGCCAGGTGAACACGGCACCGGTGCCGTTGGTCGTCGCGAACAAGTTTTCCGTAGGGACGAGGCACGGCAATGGAAGGAAAGGATTCGGAGCAGGCGTCGCGCAAGTGATGTTCGTCAGGTTGGCACCGGTCAGGGTGGCGCCGGACAGGACGACGCCCGCACAAATACTCGCAATGCAGCCCGCTAGCGAGGCGTTGGACAGGTTCGCTGCGGTCAGATTGGCGTCGATCAACGTGGCGGCACCGCAGGGACCGATGGGCAGGATCGATGTGCAGGCGAAGAAAGAGGTCCCCGCGAGATCGGCGTCGCTCAGGTTGGCCCCCGAGAGGTCCGTGGTGAAGCAGCTTCCAGTGGGTGGGAAAGTGACGGGGCAGTTGGCGAAAGAAGCGCCGGCGAAATTGGCGTGGCTGAGATCGGCGCCCGACAGGTTGGCATCCGAGAGGTCAGCACCGGGACAGTTCGTGAAGTTGGTCGGTGTGGGGTTGGAGACGATAGTGCAGCCGTTGATGACCGTGTCCGCAGATGCCGGAGCCGACGTGACCAAGACCGGTGTGACAAATGCGGCGGCGATCACCAGAACCGTGCCGCTCACCCGCAGAAGGCGTCCAAGCATGGCCAACCCCCAATCTTCGCTGCGGGTGATGGTACGCCAGTTCAGCTCTTGGTGCTAGGGCCGTCCGAATCGAGAAGAGTGACAGGTGGTCGCTCTAGCGACTCCCTGCCCGTCCGAACTCCCGCAGAACTGTCAACCCGTCGAGATGATCGCGACAGGCCGACACCACCCACCGGCGGTCACCCTTCGGTGACGGCACCGACCAGTCCGGCGGGGCGCGTCGTCGCAGTGAGTCGCTTGCAGGTTGTGGTCGTACACCATCTTCCAACACCGACCGGCCTCGGCAGTGAAGCCTGGTGACACGTCACCTGGGTGAGGGACGGTTGCTATGCCCTCCATTCTGTCGAACGGTACACGTCATCTTGTCTCCAAATGACAAAAGATTGTCGCCAAACGTCCAGATGGTGACGGGAGGTCTGTCCGATACCGAAGGGTAGTGACTAGCCCAGTCCCCCGACCGGGGCAGCAGGGCAGATCGTCGTTACGCACGTTTTTTCATCTCTTCGTGCGTCAGGCGGTGCAGCCCCGGTCGGGGGACTGGATTAGTCACGCGGCTGCGGGAGGCAGGAACGGAGACATGCTGAAACGGTACGACTACACCATTTCGGTCTACTGCATACGAGAAGACAGAGACGAGATCATGGCGATGCTGAAGAGGCGCCTTGCGCGCCGTGTTCAGCCGACAACGCTGCGTTTCCACTGTGTCATCGACCACGTAGGCAAATCCGTGACAACCACGCATAACAGCAAGGGCAACGGCAAGATCAGCGACCTCAGAGATAATCCCATCAAGGAGTCCTTCGGCCGCCCAAACCGCGACGAATCGGAATCGAAGTAGGCGAGATGACAGACACCGGTAGCAGATTTGTGAGCGCTGTGCAGATAGCCCTAGTCGTAGGACGGTTACCAGAGCGGTTCAGGGTCAAGGACGTTCGGCAGACTTGCCCAGGATGGGCCGACCGAACGTACAACACCTTTCTGGCGAAGCACAGACGTGGCAACCCTGGAGGGTACACAGAGCACTTTGAGCGCCACACAGACGGGACGTACAGCCTTCTGAAGCGGTAAACGAGCGGCGTCAGCCTCGGGCGTGCCGATCGGTTCCGATGACGCCGCCCGAATCCCTCAACCCAGTCAGCCCGTCGAGGTGGTCTGGACAGCTTCACACCTGCCACCATCGGTCGCCCCTAGGCGAGAACCAACGACCAGTCCATTGGGGCGCGTCGTCGCAATGGGTGGCTTGGAGATTGTGGTCGTAGACCATCTACTAGCACCGGCCAGCTTCGGGGATGAAACCGGGGGACACGTTGCCGGGGCGGGTGCTAGTGGTCTGCACTGGCCAAGCTAGTTTGGCGTCGATAAGGAAGGGAGGTCAGGTGTCCAGTAACGACTCCCCCGTTTCGGAACTCATAGAGCCACTGCCGAAGCGGTTAGAGAAGGAGCTGGCCAAGCATCTCCAGCGGTCGGAGACCGTTCTCTGCACGCTCAGAGGGGCCTTCAAGGGAGGTGTCGTTTGTACCAGCACCCGCGTAATGATTCTGAAGGGTGGATTGATGACAAATCAGTTGCTTGGTAACAACATGTTCAGCAACCGTATGCGAACATCTCAAGCGTCCACGGCTACCTTTCTGAATCGCTCGAACTGCCTGGAAAAAGGGTGACGCAGTTGAGGGCTTCTTGCGGGCGCGACCGCCCCGATAGGCCTCCCCAATAACTCTTGGGCGTGTTCTCTATCCCCCCAGCATCTATTTCGAAATATCCGGTTTGAAGGTGAGCTTTTACTTTGAAGAATCACGTCAGTTCCGCATCGGTTGCCGAGGCTGAACGGAGCCAGGCGTCCTAAAAGACGGTGTCGTCGGGGAGGTGGGCCCACGGCGACTTGGGCTCGTCCCCGGTGATCGTCGGGTTGCAGTCGGGGTCAAAGGCAAATTGCATGATGGTGACCATGGCTGGCCATGGTTTGTGGAGATTGGCGGACATAGGGCCCGCAGTCGGCGGCAGCGCGAGCTCGAGGCGGTTGAGCTCAGCCAGCTGGGCGCGCTCAACCGCGGCCCGGTCTCCCTCGAGGTGGTCGGGCCCGATCCAGATGACGGTGGCCTCTCTGCCGTCGACGGTGCCGCGCACGCTGAAGGCCCGAACCGACTCCCCTTCGTCGGCGGGGGTCACTCGCTGCTCGAGCCGCACCAGGGAGTCAACGTCGGCGGCTCGGAAGAGCCGCTTGCCGCGCTCGGTTGCTCGGTGTACCGGGAGCACCCCCTTGGCGATGTAGGTGTCGAGGGTGTGGCGGCTCACACCCAACCGCTCCCTCGCCGTCTTCGCGTCGATCCAAGAAGGCTCGTGTTGGTCGGTCATGCAGCTCGCCCTCTCACGGTGGCGTGTCGGCCGCTAGTAATGGCGGTGACGGTGAACATTTGCCGGGCGGACCGTACCGCGGGCGCGAAACGGGCGCGGCCGTAGCCGCTCGCCAACGTCCGCACCTAGGGTCACAATTGCGGGCTGGGCTGGTCATAGGCGTTCGACAAGGTTCGCTAACGTTCGCGGGCGTCAGCTGGGAAAACGCGGGAATTGCGACCTGCAAAGCCCCGTACGGCGGTTCGATTCCGCCCGCCGCCTCTTGTCGTTCGTGTTGTTGGGGCCGTTTGCTTCGGCTTGGTCGCTCGAGCGTCTTCGCTCCATGCCACCCTCATGCCTCAGCCGGGAGGCACGGACGCGGACCCCGGATGGACTGCGGCAACCTTTCGCTGCATTGATGCCTCCCTTAGATAGATCGGGTCAGCGATACAGATCCCCGGGGTTGCCCATCTTTGGCCCCTCATGTGTGAGACAGATCCCAGCGCTTCCTTGATCAGCCCAAGTGCCGGCCGAAAGGACGGTGTCTGCCAAACTGAGCCGGACCTGAGTCATCAGGTTTCTTGGCTCAGGCCCCCATCGATGACGTAGTTCGCCCCTGTCACATTCGCCGCCCGGCCGCTGGCCAAGAACACGATCAAGTCTGCGACTTCTTCCGGCCCGGTGAAACGTCCGGTCGCCGTCTCCTTGACGGCTCCGCTTGCTACGTCACGCGCGTCAGAGCCTTGGGCGGCTGAAACGGTGGCGGCTACGCCCTCCGCACCCAACCACAGCTCAGTCGAGACGGGGCCGGGGCTGACGGCATTCACCCGAATCCCGAGTGGTCCCACCTCCTTGGAAAGTGCCTTGGAAAAGTTGGCAAGCGCCGCTTTGGCAGCGCTGTAGTCGATGACGAGCGGGTCCGGAAGGGTTGCGTTGACCGAGGCGTTATTGACGATGCTCCCGCCCCCTCGAGCGGTCATGTGGGGTAACACGGCGCGCGTTGCCCTCACGGCAGACATGAAGGTAAGGGCGATCGTTGTCGACCACTGCTCATCGGTGACGAAGGTGAAGCCTTTCAAGCGTGGCGTGACTGCGCCCGCGTTGTTGACCAGGATATCGATGGGCCCGCCGCTCAGGGCAGCATCTATGAGCTGTGACGGCCCGTCGGACCCCGACAAGTCGACACCTACATGGATGACATGGCCCTCACTACAAAGAGTGTCCAATTCGGATGAAGACTGACGCGACCCGGCGACCACGGCGACACCTTCGGTCACGAGTCGCCGAGCGACGGCAAGGCCAATGCCTTTGCTGGCCCCGGTCACGACCGCCCGCTTGCCCTCCAGCCCCAGATCCATCGATCCACTCGACCGAGCTAGAAAACCGCCCTCTTTGGCTCAGAGCCATCGATCTCGAGCCAGGCGAGGACGGGGATCGGTTGTTGCAGACCATGGCAAGACACCTCGCCACGACACCTGACCTCTGGCGTGTTCACCGACCTTGACTGTTCAGCCAGGCGAGGCACGCCTCGGCCACCTCTTGCCAGCCGGAGTCGATGGTCAGAGAGTGACCGCGGTCGGCGAACTCCACCAAGTCGGTGACGGCGCGGGAGTCCCGGTACTGCTTCAGCGTCGACTTGGTGATGGCCTCGGGCACGGTGTGGTCCTTGCCGCCCATGGTGAGCAGGAGCGGCCCGCGGTCCTCGTTCGCGGTGTCGACCTTGGCGGGCGAATGCCGTGAGAAGGCCGCGCTCGCGCCCTCGAACAGCGGCCGCGCCGGAGACGGGATCGTCCACCGCTCGTACAGGGCGTTGGATTCCTCCTCTGAGAGGGCGTTGCCGAAGCTGTAGCGAAACTCCTTGGCAGTCAGCGAGACGGCCTTGTGCTTGTTGGTCGGGTTCGCGAACACCGAGAGCGACCCGCGCAGCTGGGACAGCGGCAGTTGGAGGACGCCCTTGATCTGCGCCGCGTCGATGGCGATCGCCGCCGCCCCGCGGTCCATCCCGAGCAGCTTCTCCGCGATCAGGCCCCCGAAGGAGTGGCCGATCAGGATCGGCTCGGTAGGCAGGTCATCGATGATATTTGCGTAGTGCTCGGTGACGTCATCGATTCCGTGGTTGGCGACACTGTCGGGGTTGGCGCGGGTGCCTTCAACGGTGTCGGCGTCGCCGGGCCAGCCCGGCGCGACAGGTTCATAGCCCGCCTGGGCGAACAGTTCCTGCCAGGGCGCCCACGACGTCGCGTGCAGCCACAAGCCATGGATGAAAACGACTGGGGCCTTGGTGTCGGTCATGGTCTTTTGCCTCCTGAGGGCTGTGCGCAGATGGCAATCGTGCTACGGGCGTAGCAACACGTCAACCGCCTCGGCGCGGTCCTTGGGCGAGCGAGCGACGAATCCAGGTCACAGGGAATGGGTAACCCCTGTCGCGACCGGTCCGGAGGAGGGTGGGAACGTCGTGACCGGTCGGTCGCGCCGGCCACGAGGGCGACCGCCGGTGCTGGCACGGGCGTGCCGTGACTATTTGGACGGGTTGACGGGACTTCGAGAGTTTCGGATGGCGACCTAGCGACCCGGAAGCCGCTTCGTGACCTCCTGCACGATCCACAGGTTGCCGTCGGGATCGTCGATTGAGAAGAAGGACATGTAACTGTTCCGCTCAGGATCGGGACCGGGCTGTCGAGCCTCTAGCGGGAAGGGCGGGCCGTGCCAGATCTCAGTCGCATCGATACCACGGCCGACGACGTCCGCATGGGCGGCCTCGATGTCCGAAACGACCAGCGTGCCCTCGCCGGAACCAGGTGCGGCGGTTGTGATTCCCAGACCCAAAGTGACCGACGCCGCGGATCCCGGGGGCGTGTGCTGAACGATGCGAAGACCCTCCAACGGAGAATCGTCGGCATCGAGCCGCCACCCCAACCGTCCATAAAACTCCTTGGCTCGGTCGACGTCTGACACAGGGATGACCATCACTTCGAGTTTCGTGTCCATATCGCTCCCTGGATTGCTCAAGAAAACCTCAAAAGGCTCTCAGTCCATTCGCCGATCTTAAGCTGATCGTCCCGCCGCTTCCTCGGAGTCGCCCCCGGATGTGTAGTGCCAGGTCGTGTCCTGGTCCGCCGCACGGGAGCGTCCCGATGGGCTAGGCATTTAGCGAGTCGATCAGAACGCCCGTATTGGTGATACCCGCATACGCATCCAGGTCGACCCAAGGGGCCGAACTGTCGCCAGGGCTGAGTCGCCTGGACCGATGCGGACCTCTCGCTGCGCTGCTGACAGCCTCGAGATAGTCGGCGACCTCCTTACTCCGCTCGGCGATACATGCTGATCGCGGAACGCCTCCACGTGGGAAGAGTGACTGATCGTCGCCATCAGCTCGCGCAGCATCACGTGTAGATTGCGGGCGCATCACTGTGGCAGCGTCGTGCCGGAGGTCGTGGGGCGGACTTCTTCGATCCACTGCGACGCAGGCGTCGGTCCAAGCGTGCGAAAGAGGTCCTGGCGCGGCTGGGTGCCCTGACCGTACCCTTCCGCGGAGTTGCCAGCGACAGCGGTAGCATCGGGCGTGCCTCGAGTGCGACTGGGCCGATGAGCGACGTAGCGTTGCCGGTTTCCACCTCAGTGGCTGCCCTCGAGGATGCCGCCCCAACAGCAGACGC
>JBPYFR010000182.1:0-2725 GCA_051985685.1 Acidimicrobiales bacterium
CTCACGCAGTAATGCCGAACCGCCGATCCAGGGCCTATTCGGGGGCGTGGCAGACCGCCTCGACGTTGTTCCCGTCCGGGTCCCGCACGAACGCGCCGAAGTAGTCGGGGTGGTACTCGGGCCACACCTTGGGTGCGTGGAGGGGTTCGGCGCCGGCGGCGAGGGCCGCATCGAAGAAGGCCTGGACGGCGGCTCGGTTCTTTGCGCTGAAGGCGATGTGCGTCTCCCGGAAGCCGTCGCCGGTCCGCTGTCTGCCGATCCAGAAGATCGGGTTCGGGGGGATGCCATAGCCGATGGCGTCGTCGACTTCCATCACACGCGTGCCGGAGAGGGGCGCCAGCACGGTGTCGTAGAAGACCGCGCTCTTCTCGAAGTCGGCGCACTGGATGGAGACGTGGTCGAGCATGGTCCGAGTCTGCCAGCCGGGCACCCCCGTGAGAGAGCCCGACTGCGGCCTAGTCTTCGGGATCGTGCTCGTCTCTACGGACTGGTCGACCATCGCGTCGTTCGCCACCGCGCTCGGGACGCTCGTGCTGGCCATCGCCACCTTTGCTTCGATCCGCTCCGCCAATCGGTCGGCGCGGATCGCAGAGGCCGCATTCGAGGCGAACCTGCGGCCGGTGCTCGTGACATCGCGCCTGGACGACCCGGCTCAGAAAATCCGCTGGATGGACAACCACTGGGCCATGCTCGAGGGGAGCCGGGGCACGGCGGAGCTCGTGGACGGGAGGATCTATCTTGCGATCTCGCTGCGGAACGCGGGTTCGGGTCTGGCGGTCGCCGTCGGGTGGTCGGTCATCCCCGAGCAAGCGCTCGGGGATGTACCGCACGACGAGGTGGACCACTTCCGTCGGCAGACCCGCGACCTCTACGTGGCCCCCAACGACATCGGGTTCTGGCAAGCGGCGATCAGAGAGGCGTCGGATCCGCTCTACGCGCCGTTACGACGCCGTATAGAGGATGCCGAGAACTTCACGGTCGAGTTGCTCTACGGCGACCACGAGGGTGGACAGCGGACGATCACGCGCTTTGGGATGATCCCCTTCCGCGCCGGAGAGGAAGAGGTGCGGTGGTATCCGTCCGTTGCCCTGCACTGGAATCTCGACCGGCCCGATCCTCGGTAGACGTGCCCGAAGGTTCTCCCATTACTACAAACGAGATTGCTTATAGTTTTGAGAGACATTGCCGTGGCGGCGGGTCAAGTGACCTCCGGACTGATTCTCTAGGGGAGCGCTAGGGCGCTGGGTGCGGGCTAAGTGCGGAGGCCCACCAACTGAGACGTGCAGAGCCGCTCGAAGCCGGACGCCAGGTCCTCGCCCGAGAGCATGCCGAGCAGCTCGAGAGACATCCAGCCGTGGACGCCCGCCCAGATCATGTGCGCCGTCTCGGTGGGGGAACCCTCGGCGATAACCCCGGCGGCCATGGCCCGCTGGACGGCGGCCACGAGCGCTTCGAAGGCCCGGGCTCCAACCTCGAGGGCGTGGTCACTCGGCTCGTAGCCCTGGATGCCATGCATGAACATGAGCTCGTACACCTTCGGATGGGCCAGGGCGAGGGCACGGTAGCGACGGCCGGACTCGCGGAGGGCCTCATAGGGATCTTCGATGTCCGCGATGCCCGCGAGTGCGTCCCGGAGCCGCTCGAAGCCCTGGATGAACAGCGCTTCGATGATCCCGTTCTTGGACTGGAAGTGGTTGTAGACGCCCATCGGGGCAACCTTGGCGGCGGCAGCGATGCGCCGGACAGAGAGGCCGTCGGGGCCCTCGCTGTCGAGAATGTCGGCGGCTGCATCGAGGAGTGCGGCCACCATCTCGGCGCTAGGAGTCCTGGTCCGAGGGTTTTTCATCATCATCCCCTAGCGTACTGTAGAACATGGTGCTATAACAATAGGACAGTGTACTACGGCCGGATGGGACGGGCCAGGGAGGTCCGGACCAGGCCAAGCGGGGAAGGAGCCAACATGCGGATCGCCCTCGGAACCAAATCGTCGACGATCGACCGCCCGCCCACCGACCGCCGCTGGTTGATCCTGCCGGTGCTGTGCCTGAGCGTGTTCCTAGTCGTCGTCGACAACACCATCGTCAACGTCGCGCTGCCGACACTGAACCGCCACCTCGGCGCTTCGATCACGTCGCTGCAGTGGATCGTCGACGCCTACAGCCTCGCCTTCGCCGGGCTCTTGCTCGCCGGTGGCGGCATAGGCGACCGCCTGGGCCGCAAGGTCACCATGCAGGTCGGCCTTGTCTTCTTCGGGATTTTCTCCGTGGCCGCCGCGGCGTCGCACTCGACGGGGACGTTGATCGCGTCGAGGGCGCTGATGGGTGTCGCCGCCGCGTTCATCTTTCCCGCCAGCCTCGCCATCCTCACCAGCGTCTTCGAGGACCCAGCCGAGCGCCAGAAGGCGCTGGGCATCTGGGGGGCGGTGTCGGGCATCGCCGTGGCGTTCGGTCCGGTGGTCGGGGGGGCGCTGCTCGAGCACTTCTGGTACGGCTCCATCTTCCTCGTCAACGTGCCGATCGTCATCGTCACCGTGCTGGCGGGCCACTTCCTCATCCCGCGCCTTCCCCGCATCCACCAGCACCCGTTCGACCTGCGGGGAGTCCTGGTCTCGACGGCTGGCGTGACGGCATTGGTCCTGGCGATCATCGAAGGACCACAGTGGGGCTGGACGGCAACCGGCACCATTGCGTGCTTCGCCGTCGCTGCAGTGCTCCTCACCGCCTTC
>JBPYFR010000183.1:0-34067 GCA_051985685.1 Acidimicrobiales bacterium
GGCTGCGACTGACCACGTTCTGGAACCACTTGCAGCGGGCCGGCGTGTGACGCGACGTTTCACTTGACGTTCGCAGCGGAGAGGCGGACGCTGACGGCACCAGTCATATCGGGGGTGACAAACCAAAAGGGTCATAGGGGCAGCGGTGACTGGGGCCCTGTCCTGATGGTTGACGACGAGAGGTCGGGGTCCAACTGCCCCGGCCTTCGTCGCGTCTAGGCCGGGCCGTCGGCGGTGGGATTGGCCGTGGCGTCGGGCCGTGGAACTCTTCACGGCGGTGTCGTCCTCTAGGTGGCCGAGATGCCCCCGATCACCGAGACTGCGATCCACCTCACGGCTGATCATGTGACACACGGGTACCTGAGCGACGCGTTTGTCCGTCTGTTACCGTCCGATGCCAGTCAGGTCCTTCGCACCAGGGTGAGGTGTGGGCACATGTGACGAACAGCAGGAGGTTGGGGTATGCGAACAAGACGATTGATCGCGGCCGGTCTACTTACAGCCGCTGCATTCAGCACGACGGTCGGAGCATTCGCGATCACGGGGTCACTCAACAAGGCGTTCGCGGCCTCCCCGGTCAGTCCACCGGTGAGCGGGCCGCAGAACCCGGGCCAAATGGGACAAAACGGGAACCAGAGCGGGACGGGACAGAACCCGGGCCAGGAGGGCCAAAATGCTGCCCCGCTCAGCGTCGCCGACCTCGCTGGGTCCATCTCCGGATCGGTGGCGGTGGGGGGCAGCAATCTATGCACCCTGTTTTACGGATCGTCGTCCGTGGTAGCCCTGTTTTCCGCTACCTATAGCAAAAGTGCTGTCGGCCCTGCGACGCTCTACTCGGGAGGCTGTGTCACAGACGGCCTTTACTCCGGGGTCTACTTCACCATCGCGACCAGGGTCGGCACATTCCATGGCAACGTGACGGGCCAAATCCACTTCGCCGCGCTTCCCCCGACTCTTGGTGGGACGATAGCTCCCATCTCAGCAGAGCTGACTGTTACGGCGATATCTGGGACGGGCCTATTCACAGGCACGACGGGCACCCTGGACATCGCCCTTACGTTCCCGACGTTCGGCTCCTACGACTTCACCGGAACGGTCACTGCTGCATAGCGAGCCATCATCGGTCGGTTGAAGCTGTACGACAGCCCTGGGCGACGCGTTCACTCGCACCATCGAGGGCCGAACTTGAAGCGCCGCTTCTACGGGCGCTGCTCGGCGTCCCGTACACCGGTTCGGGGGCGTAGCTACGTCTATAACCGCTCCTCAGAGGCCTTAAGGGCCCAGTTCTTCCTTTAGAACAACTCCTCTTCTCGACCTGCCTCCGAAGAGCGACGCAGGCGTAGCAGGGACCCGGCTCAGGCCGGGCTCACGAAGTCGGGTGGATCCGAGAAGAGGCTCGGGTGTGGAGGCTGTCCGCCTGCCTTGCCGGCCGGAGCCCGGGCTGCCCGCTCGGCCCCGCGCCAGGGCAGGTTGTCGACGAACACCCAGGTCCGCCGATGGATCGCCGAAGGCCCGTACCCACGCAACGCAGTCTTGTGCAGCGGTGAGGGGTAGCCCTTGTTCAGCTCGAAGTCGTAGAGGGGAAAGTGGCACGCTTCCTCCCGCATGATGCGGTCGCGCACGACCTTCGCCAACACGGAGGCCGCGGCCACCGATGCACACTTCGCGTCGCCGTCCACGATGGGACGCGCCACACACGGAAACGGCTCGTCGGAGTTCCGGAGCAGGTCGATCGGGCCGTCGATGATCAGGGCGTCGGGTACGAGCGACAGACCGGACACGGCGCGGCGAGCGGCCGCGCGCCACGCTTCGGTCATTCCCCACTCGTCGCACTCGGCGGCGGTGGCGTGCCCGACGGACCAGCTGTGACACCACGCACCGACGGAATCGAAGATCTGCTCGCGCCGGACCTCGGTCAACTGCTTGGAGTCCCTGAGCCAGGCAGGCATCGAGCGCCGGGTCACCCGGGGGCGCAGAACGGCCACGCCGATCGTCAGCGGACCGGCCCAGGCCCCGCGGCCCACCTCGTCGAGCCCGGCGACCCACTCGTGGCCCTCCTTGCGCAGGCGCCGCTCCTCTTTGAGGTCCGGGGTGCAGATCGTCACGACGCGGCGGGCGCGGACGGCGCCTCAATACGATGTGACCCGTGAACAACGGTGGGGGGGAAGGCGCGAGCCCGAGCACGGGCACGAGCACACGGGCGCCGCTCGGACCCGGAACCAAGGTCGACGTCCGCAACCGGTATCAAGGGACGTGGGTGCGCGGCTTCGAGGTGGCCGAAGTCACGGAGGAGGGCTACCGCCTGCGCCGGCTCTCGGATGGAAGCACGCTGGGCGAGCTTTTCTCGCGGGACGACGTCCGCCGCGAGCGCCGGCGCCAGGGCTTCTGGTGGCACTGACGCCTCAGTCTTCTCCCGCGCGCAACACCGCGTCGATGTAGTTGTCGATCGGGATAGCCGAGAGCGTCAACGTCTTCAGCGTTCCCCGCGACCCGAGGACGAGCGCGACCCGAGCCATCGTCGTCTCGTCCGGCGCATCCAGGACGGTGCAGAAGTCGTACGGCCCGAGCAACGCCCACTGGGCCACGACGCGCACGCCCATCGCCTCGACTTCGGCGTTGACAGCCTTCAGGCGGTCCGGGTTCTCGGTTAGCGTCGCCGCTCCGTCGGGCCCCACGGTCGAGAGCATCAGGAACGTCGCCATGCGCTCACGCTACCCCAGGTGTCCCGCCTCCCCCCGGTCCGTCACGCAGCGCCGCCCGCACGACCTTGCCCATCGGGTTGCGCGGCAGAGAGTCGACGATGCGCAGCTCGCGCGGGCGCTTGTGGGGTGCGAGCTCACCGGCCGCGAGCGCAGCCAGCGAGTCCAGGTCCGCATCACCGACCACGAAGGCGACGACCGTCTCGCCCCACTCGCCTGAGGGCAACCCCACCACCGCGACCTCGGAGACACCGGGGTGGCGGGCGAGCACGGCCTCGACCTCGGCCGGGTACACGTTGTGGCCGCCGGTGACGATGAGGTCTGTCCTCCGCCCCTCGATGCTGACGTAGCCGTCGTCGGACACCGAGGCCAGGTCACCGGTCGCGAACCAGCCGTCGGCATCCGTCACGCTCCCGGCGCGTCCCCAGTACCCCCGGAACAGCGAGGGGCCGCGGACGACCAGCTCACCCACACCGTGTTCGTCGGCCTCGTCGATCCCGGCTTCGACTCCGGGAAGCGGGACGCCGACCGAGCCCGGTCGTCGCTCGCCCCTGAGGGGATTGGACAGTGTGAGCAGCGTCTCGCTCATGCCGTAGCGCTCGAGCACCGACACGCCCTCGCCGTGCAGGCGCGTCCAGAGGTCGGGCGCTAGTGGGGCCGATCCCGAAACGCAGAGGCGCAGCGCGGCCAATTCTCGGGCCCGTCCGGACGCGGCGAGCCGGTGGTACATGGTGGGAACGCCGAAGAACATGGTGCTCGACGACGCGGCATGAAGCACCGAGGCCTCGTCGAATCGCTCGAAGAGCACGGCCGTAGACCCTGCGGCCAGTGTGGCGAAGAGACCTGCACACAGCCCGTGCACGTGGTAGAGCGGCAAAGCCAGGATCAGCACGTCGTCGGGCCCCCAGCCCCACGCGCGGTGCAGTGCGAGCACGCCCGAGAGGAGCGATCCGTGGGTATGGACCGCGCCCTTCGGCTTCCCCGTGGTGCCCGACGTGTACACGATCAGCGCGTCGTCGCCTGCGCGCGGCACGGGCAGGCCGGCCGGCGCAGTGTGGGCCGGTTCGGCCGAGACCTCGTCGACCCCGCTCACCGCGACACCGACGAGCCCCTCGCGCAACTTCGGGACGTCGAGGACCGCCGCCACCGGGTTCGCGTCCGCGACGACGTGGGCCAGCTCGGCCGGTGTCGAAGCCGGGTTGACCGGGACCAGGACGGCGCCGGCGCGGAGGATCCCGAGCAGCGCCCCGACCGATGCGACGCTGGTGGACGCACTCCACAGCACCCGGTCGCCGGGAGCGACTCCACGCGCCAGCAGGGCCCGGGCGACGCGTCGTGTGCGCTCGTCCAAGGCTGCGCCGTCGACACGAAGGGAGGCGTCGCGCCCCTCGACCAACACCGGCCGGTCCGGCGCCGACGCCCAGTGGCGGGCCCACACATCGAGCAGCGTCTGCTCGGACGGCGGGCTCGGTGCCTCCGGCCACCGGCCCGGGGGGACCCACGCCCTCACCGCCGGCGACCCCGCGTCATAGTCTGACGGTCATGACCACCCGCACCGTCGCCATCGTTCCGCACACGCATTGGGACCGCGAATGGTACAAGCCGTACCAGGATTTCCGGCTCGCCCTGGTGGAGCTGATCGACACGCTCATCCCGCTCCTCGAACGCGACGCGAGCTATCCGCACTTCCTGCTCGACGGGCAGATGGCCGTGGTCGACGACTACCTGGAGGTGCGTCCCGAAGCGGAGGAGAGGCTCCGCAGACTCGCCGCGGCCGGGCGGGTCAGCATGGGCCCCTGGTACATCCTGATGGACGAGTTCCTTTCCTCGGGTGAGACCATCGTGCGCAACCTCCAGATGGGGTTGGAGCGCGGCGCCGCCTTCGGAGGCGTCATGGACGTGGGGTACCTCCCCGACATGTTCGGTCACATCGCGCAGATGCCCCAGATCCTCCGCCTGGCCGGCTTCCGTGACGCCGTGGTCTGGCGCGGCGTGCCTTCCCAGGTCACGAAGAACGCGTTCGACTGGGAGGCACCGGACGGCTCGACCGTCCGTGCCGAATATCTTCCGGTCGGGTACGGGAACGGCGCCGCCCTGCCCGACGACGCCAAGGCGCTCGTGCGCCGCACGAAGGACAACGTCGACGAGGTCGCCGACTTCCTCCTCGATGCCCTTCTCGTGATGAACGGCTCCGACCACCTCATGCCCCAACCATGGCTCGGGCGCGTCGTGGCTGAGGCCAACGACCTGCAGGACGAGCTCAGCTTCCAGATGACGTCCCTTCCCGGGTACCTGTCGTCCGGCCGGCGCGACGGCCTGCAGAGGGTGCGGGGCGAGCTCCGGTCGGGATTCCGCACCAACATGCTCATGGGGGTCACCTCGAACCGGGTGGACGTGAAGCGCAACGGAGCCCTCGCCGAGCGGGAGCTGGAACGACGGGCCGAGCCGCTGGCTGCGCTGTTCCAGCCGCCCGCCGAGTATCCCGAGCGGCTTCTGGAACTGGCCTGGAGAGAGGTGGTGCGGAATTCGGCCCACGACTCCATCTGTGCGTGCTCGGTCGACGATGTGGTCGACGCCGTGCTGCACCGTTACGCCGAGGCCAGGACCATCGCGGCCGGGTTGGCGCAGAGGGCCGTCAAGGCGCTGACGCACTCGTTCGCCGAGCCAGGGCCCTACGTGCTGAACCCGTCGTCCCGGACCCGCGCCGGGGTGGTCGAGCTCGTGGTCCCGGCGGACGGCCCGGCGTCGGACCGCGTGCAGGTGCTATCGGAGCGCACGGGCCTCCCCGGGACGATGGTTCTCGACGCGGACACCGTCCGGACCGTGCTGGGCATGTTGCAGGGCCCGCGCATCAGCGACGACGCCTGGGTCCACGACGTGAGAGTCGAGGAGACCGACGAGGGGATCGACGTCACAGTGTCGGTGGGTACCGAGGAGAAGCCGAACGTGCCCATCGCGGAGGCCAAGCAGGACGTCTACACCCGGCTCGGGGCGCGTCCCGACGCGGTCGTGCGCGTCTCAATGGACCAGCCGTCTACCCGGAGGATCACGGCCCGTGTCGCCGAGGTGGCCGGGTACGGGTGGCGTCCCTTCGAGCCAGCCCCACTCGCCCATCCCGTGGTGGTCTCCGAGGACGGCGTCGTCGTGCTCACCAACGAGCTGGTCCGGGTGGAGGTCGACCCCGAACAGGGCACGTTCGCACTCGACGGGGTTTCGGGCTTCGGCCGGCTCGTGGACGGCGGTGACTTCGGGGACTCCTACAACTACTCCCCGCCCCGGCAGGACTCCCTCGTAGACACGCCGGTCTCGGTCGCGGTGTCCGTGATCGAACGCGGCCCGGTGCGAGCGCGGGCCCGGATCAGGGCGACCTACGAGTGGCCCGATCACGTCGACGGCTCCTCGCAGGCCCGTGTAGGCGGCCATCGCGTTGAGGTGGACACGGATCTCGAACTGCGCGCCGACGATCCCGTGGTCCGGGTCACGACCTCCTTCGTGAACCCGAGCCGGGACCACCGGCTGCGGGTCCACTTCCCGCTCCCGGAGCCGGCGGCGCACTCGCGGGCAGAAAGCCCCTTCACCATCGTGACGCGCGGGCTGACCGCTGAAGGCAGGGCCGACGAGTTCGGCCTGCCCACGGCGCCGGCGGGCCGCTTCGTCACGGCGGGTCGCCTGACGGCCGCGCACGAGGGCGTCTGCGAGTACGAGCTCATTGACATCGAGCCCGGGCCCGAAGGCGACGTGGCGCGGACGCTCGCCCTCACCGTGTTGCGGTCCACCGGGATGCTCTCCCGGCTCGGCATGGCGTACCGTCCTTTCCCTGCCGGCCCGATGACGCCGGTCGACGGCCTGCAGATGACGGGCACGCGCGTCACGCTGCGCTACGCGCTGGAGCTGGACTGCGACGACCCGTACCGGCTGGCCGACGATGTCCTGCTCCCGCTCGAGCCGACGTCGAGCCTCGGCGGCGGGACCCGGTCGCGATCGGGCAGCGCGCTCACCGTCCTCGGGGCGGAAGTCAGCGCGCTGCACCGAGCGAGCGGAGCGCTCGAGGTGCGGGTCTTCAATCCGTCGGCGGCGCCGACGACCGTGTCGATACCCGGACGCGCGGGGTGGCTGGTCGACCTCAGGGGCTACCCGCAGGAACCGTTCGAGGGATCGTTCCCGCTACGTCCCTTCGGCATCGCCACCGCCCGGCTCCGCGACTCCTGAGCCCCGACCGGGTGTTCGGGACGAGGTGAGAAGCCGCTCGCCCACCCCGCGCAGCTCCTCCAGGTCGCGCAGGACCTCCGACAACCGCTCCCAGCGCAGGTTGCGCCGGCGGTCGGCCGCCGCGCCGATGCCGTCCACCTCTTGCCCGGCCCGCCCGCACCACCAGAGCTGCACGCGTCCGAGGTCTTTCAAGAGCCGCGGCCGCAGCGGGCGCGCCGTGAATTCGCCGGGAGCGGCCTCCATCAGGGCGGCCCGGAACTCGTCCGACATGAGCACCGTGCCGGGATTCCCGATGTTGACGATCCGGTGGGCCAGGTTGACCGTGCGCCCGAAGTAGTCGCCGTCCCGCAGGAGCACCGGACCGATCGCCAGTCCCACCCGCACGTCCGAGAGGAGGTCGTCGTCGGCGTACGCGTCGGCCAGATCGAGGCCGATGCGCGCCGCATCCGCCACGTCGTCGACGACGAACATGACCTCGTCGCCGATCATCTTCACGACCCGGCCCCGGGCGGCGACGACGATGTCATGGGAGAGCTCCTCGAACCGCCGCACCACCGCGGCCAGCTCCTCATCACTGAGGTGCTGGCTGAGCAACGTGAATCCGACCATGTCGGCGAACCCGACGGCCAGGATCGGGCTCTGCCCGGGGGCCACGCCGTGGCTGCGCAACATCATGTTGCGCTGGATACCCGCTGCCACCTGCCGCCTCCACACGAAGTCGAGCAACTTCTCCATGGCGGGGATCGTGACGTCCGCGACGCTCACGAAGGCGTCGGCCGACATCACGGGGTCGACCTCCGCGCTGACCATGATCCCCGGCACGAGCTCCGCCTCGGCGATCCGGGACATGGACGACCCCGTGACCCGCGCCATCTGCAACGCCGTGTCCGAGTCCGTCGCGCCGAGCGCATGCAAGCCCTGCAGCAAGCGGACCGCCTCGAGATCGAGGTTGGTGAACGTGCGATCGTCCTCCGGCACGCTGGCGAAGCCGAGCGCGCGCCAGAACCGCTCCAGCTCGTCCAGCCCCATCCCCGTGAGCTCGGCGACTTCTGCCCGCGTGTAGCGCCGTCGCGACGGGATGAGCATCCGCTCGGCGGCGAAGAGGTCGATCACACCATCCGCGACCGCCTGCTCTATCTCGTCGTCGGTGGCCCCGGTCAGGAGGAGGACCTCCCGCACGTGTGCCAACGCGGCCTCCCGGCGGGCGGCGTCGTCGGAATCGGGCGGCGTGTCGTTCGGGTGGAGCGGCTCGTTCACGCCGGCAGCCCCCGCAGCAGCGACTCGTCCCACTCGGGCCGGGAGGGCCGGCTCATGAGGTTCATGAGCGCCTCGGCCGGCGAGCTCCGTCCCGAAACGATGGCCTCGACCTGCTCGGCGATGGGCATCTCGACCCCGTGAGCACGGGCGAGCCCGACCAGGGGCCCGGCACTCTTGACCCCCTCGGCCACCATCCGCATGCTGCCGACGATCTCGTCCAGCGTGCGGCCCTCGCCGAGCGCGAAGCCGACCGAGCGGTTCCGGCTCTTCGGGCTGGCGCAGGTCGCGACGAGGTCGCCGACCCCGGCGAGCCCTCCGAACGTGAGCACCTTTCCCCCCAACGTCACACCGAGACGGCCGAGCTCGGCCAGGCCGCGCGTGATGAGCACCGCGCGGGTGTTGTCACCCAGGCCGAGGCCGTCGCTGATGCCGGCCGCGATCGCCATCACGTTCTTGGTCGCGCCTGCGATCTCACATCCGACGACGTCGGTGCCCCGGTAGGTGCGGAAGGTGTTGGTGTGGACCAACGCCTGCACCCGGCGCGACAACTCCTCGTCGGGCAGCGCCACGACACAGCCCGCCGGGTGACCTTCTGCCACTTCCCGGGCCAGGTTAGGACCGGTGAGCACTCCCGCCGGCACACCGGGAAGGACCTCGGCGACCACTTGGGACATCCTGAGGTTGCTCCCGTTCTCAATGCCCTTGGTCAGGCTCACGACGGCCTCGACCCCCTGTGCCAGGCGAGCCAGGCCGGAGAGCACAGCCCGAAAGCCGTGCGACGGCACGGCCATGAACACGATGCGCGCGCCATCGAGTGCCTCCTGAAACGACGCGGTCACCGCCAAGTCGTCCGGGAGGGGGACGCCGGGCAGATACGCCCCGTTCTCGCGCGTGTCCTTCATCGACGCCGCCAGGTCGGGCGACCGCACCCACAAGGACGCCGGGCTCGATGCCGCCACCAACGTCGCCATGGCGGTTCCCCAGGACCCGGCTCCGATCACAGTGACCCGCTCGCTCATGCCAAGAGACTACGGCCGCCAGATCGCCGTCCCGCCGTGCCCTCCCAGGTGGCAGGGCCGTTGCCCCCTACACTGACTCGGTGTCGAGGACGGCGCCACGGCCGGCGGGGAGGGGCCCCGGCGGCCACGCGCAGGCCGAGGTCGCGCTCATCCCCGTCAAGAGCTTTCGCCACGCCAAGAAGCGGCTGGGCCACACCCTCGCCGACAGCGATCGAGTGCGTCTCGTGCGCTCCATGGCAGAGCACGTGGTTGCCGCCTGCGCACCCCTACCCGTCGCCGTCGTGTGCGACGACGAAGAGGTGGCCCGGTGGGCCTCGAGCGTCGGCGCCACCGTCATGTGGGAGCCCGGCCAGGGTCTCAACGGCGCCGTCGGCGCGGGGGTGCGCCGGCTCGCCGACGATGGGGTGCAGTGGGTCACGGTCGCGCACGGCGACCTGCCGCGAGCGCGCGGGTTGGGCATGCTGACGGCGTTCCAGGGGGTCACACTCGTTCCGGACCGGCGGGACGAGGGCACCAACGTGCTGCGGCTGCCCGCGTCGTGCGGTTTCCGTTTCGCGTACGGCGCGGCGTCCTTCCGGGCCCACCGGGCCGAGGCCACGCGACTCGGCCTTCCCGTGCGCGTCCTGCGGATCCCCCACTTGGCCTACGACGTCGACTGGCCGGCCGACGTGGCCGAGCTCGGCGCGCTGCGCTGACCGCTCCAGATACAAACTCCGGAAACAAGCACAGCGCCCGGATGCGCTGAGCACGGTGTGCTCAGCGCGAGATCGGGGGCCCGAAGACCCCCGATCTCAGCCGTTCCTATTGGAACGCGTGACTCAGCGCTTGCGCGCCTTTCGAGCCCGCTTGCGCGCCTTCTTGGCCGGCGCGGCGGCCTTCTTGGCTGCCGGGCGACGACGCTTGGCGGCCTTCTTGGCGGGAGCCCGCTTCTTGGCCGTGCGCCGCTTCTTGGCGGCCTTCTTGGCGGGAGCCCGCTTCTTCGTGGACCGCCGCTTGGCGGCCTTCTTGGCCGGAGCCCGCTTCTTGGCCGTGCGCCGCTTCTTGGTGGCCTTCTTGGCCGGGGCGCGCTTGGTGGCCTTCCTCGCCCGCTTGGTGGCCTTCTTGGCCGGGGCGCGCTTGGTGGCCTTTCGGGCCGGAGCCCGTTTCACTGCTTTCTTTGCTGGGGCCCGTTTCTTGGCCTTTCTGGCCGAGGCCCGTCTTTTCGCGGCTACTGCCACAGGTGCACCTCCCTAGGAGCAGTGTCACTGAATAGAGGTGAAGCCTGCGCCACGCCGTGGTTGACCACCCAACGCCGTGCGCACAACCGCACCGGATTCACTGTCATTTCTGACGACAGGCGCGCGTCTGGAGAAGCCATAGACGTCTCCGCCTCACTCCCTGCCGTCCCGATAACCCGAGCTGTGACGTCGTGTGTGCGCGCCACGAAGCAACACAACGTGCGCCGCGAGCAATCCGACTTCGCCGTCTTGCGCGCTACACATCGCTGTGTCGCAGCACACATCACCCTCCCTCACACTTCGGGTTACATACATTCTTCTGTTGTCAACATGCTCAGGTCAAGCATTTTGACTTTCACGCGATTATTTCCTCATCGTCCACGACGCGCGCGCGCATGTTTCACGAGCTCCATTTCACTCGTTCCACGCACGAGATGAAGGTGCATCGCGACTCGTTGTCGCCGCATTCGACGAAATGTCCCATGGATTTCTTCGTTCACCAACGCAAACATCGCAATGATGGAAATGCGCGTTCATGATCGTGTCGAACCAGCACAAACGCGGATGAATTCCGACGCTGTGCTGCGTGAGATCCACCAAAATGCGGGACACGGCATCTATGTTGGAAACGGCAGTCACGGATGGTCGTGGGCCGGGATGCAGCGCTCGACGCTGGTGTTGGGCCCGCCGCGCTCAGGCAAGACAACGTCCCTGGTCATCCCCAATATCCTGCTGGCCGAAGGGCCGGTTGTCTCCACGTCCACCAAGCCGGATGTCATGCGTGCGACGGCGGCGTCGCGCGGTCGTGACGGGTGGGCGTTCTTGTACGACCCGAGTGGTGAGATCGAATGCCCGCGCGGTGTCGAGCGCGTGGGGTGGTCACCGCTCACGACGGCAAGCAGATGGGACGTGGCGGTGCAGACGGCGGACGCGATGGTGGGGTCGAGCCGCCTCGGTGCGAGGGCCAGCGCCGAGTACCACTGGACCGAGCGGGCCTCCGCGCTGCTCTCCACCCTCCTGCATGCGGCGGCGATCGGGGGTCTGGCCATGCCGGACGTCCTGCGCTGGATCGACAGGCACAAAGGCGCCTCTGCGCTCGAAATTCTCGCCTCGGGCGCCGGACCGGAAGCGACCGCGACGGATCTGCTGGCCGGGATCATCGCCACCGACCCTCGGGAGCAGTCTGGAATCTGGTCCACGGCGTCCGGTGTGCTGGCTGCCTACCGGACGGACGGGGCGATGGCGTCGACGTCGGCGCCTCCCCTCTCGTTGCGGGAGTTCTGTCAGGGAGCCAACACGCTCTTCATGTGTTCGGCCGGACGGCAGCAGCATCAGTTCGCGCCGCTCGTCGTGGCATCGATCGGCGACGTCCGCGATGCGGCCTACCTCCGCGCCCGCGACGGGCACTCCGGCCCTCCGGTCCTTCTCGCCCTCGACGAGGTCGCCAACATCGCGCCCATCCCCGACCTCCCGGCCATGGTCAGCGAGGGAGCCGGCCAGGGCCTGCTGGTGTTGGCCTGCCTGCAGGACCTTTCGCAGGCACGGGAACGCTGGGGGCGGGCGGCGGAGGGATTCCTCTCGTTGTTCGGCACGGCTGTGGTCTTGCCGGGTATCGCCGACACGGCGACGCTGCGCGACCTGAGCGCGCTGGCCGGTTCGCGCGAGGTCACTGCGACAACCCTCAGCCGGTCGGTCGGCCGATGGGGACGCATCCGGCCGTCGACCTCGGTCGGCACGGCGCGGGAACCCACCTTGCCGGTCGACGCCATTGCGCGTGGCACCCCGGGGCACGCACTCGTCCTGGGTCCGGACAAGGCGATGCGGTCCGTCGCGCTGACGCCCTTCTACTCCGGCGGGCCCTGGCGCGGTCTCACCGCCGAGGAGCGCCGGCTCGAAGGACGCGGCGTCCGCGCGAGAGGCCGGTGACTCAACGCCCGAGACCGAGATCGAACACGGGCGGTTGCTGCCTCCCGAGGCGGACGCGGGCCGCGTCGACGTGCTCGCAGGTTCGCACGTGGTCGGCTAGCCGATCGGCCCCCAATTCCGCCGGCGAACGCGGGGGATCCCCGAGTCCGAACGGGTCACGCGCACCGGTCAGTCCCCACCGCCGCCGGTAGCCCTCGATCGCGTGGGCCGCGCCGTACCACACCGCGTGCTCGTCCGCGTCGAGCGGCCGCGGTCCCAGGGTGCGCAGGAGGTGCCCTCCCGGCACGACCTCGGAGCGCCGGTGCAGCGGCTCGGCCACACCGACGCATCCCGGATCCTGCACCCAGAGACCGACGAGCCGTTCGACGGACCGGGCGGACGCCCCGTCCAGAGCCGCCTCCGCGAACGCGGTCACGACGTCGCGACGGTGGACGCCCCCGTGTGGGGTCGAGAAGACCACCGAGGCGAATGCATGCTCGTCCAGGCTGCCTCGCCCCGAGCGGGCCCGGCCCACCCCCGCCAGGTCGCGTGGTCGAAAGCCCAGGTGACCCGCTCGGCGCCACCATGCCGTCACCAGGGCCTCGAAGCCAGGTGTGACCTCCTTCGCCGGCCGGGTGGCCGCCCACGCGATGCGAGCTCCGCGCGACGAACGCGACCCGACCTCGACCATGCGGCGGCGAATTTCCGCCGCCCGCGTGGAGAACGCGCCGACGAGCACGGGTGGCACGCCCTCTATCTCCGGCGCCCGGCCGGGCCCGCCTGTCCAGCGCACCGCGAGAGCGGCTGTCAGTCCGTGCCGCAGGTGGGCGTCGTACACCGAGGATGCCGCCGCACGGTGCGCGAACAGAGCGCGTCCATCGCACGCGCTCCAGATGCCGTCCGTCCCGTGCACGAGGTTCGCCATGACGACGTGGCTGTGCAGGTGCGGGTCGTGGTTGCGATTCACGGCATGAGTGAACAACCCCGCCACCATTCCCGACGACGGCAGTGCTGACCGCTCCGTGCCTCCCCGGCGCGGCGCGGCGACCGCTCGGCCCTCCAGGTACGACAGTGCGCCGGCGACGGCGTCGGCATGGGCAGCGACGATCCGACGCGCTGCGTCCTCGCCGCCCAACGCGAAGAGGACGCTGGCCGACTTCGGCGCCGCGAACGTCAGGTCGATCGCCGCGATCTGGGTCCGCCCCGATCCCATGAGCCGGGAGGTGCGCGGGTGCCTGCCCTGGAGGAGGGCGCGGAACGCGGTCGGGTCCAGGGGTCCCGCCAGGCGCAGGCCGGCGGCCGCCGCACCACACCACACGGCCGGTGCGGCGTCGACGGGTAGTTCACGCCTGAGATCCGAGAGGTAGTACGCAGCTCGGTCCGACCGGATCCGGTGGATTCCGAGCACGCCGCTCCTTTCGTCGCCGAGGACTGAACGGGAACGGAACGGTCGGCGGTTCAGGCGCGGCGCAGCTCCACGACGGGGATGACCCGTGTGGTCGATCGCTGATACCCGTCGAACGCGGGGAAGCGCGCCGCCTGCTGGGCGAAGATCCGGTCCCGCTCGGCACCCGTGACCTGGGTCGCGGTGGCCGGGTACCGGTCGTCGCCGAACTCGACTTCCACCTCGGGATGGGCGAGCAGGTTGTGGTACCAATCCGGGTTCGTCGGCGCACCGCCCTTGGAAGCGAAGACGTAGAGCACCCCGCCTTCGCCAGGCAGCGCGACGAGTGGATTGACCCGCCGGCGTCCGGACTTGGCGCCCGTCGTGGTCAACAGCACGACCGGAGCGCCTGCGAACGGACCACCGACCATCCCGTGATTGGCCCGGAACTCCTCGATGATGCGGCGGTTGAAATCGAGCATCTCGCTCATGGGTGGGACCCTACCGGGCACCCTTGCCGGCCAACGGGGCGTAGCGCGCCCGGACCCGGCGAGCCGCCTCGGCCGCGAGGCTCGTGAGCTCGGGCGGGCTCACCACACGCGACGAAGGTCCGAGCTGAAGCAGCAGCCGTTCGAACCACGCCATGCCTTCGACGTCGAGGACCACGTCGGTCACGGTGCCGTCGCCGTCGCGGCGCACGGCGCGCACCGGCACCGACTCGGGCACCCACCCCGCGTCGGGCGCGAGGTGCAGATGGACCTCGATCGCGCCCGGGCCGGGAACGAACAGGTCCTCCGAGGGCCGGACCCGCCTCTCCCTCCCAGAGGAGGGCTCATCCAGCGGGCGGGCGCGGACGATGCGGTCGACCCGAAAGCGGCGCATGTCGCCCGCGCGCCGGCAGAACGCGTCGAGGTACCAGTGCCCGCCGACGGTGAAGACCTGCTCCGGCTCAACCGACCGCGTGGTCAACTCGTCGCGGGAGGCGGAGTGATAGTCGATGTCCAACGTCCGGCCCGCGTCCACGGCCTCTCGGATGACGGCCAAATGGGCCGGCGCGTCAACGTCGAGTCCCACCGCCCCGCGCGACCCGAGCGCCGCATCGAGCTTCGCCAGGGCCCGGCGCAAGGCCTCGTTGCCCGATCCGGGAACGGCGAGCAGGAGCCGCGCCGAGGCGGCCACGGCGAAGCCTTCGGCCGCAGTGAGGCGGCGGGGACGCGCGTACTCGGCCGGGAGGTACGCCCGCACCGAATGCTCGGAAACCTCTATCTCCATGAGGGTGTCGGGCGTGTAGGGCGGCGTGCCGCAGCAGGCGGCCAGCTCGAGCTCCGCCACGAGCTCCTTCTCGCCTATGCCGAAACGCTGCGACACCTCGGCGATCGGCGCCTGGCCGACCTGGGCCAGCCAACCGACGATGGCCAGCAGCCGTCGCAACCGGTCGCTGGTCTCCCGGCCGGGCGGGGTCCGGACCGGGGGTGCGGCTTCGCTGTCGCAGGGCAGCGGCGCGATCACCTCCGCCGGTTCGGCCGACGTCTCGATGAGGGCGGTGAGCCACTCGACCAATTCCTCCCGGAAGGTGAGGGGCTCCAGCACGGTCGCGTGTTCGAGCAACCCCAGGACCCACGAGCGGATGGACGCGAACGACTGCACCTCCAGCGCCAGTTCCACCGCCCCGTCGTCGAGTCGCCGTAGGACCTTGTCCTGTCCGACCTCGTCGGCCACCCTCGAACCTTCGAGGGCGTCCACCAGGAGCCGCATACGGACCAGGTTCTCCCCCTCGGCCTGCCAGGGCTCATCGGGCAGCGCCCGCTCGACGTCCACTCCATCGGGAACGCGCGCCTCACCGGCCTCGCCGCGTTCGACGACCCCGTCAATGCGATCGACCCGGAACGTCCGCACCGCGGCACGAGCGAGGTCCCACGCCACCAGATACCAGTGTCCAAAGCGGAACCGCAGCGCGACGGGCGTTACCTGCCGGCGCTCGGACCGGTAGGTGAACGTCGCCGTGGCGCGTGTGCGGACCGCCTCGAAGAGCTCTATCAGTGCTGCAGAGGGAACGAGCGACGCGATCGGACGGACATCGCCGAGGCCCGCTGCGCCCAACTTCAGCAACGCATCCCGACCACTAGGATCGCCCAGGTGAACGCCGGCGACGGCGAGATGCAGCGCGACCTGCTCGTCGGGGTCGAGGTCCAGGTCGGGAAGGTAGAACGCCTCGCGATCGATCAGATAGCCGTATTGCTCATGACCACCCAGCCGGTGCGTCAGGACGGGGATCCCTTCGTCCCGCAGCAGCCGTTTGTCGCGTTCGAACGCTTGGCGGCGCGCCGAGTGCTCGGTCGGGTAGCCCGGAACCTGGTTCGCGATGGCGTCAAGCGTGAGCGGTTGCCGGGCGTGCAAAAGCACCAGCACGAGGTCCGTGACGCGCTCCAACCGGTCGAACTTCGCGGACGCCTCCATCGCCTTGAGCCTACGGCGGCTGCGGGCGAATGACCGGCCTCGTGCACCCTCTGGACTGGCACCTCCACCTCGTCTGGCTCCTCGCGTTCCCTGCGCTGGTAGTGGCCTACCTGTGGGCGACGCAGCGTAAGGGTTGCGAGGCGACCGGTCGCCAGCGCCTGCTCTTCCTCGCGGGCGTCCTCCTCCTGATCGTCGCCGTCACATGGCCCCTCGGCGATCTCGCCGCCCACTGGCTCCTCATGGCGCTGGTCGTGCAACGGCTCCTTCTCACGCTCGCGGTGCCGCCGCTCCTGGTGCTCGGCCTGCCCCGGCCGCTGATCGCTCGGCTCACCCGCCCGGCGGCCGTCGACGCCGTGCTGCGCGTGGTCGTGCGGCCCTTCCCCGCGGTCGTCATCGTGACCGTCGTGGCCGTGGGCACCCTCACCACCGGAGCGGTGAGCCTGGCGGCCGGTTCCGACAGCGCCCGGGTGCTGATTGAGCTGATCGTGCTGATCTCTGGCTTCGTGTTGTGGGCGCCCGTCCTCACCGAGCTCCCGGGCGCGGCGCGCCTCTCTGCCCTCGGGCGGGGCGGCTACCTGATTGTGCAATCGATCGTCCCGAGCTTCCTGTCCATCGTCTGGATCTTCGCCCGGCACTCCCTCTACCCATCCTTCACGCACGGAGGAAAGGTCGCAGGCATGACCCCGCTCCTCGATCAGCAGCTGGCCGGTTTCCTGGCGAAGCTCAGCACCATCGCGGTCCTCTGGACAGTTGCGTTCGTGATCATGACCCGCGCGCAGGCCACGGCCGGCGGGGAGGAGGCCGACCCCCTCCTGTGGACCGACGTGGAGCGCGAGCTCGAGCGCGCCGATCGCCGGCAGCGGCGGCACGGCTGGCCCAGCCCTCCTGCCGCCGGCTGAGCGCAGGGCTCCGCGCCGGCGCGGGCACAACGGGCACAATAGGACCATGACCATCACGGTGACGTGCCGTGTCCGCCTCCGGACGGACACGCCGAGACGAGCGGCGACGTCGTCTCGGGCAAAACTTCCTCCGGGCTGACCTCGCCGAGGCGCTGGTCGCCGAGTCTGCGTTCCACCCCGGCGATCTCGTGGTCGAGATCGGCCCGGGCCAGGGTGCGTGCACGTTCGCGCTGGCGCGACGCGGCGTCCGAGTGATCGCGGTGGAGAAGGATCCGGACTGGGCCGTTCGGCTCCAGCGTGAAGTCCGCCGTCGCAGGCTCGGCAACATCGAGGTCGTCCGCGGCGACGTGCTCGGCTTGGGGCTGCCGCAGCAGGCCTTTCGGGTGTTCGGGTCGCTCCCCTTCGGTGCCACGACGGCGATCCTGCGCCGGCTCTTGGGTGACCCTTCCACCTCGTTGCGGCGTGCCGACCTCGTCGTGCAATGGGAAGTCGCCCGCAAGCGCGCCGCGAGCCCACCGTCGACCGCACTCTCGACAGGCTGGGCGCCGTGGTGGACCTTCGAACTCGGCCGGCGTATCCCAGCCACCGCCTTCCGCCCCGTGCCCCAAGTCGACGCGGCCATGCTTCATGTGGCGCGTCGCGATCCACCCCTGCTTCCCACGCGGATGGCCGCGGCGTACGCCGACTTCGTGCGCGACCGGTGGCGCTAGCGAGTCAGCGTTCGCGCTGCTTCGATGGCCAGTGGGTCAGCGCGAGGTGAGGGACTGACGGGAGGGCTGAGTAGCGAGGGTCTGACGGATCAGGCCAGCGATGCGCTCCGGAGCTCGTCGATGGAGAGCTCGGCTGTCTGGTTGCCCCCACATTGTGGGCAGTGCTCGACGTGACGCCACGAACGCAGCAGCCGCGTGCCCTCGGGATTCAGGAGCACGACGAACGACTCCGAGATCGGGTCGAGCTCCAAGCCGTAATAGGCACGCCAGGCTGTGGTGGCTGCGTGCACGTCCAGCGCGAGGCCCTTGAGAACACGGCGGAACCGCATGCGCTCAGTGTCGAAGATCCACGTGCTGTGGCACGATTCCAGGACGAAGAGCGCGTCCTCTGGGGTGCGTGATGGGACCACTCCGCTCGGCATGCCCGGAATCATTTACCCCCGGGAGCGTCGAATCCACACCAGGAACATTGCGAATTGATGACAATTGGCGTTTTCCCTGGCCCAACCCTCACTGGGGCCCGGCATCGTGCTTTCGGCCCACGACGAGCTCTCGTTTTGTGCACAGCTGCCCTACCGCCGCGCACAGATCGATCCGGCTGTCCGCGGGATCGATCACCTGGTCGACCAACCCCCGTTCGGAGGCTTGCCACGGGTTGAGATAGGTCTCCTCGTACGCCGACACACGATCACCTCGCTCCTCCGGTACCAACTCGCGGTGGAGGATCTGCACCGCGCCCGACGCTCCCATGACGGCCACCTCGGCCCCGGGCCAGGCCAAGCACACGTCGTTTCCGATCCCCCGCGAGTCCATGACGATGTACGCCCCTCCGAAGGCCTTGCGCAGGATGACGCAGATCCGCGGCACGGTCGCTTGCGCGTAGGCAAAGGCCAACTCTGCGCCGTGGCGGATCATGCCCCGCCACTCCTGGTCCTTGCCGGGGAGGAAGCCCGGCGTGTCGACCAGGGTGACGATGGGCAGGTTGAAGGCATCACACACTCGCACGAACCGCGCGCCCTTTTGCGAGGCGGCGATGTCCAACGTGCCGGCCAAGACCCGGGACTGGTTGGCCACGATCCCCACCGGCATGCCGCCGAGGCGCCCGAGGGCCGTGACGACTTGGCCCGCCCAGCGGGGCCAGAGCTCGCGGATCTCCCCGTCGTCGCACACCGACCGAGCCACGTCCCGCACGTCGTAGGTGGCGGCCTTGCGGTCGGGGATGACCGTTCGCAGCTCGGGCGTCGCCCGGAGCACCGAATCGCTCACCGGGGCCAGCGGTGGGAGCTCGTCGGTGTTCGACGGCAGGTACTCGAGCAGCTCGGCCACCATGCCCTCGACGTCGTCCGACTCCACTGCACAGAGCCCGCTCGAACGAGCGTGGGCCGCCGTCCCTCCCAGCTGCTGGAGTCCGACCTCAATCCCTGTGAACTCGGCCACCATCTGGGGCCCCGAGACGAAGGCGACCGCCTCTGAGCTCATCACCACCAGGTCCGCGAGCCCGAGCAAGAAGGCGGGGCCCGACACCACCGGGCCGGTCACCGCGGCGATGACGGGCACCTGCCCGCTACACCGCGAGATCGCGGTGGCGGCCCGGCCCCAACCGTCGAGAGCGGCCACGCCATCGTGCACGTCGGCACCGCTGGAGACGATGAAGAGGACGAGGGGGATCCTGAGGGCGCGGGCCTGGTCGGCCGCCTCCGCGAGCCGGACCCCGTCGGCGTGCGTGAGTGCGCCTCGACGCGGGGAGCCCTGAGCCCGGCAGATCACCGCGTTGCGGCCGCCGATCCGATCGACCACCGACGTCACCGCGCCGACGATCCCTTTGCCGACAGGGGACGCCTCGTCGAGGCGGGTGGTCACCGGAGAGATGGACACTCAGAGCCGAATATAGACAGCCCTCCCCAATCGGGAATTGGGACTCGGCTCAGAAGCCGAGCTGCACCTCGGAGCGGCGCCAAGGCCCGGAGCGCCCGCCCGACTTCTCCCAGAGGGCTAGGTGCTCGATCGTCATCGTCCGGTCCGACGACTTGCACATGTCGTAGACGGTGAGCGCCGCCACGGTGCACGCCGTCATCGCCTCCATCTCGACCCCCGTGCGGTCTACGGTCTCGACCTGGGCCTCCACCTCGACGTAGTCGTCCCCAATGGAGAAGTTGACGCCGACCGAGCCCACCAGGACCGGTTGGCACATCGGGATGAGCTCGGCGGTGCGCTTGGCGGCCTGGATACCCGCAATCCTGGCTGCGGCCAGCACGTCCCCCTTGGTGATCGCGTTGTTGGCCACCAGCGTGGTCGTCTCGGGCAGCATGGAGACCCGGCAGCGGGCCAGGGCCCGGCGGTGCGTGGGCTCCCGGGGTGTGACGTCGACCATGCGGGCGCCACCCAGCGGGTCGAGGTTGGCCAGCCTGCGGTCGGACACGAGCGAGCAGTCTACGACCTGGGACGACCCGCGAACGACGGTGCGAGCGGCCCTCCGACCGGTAGACTGGCAGTCTCAGGTAGCGAGTGCCAACAAGGGCCAGCCAGCAAGCAGAGCCACGGAGGAAGCCAGTGCCCACGTACGAATACGCCTGCACGGCGTGCGGTCACCGGCTCGACGCGGTGCAGCGGTTCTCAGACGACCCGCTCACCGAGTGCCCGGAGTGCGGCGGCGCGCTGCGCAAGGTCTACGGAGCGGTGGGCATCGTGCTGAAGGGCAGCGGTTTCTACCGGAACGACTCGCGAGTGGGCGCAGGCGCCAACGGGTCGAACGGCGCGGGATCGAAGGACCGCGAGAAGTCGACGAGCGACACCAGCTCGGGTGTCGAGGGCAGCGGGAAGTCCTCTGAGAAGTCCTCCGAGAAGTCCTCTGAGAAGACGACCGAGAAGGCTTCCGAGAAGGCGTCCGAGAAGAAGGGCACCAAGGACGCCACGACAGCGGCGTCCACCTCCGGCTGATAAGGCCTACTCCCCGCTCAGCGACATGTCGGCGATGGCGACGGTCTGACCCGCGGCCGCGCCGGGAAGCCAGCGTAGGTCGGCGCCGACGTCGACAACGGACTGCAGCATCCGCTGCAACGTCGAGGCGACGGTCACCTCTCGCACGGGCTGGGCCAGGTTGCCGCCGCTGATCATCAGGCCCTCGGCCCCCACGGAGAAGTCGCCGCTCACCGTGTTCACGCCCGAGTGCACGCCGGTGATCGACTGTACGTACAGGCCCTCTCCCGCCGACGCGAGGATCTCGTCGGACGACTTGGCGCCAGGCGAGAGCACCAGGGCGCGGCAGCCCGCGGAGGGCGTCCCGGCATAGCCGCCCCGCACCGCCGACCCGGTCGACACGGTGCCGGCCCGACGCGCCGAGACCGTGTCGTAGACGAACATGCGGAGCACGCCGTCCGCGATCAGGACGTTGCGACGACAGGCCAGACCCTCGCCGTCGTAGGTCGCCGCTCCGTAGGACCGCGGGTCGGTGGGGTCGTCGACCAGGGTCACCCCTGATGCGGCGACCGCCTCGCCGATCCGCCCGGCGAAGAAGGACCTCCCCTTGACCACCGCCTCACCGGAGAGGGCAGCCGCGACGACGGCGAGCAGCGTCGAGACGACGCGAGGGTCGAAGACCACCGTGTAGTGGGCCGACCTTGCCTTAGTAGCTCCGAGGAGCCGGACGGCGCGCAGCACCGCCTCGTCCATCGCATCATCGGGTACGAGCTCTCCAGGTCCGCGACCCACGCTGAAACCAGTGCCGGTCTGGCTCTCCGCGGCCTCGCCGGCGATGGCGTCAACGGACAGGAAGGCCGAGGTCCGCCGGCGCGAGGAGGCAAGCCCCGTCGTCGAGGCAAGCGCCACCTCCACCTGGCTGTCGCCGTAGTCGGCGGACGACACCTGCCGCACGCGGGGGTCGGCCGCCCGCGTCGCACGCTCGAGGTCGACCGCGAGCGCGACCTTCTTCTCCATCGGCGTGGACGCGACGCCGTCGTCCCACAGGTCGAGTTCGGTCGCCTCTACGCCGTCGTCCTCGGCCAGGACGACGTCGGGGTCGGGCGTCGCGAAGCGCGCGTTGTCACGGGCGTCGTGCAGAGCGGCGTCGATCAGGGCGCGATCGAGGGAGCCCGCCCAGGCGAAGCCAACCCGGCTGCCCTCGCCGGGGGCATCGACGACGACGCGGATCCCCACGCCCGAGGAATCGGCCGACGTCAACGACTCCACCTCGCCGTCGTAGGCCCGCACCTCGGTGTCGGTGCCGCGGGCGACGTAGACCTCCATGCCCTCACCCGGGCGAGCGCGGGAAACCACCGAGGTCGCCAGGTCGAGCAGGTCGTCGCTCACGCCGTGCCACCTAGCGTCACACCCGTGATGCGCAGGGTGGCCTGGCCGCAGCCAACCGGGACGCTCTGCCCGTCCTTGCCACACGTGCCCGGCGTCATGTCGAAGTCGCCGGCCACCGCGTCAATCCGGCGCAAGACCTCGGGGCCGTTTCCGATGAGGTTTGCGTCGCGCAGTGGCTCGGTGATGCGGCCGTTCTCAATCAGGTACGCCTCGGTGGTCCCGAAGACGAAGTCCCCCGTCGCCGTGTTGACCTGTCCCCCACCGAGCTTCTTCACGTAGACCCCGGCTGGGGTCTGGGCCACGATCTCGTCGGGGTCCTCCGGCCCGGCCAGCAGGTAGGTGTTCGTCATCCGGACCATGGGCAGATGCTGGTAGCTCTGGCGCCGGCCGTTGCCCGAGCTCTTGCGCCCCTCCTTGCGCGCCCGGAGCCAATCCCACATGTAGTCGGTGAGGACCCCGTCCTCGATGAGCACGTTGCGAGCGGGAGCGTTTCCTTCGTCGTCGACCGCGAAGTTGCCCCATTCGCCGAGCACGGTGCCGTCGTCGACCAGGGTGACCAGCGGGCTGGCCACGAGCTGTCCGACCCGGCCCGTGTACACGGAAGCGTCCTTCACGATGTGGTCGGCCTCCAGCCCGTGGCCACACGCCTCGTGGAACAAGATGCCGCCGCTCCCACCCGCGAGCACGATCGGCACCTCGCCCGAGGGCGCGGGCCGCGCCGAGAGCTTGGAGAGGGCACGTCCGGCCGCGGTGCGGGCGACGTCCTCGACGGCGAACCGCTCGAAGATCTCGAATCCCTCCGTGCGTGCCACCGGCTCGTACCCCGTCTGCATCCCCGTGTCCCCGTTGGCCACGCAGGAGACGTTGAAGCGGGTGCGGATCTGCTCGTCGGTCGCGAGCCGGCCGTCCGAATTCGCGATCAGGATCCGCCGGCGGCTGTCGCCACACCCGACTTGTACCTGGGTGATAGCGCTGCCGGCCGCGCGGGCCGCATCGTCGGCGCGGCCAAGCAGCTCGAGCTTGCGATCCTTGGCGACCGTGTCGGGCGCCGTCCGCTCCCCGCGCCCGTTCGATGCCACCGAGGTGAGCGCGACGGTGCGCACGCCGGCACCTCCGTCGCGGGCCACCGACGCCGCGGCCCGGGCGGCGGCCAGCAGCCCCGCCTCGGTGAGATCGGCCGTGTGGGCGAACCCGGTGGTCTCCCCGTCGACGACACGGATACCGGCACCGCGTGATCGCCCCGAGGAGAGCTCCTCGATGCGCCCGTCGTCGAGCATGGCGCCCGAGGTCGCCGAGTCCTCTGCGAAGACCTCCGCCATGTCGCCGCCACCGCCGAGCGCGGCCGAGAGGACCCGCTCGAGGACCTCGGATTCAATGAGGGCTGTCTCAGTCACGGCGGTATCGTAATCGTCGTGCCCCAACGTCCCGCCGACACCGAGACGGCCGCGGGGCACGGGCCCCATGCCGGGTTGAGCGCGCAAGTGGAGCTCACGGTCGGTCCGGAGGACACGGCAGAGCGCTTCCGGTCGGGCGACGTCCCCGTCCTCGCCACCCCGCGCCTCATCGCCCTCTGCGAGGAGGCGACCTGCCTCGCCACCGAGGGACACCTGACCGCGGAGCAGTCCAGCGTGGCCACGCGCGTGCAGTTCGATCACCTGGCACCGGTGGCCGTGGGCTCGGTCGTCATGGCCGAGGCGACGCTGGTGAAAGTCGAAGGGCGCCGCCTGACCTTCACCGTGTCGGCCGCGCGCCTCGGCGGCGACGTCGGGGGGCTGGTCGGTGCCGGCCGGATGACCCGGGTCATGGTCGAACGGTCCAGGTTCCTCGCCAAGACGGGCGTGGCGGGCACGTCCTGAGCGCGTCCCCGCCGACGCTGGAGCGGCCGCGGCTCTTGAGCGGCGCGGGACCGTGCGTTGCCGCCTTCATCGTCTTCGGCCTCTTCTGGGGGAGCTGGGCCGTGATGCTGTTCGACATCCAGCGCGCGTTCTCGCTGTCCGACGCGCAGATCGGCGTGCTGCTGGCGGTGGCCGTCGCCGTGGCCGGCGCGTCGAGCGCGGTGATGGCGCACCTGTCGGACCGGGTCGGCGCCCGCCGGCTCATGTGGGTGGCACTGTTCGTCTGGTCGGTCCTCCTGTGCGTGCTGGCGCTGATGGAGCAGAAGTGGGCCTTCGCCGTTGTGCTCGTCCTGACCGAGGTCGCGGGAGGGAGCATCGACACCGCGATGAACGCCGAGGCGTCACACCGGCTGATCACCAACCCCGCGGCCCTGGTGCGCTTCCACGCGCTCTTCAATTCCGGCGCGCTCATCGGCGCGGCCGCCTCGGCGCTCCTCATCCACGCCGGCGTGTCGTGGCGCTGGGTCTGGCCCGGGATCGCGGCGGTCGCGCTGGCGGTCGGGGTCTGGGCCGCCGCGACCGACGCCGGGCCCGCGGAGGCGGCGGCCCTTCCCGGAGACGCTCGTCCGTCGGCGCCGTCACACCCGCTGCGACGCCTGCGCAGCGACGGCCTGCTCCTGCTGTTAGCCGTGTTCGCGCTGGCCGAGGTGACCGAGGGGGGCGTCGACACCTGGGGCGTGCTGTTCCTGCGCAACCACCTGGCCACGGGCGTGCTGCTCGGCGCGGGCGCGTACGTGGTCGGCCAGCTCGTGGCGGCCACCACGCGTGGCGCCGGAGGGTCCATGGTGGGACGCCTGTCGACCCGGCGCGCCTTGATCGCCGGCGGGTGCGTGGCCGGCGGCGGCATCCTCCTCGAGTCTCTCTCGCCCGTGGCCGGAGTGGCCGCGCTGGGGCTGGCCCTCGGGGCAGGCGGCGCGTCGCTCTTCTGGCCGCTCGTGATGAGCACGGCGAGCAGGCGCGCGAGCCAGGTGGTCAGCGCGGTGGGCGCCTTCACCGCGGCGGGCTACATCGGTTGGGTCGCGGGCGCCCCCGTCGTCGGCTGGGTCTCTCAGGCCTTCGGCCCGGCGCGCGGCCTCCAGGTCCTCGCCCTGGCCGCGTTCGCCGTCGCGCTGTGCACCGTGCTCAGTCGGGAGCGCTCTGTCCCCTCTCGGACCAGCGGGTAGCCTGGCCCGATCCCCATGATCTTGCACAGCATCGAGACGCCTGCCGACGTCAAGTGCCTCACCGATGAGCAACTGGTCCAGTTGTGCGACGAGATCAGGACCTTCATCGTCGACACCGTGACCACCACGGGTGGTCACCTGGGCTCCAACCTCGGTGCCGTCGAACTGACGCTTGCGCTGCACCGGGTGTTCGATTCACCCCGCGACGTCATCCTGTGGGACACCGGGCACCAGGCCTACGTGCACAAGCTGCTGACCGGCCGCCGCTACGGCTTCAAGAACCTCCGTCAGGCGGGCGGCATGTCCGGCTACCCCAACCGGGCCGAGTCCGAGCACGACTGGATTGAGAACAGCCACGCGTCGACCGCCCTCTCCTATGCACACGGGATCGCCAACGGCTTCATGCTCCAGGGGAACGAAGGCGAGCGCCGGGTGGTGGCGGTCGTCGGCGACGGCGCACTCACCGGAGGCATGGCCTACGAGGCCCTCAACAACCTCGGGCACTCGGGCCGTCGCGTCGTGATCGTGCTGAACGACAACGGCCGCTCCTACGCACCGACCGTCTCGCAGCTCTCGCAGAGCCTGACCACGCTGCGGCTCAACCCGACCTACACCGCCGCACGCGAGCGACTGCGGCTTCGGCTCCGGGAGCTGCCCGCGTTCGGCCCCCTCGCCTATTCGAGCGTCCACTCGCTCACCAGTGCGCTGCGCGAGATGGTGGCCCCCCACACCTTCTTCGAGGCACTGGGTGTCCGCTACGCCGGGCCGATCGACGGGCACGACATCGAGCACATGGAGCAGGCCTTCGCCCACGCGGCGGAATGGGGTGGGCCCATCGTGGTGCACGTGCTCACGCAGAAAGGTCGCGGCTACGCGCCGGCCGAGGAGGACGACGTCCAGCGGCTGCACGACTACAAGGCCCCGGCGAAGGTCTCGACCGGGAACCTGGTCGGCAGCTCGGCGGGCAGGGCCGTAGGGGGGTCCACGGCGACCGACACGGGCGGGATCGCCTCGCCGGGATCGATACCCGAGACAGAGGTCGACGAGTCGCCGCAGCGCGCGGCGACCTACACGGACGCCTTCTCGCGGGCGCTGCTGGCCGCCGCCGAGAACGACCCCCGCGTGGTGGCGCTCACCGCCGCCATGCCCGGACCGACGGGACTGCTTCCGTTCCAGGAGCGCTTCCCGGACCGCTTCTTCGATGTCGGGATCGCCGAGCAGCACGAGGTCACCTCCGCGGCCGGCATGGCCATGGCTGGGCTGCGCCCGGTCGTGGCGGTGTACTCCACCTTTCTCAGCCGGGCCTTCGACCAGGCCAACCTCGACGTCGGGCTGCACGGCAGCCCGGTCGTGTTCGTGCTCGACCGGGCCGGCATCACCGGCGACGACGGGCCGAGCCACCACGGCGTGCTCGACATGACGCTCGCCCTCTCCATCCCAGGCATGACCGTCTTCGCGCCGTCATCGGCCGAGGAGGTTGGGCCCATGCTGTGGACCGCCCTGGAGCTCCCTGGCCCGTCCACCATCCGCTTCCCGAAGACCGCCCCGCGTCACGTCGACCCCACAGACGTGGGGAGCGGACTCGAGGCGCGCCGGGTGCGCTCCGGTGACGGATCGATCTGCCTGCTTGGCGTGGGCAAGATGGTGGGCGCGTGCCTCGACGCAGCCCGCGAGCTGGCGGACGAGGGAATAGAGGTCACCGTGTGGGACGTCCGCGTGGTCTCCCCGCCCGACGCCGCCATGCTGGCCGACGCGGCGCGGCACTCGTTGGTGGTCACGGCCGAGGACGGCGTGCGCCACGGCGGTGCGGGGGCGTTTCTGATCGACGCGATGGCGGCCGGGGTGGAATCGGCCGGCCTGCCCCGTCCGGAGGTTCGGATCCTCGGCGTCCCCCGCCAGCATCTCGCGCAGGGCAAGGCGGACGACATCCTGGCCAGCCTGGGGTTGGATGGCGCCGGGATCGCGGAGAGCCTGCGCCGGGCCCGAGTCGGCCTGCCCTCCCCCGCTCCGGCCCGAGCCAAGGCTCCGGTGGAGCCGCCGCGCTGATCAGCCCGGGACGCCGGTCGCGGCGGTCTTCCGCCGTGACAGCCCCGATGTGATCTGACGCAGGCGCACGCGCTGACCGGACTGGAGGACCGCTCGCTGGTAGATGCCGGCGGCGGCCCAGGCCATCAACGCGGTGCCGGCGATGCTTATCAGGACCGAGGCGACGAATTGCCACCACATCACGTGGCTGAGGCCGACGAGCACCGGCATGGCAAAGGGAGCCGTCGGGGGTAGGTAGGCGAGGACCTCGAAGAACACGCTCACGTCGCCCGAGCTGGCCACGGTGATGCTGAGGATGTAGCCGAGCACGATGGGCAGGCTCAACGGTATGACGAGCGTCTGCACCTGGTCTTGGCGCTCGGCCATGGAGCCCGCCGCGGCATAAACCCAGCAGTAGAACGCGTAGCCCAACAGCAACCAGAGCAGCTGGCTCACGAGCACGAGCGGTGCCGTTCCGTGGAGCAGGTCCGAGCCGACCGCAGCGCCCACGACGAGTGCGACCGCGACGATCAGGCCGGCCTGTCCCATCGCGACCAGGCCGATGCCGAGCACCTTGCCGCCCAGCAGCTGGATCGGGCGGACCGTCGCCAAGAGCACCTCGACGACGCGACTCGCCTTCTCCTGCATGACGCCCATCAGGATCCAGGTGTTGTACTGCGTCAGCATGAGAAACAGGAGGACGACGCCGATCACCGACGCCCCCCTGGTCGGCGTCTTCGTCCCCGCCTGCAGACTCTGTACGGGCGCCGGCTTTGCGTGTGCCAGCTGTTCGATTTGCGCGGCCGACAGTCCGGCAGCTCGATACGTATGCAGGATGCCAACCTCCGCGGCCAGTGTCTGTGCCAGCTTGGCCGTCGTCGAGTTGGGATCGGAGCTGATCGGCTGGTTGACCACGACGCGGTCGCTGTCGATGGCGATGTCGAGCGCGCCCGACCTCAGCGAGTCCTTGGCCGAAGTCAGCGAGGATTCCGGCGTCACCGTGACGTCGGTGCCGTTCCGCGTGCCGGCGCCCTGAACGATCTTGGTGATCGTCGGCGTCACCGTGCCGACGACACCGACGCGTTGCGGAGTCGAGCTGCCGGCGTGAATGGTGGGGATCACGATCGCAGCCGCCACACCGAGCAGGATGATGATCGTCCCGACCCTGAAGATGCGGCTGTGCACCCGCTCCCGGATCTCACGGAGCGCGACGAGCCCCACGTTTCCGAGTGAGTCACCGATCCCGGCCCACGGGATCTTGAAGCGGGGTAGCCCCGCGCGGGACTCACGGGTCTCGGCTCGCCGGCCGCCCCGCTGTCGCCTCCACAGGCGCAGCGCAATGGCAACCGCCAGCAGCACAGGGATCAAGACGAATCTGAGGTTCACCGCAATGCCTCGCGGAACACTTCGGAGAGCCGCAAGCGCTCGAAGGAGAATTGCGTGACCTTCCCGGCCGCCATCGCCGCTCGCAAGACGACGTCGCTGTCGACGTTGTCATCGAGGACGAGTCGAGCCACCCCGCCGGCGACCTGCGAAATGGAAACTCCCGGCACGCGGCGCGCCCAGGCGCCGGCCCGGTCCCCCTCGACCCGGACCACGAGGCGGCGCCTGCCCCTCGTCGCCAGGTCGTCGACCGAGCCGGACACGAGCAGCCGGCCGTGATCGATGATGACCACGTCCTCGCACAAGTCCTCCACGAGATCGAGCTGATGGCTCGAGAAGAGGACGCAACATCCGGCCTGCGCCTGCTCCACCAGCACGTGCCCGATGGCGTCGATGCCGGTCGGATCGAGTCCGGACAGCGGCTCGTCCAGCACGAGCATCTCGGGATCGTGCACGAGGGCAGCCGCCAGCTGTACCCGCTGCTGGTTCCCATGCGAGAGCGCCTCGACCTTGCTGTCCCTCCGATCCGCGATCTCCAATCGCTCGAGCCACGCCGTCGTCGTCGCCGCGGCGTCGGCTGTCGAGAGCCCGTGGAGCCGGCCCAAGTACTCGAGCTGTTCACCCACCAGCATCCCGGGGTACAGGCCGCGCTCCTCGGGCATGTAGCCAAAGCGGCGGCGCTCCGCCTGCCCCACGGGGCTCCCGTTCCAGCGGACCGTGCCCGCATTGAGCTCCGTGAGTCCGAAGATGGCCCGCATCGTCGTCGTCTTGCCCGCACCGTTCGGACCGAGGAAGCCGACGACGCGCCCCGACGGCACTGAGAACGAGAGGTCGTCGAGCGCGATCAGCGTTCCGAACGTTCGCCGCAACCCCTCCAATTCCAAGAGGCCGCCCACGTCTGCAGGCTACGCGGGCCACTTGTCGGGAGGCGGGTCATGTGGGACTTCCGGAGGTCCTTTCGACGCGCGGCTGGTTGCTGGACCCCGTGAGTATGGGGAGGCCGATGTTGACGGGCACGCCACGAGATGCGGATTGGTCGGCGCGCCGCCTCCATGACCTCGACTTCACCTCGGCGCCGACCACGGACTGGCATTCCCGCAGCTCACAATCCCAGTTGCAAGCTTCTACCCCTGTGTGAAACACTGCGCCCCGCATCTCAGGCGGTCTCACACAAGGAGGGGAAACAATGACGACGCGAACGCGTCTTGTCGCGGCCACGGTCCTGATGGCCGGGGTCATGACAACCGGGACGACGCTTCTGGTGGCGTCTGGTGCCAGCGCCGGCGCCAGCCCAGCGGCGAGTTACACCTGTTCGGGGGGCAGCCCGACTAACCCGACGATGATTCCTGCCGGGAGCTACGGCCCGGTCACCATCACAGGGTTCTGCGCCATGCAGGGGACCTACTCGATCCACGGCGGTCTGACGATCGCACCCGGCGCCTCACTCGATGCCTCCGGCACATCGTGCGACGTGTTCCTGAACGTCTCCGGCGGCATAGAGGTTGGATCGCAGGGCATTCTCAACCTGGGCAACGGCGAGGGCACTGGGTGTCCAAACAGCAACGATGTCGTCAGCGGCGGGATCACCGCGGTGGGGGCAGACACCGTCGTGGTCCACGGAACGACGATCAATGGCACGTTCACAATGCAGGGTGGCGGAGGAGCGGCGAGCTGTCGGCCGATCGCAAACTTCCCCTTCAGCCCGCCCTACTTCAACGTTGAAGATAGTCGCGTCAACGGCGGGTTCTCGCTGACCGGAGTGAACACCTGTTGGATCGGGATCATCCGGAACCAGGTGAACGGCGGGGGCCAGGTCAGCAACAACGAGACGAGTGACACCGACGCGATCGAGATCGGCCTGAACTCGATTCACGGTGGGCTCTCGTGCGTTGGGAACACCTTGAACCCGGCGGTCCCGGCGGACACCACCACCCCCGGCGCCGGAAACGGAGCGCCGACCAACTTCTTCGACGGTTTCGGTCCCAACCCGAACACGGTGACCGGGGCCGAGACGGGTCAATGCGCGGGCCTGTGATCACTGGCTAAACCAGCCATCCATCCCTTCCACCCGGGGCACGATCGGTGCCCCGGGTGGCGCGGATGAACCGGATCAACAGGGTCAGCCTTTGTTCGCCCCGTTCTCGCGCACGAAGTCGTTCACCAAGTAGTAGGCGTCGATCGACTCCCCGGCATCGCCCCAGAATCCGTCCTGCACGTCGTGGCCCATCTGGCCCAGAGACACGTAATGGTTGTTCACGTCCGTGATCTCGAGCTCGCCGCGCGCGGATGGCTCCAGTTCGCCGACGACATCGAAGACGCCAGGCTCGTAGCAGTAGATGCCAGTGACGCAGTACTCGGAGGCCGGGTTCGTCGGCTTCTCCTCAATGTGGACCACCCGGCCGTCCTCGAACACCGGGACACCGAGATGTCGCAAGTGCGCAGGCTCGTCCACCTTGGAGAGCAGGATCCGGGCGCCTGTTGGATCGGCACAAAACGCGTCGACCGTCGGCCTTATGGAGCGTTCCAGGATGTTGTCCGCCAGCATGACCAGCACCGCCTCGCCTTCGGCGAAGTGTGCGGCGAGGCCAAGGGCCTCCGCGATGCCTCCCGCCTTCTCCTGGTACGCGTAGGACAGCTGGTTGATGCCGTATTCGCGTCCATTGCCGAGCAGGCGGAGGAACTCGCCTGCGTGCGTGCCCCCCGTGACGAGCATGAGCTCTTCGATCCCACTCGACACCACGGCCTCGATCGCCCACGCGATCATCGGCCGGTCGTAGATCGGCAGCAGGTGCTTGTTGGTGATCCGCGTGAGGGGGTAGAGACGCGAGCCGGTCCCTCCGGCCAGGATCACCCCCTTCATGGCCGCGCCACTCCCTGGTCGAGCATGAGCATGTCGTGTGTCTAGTCGAAGGTGAGGACGCCGCGCGCCACCCGCCCGGCGTGCATCTCTTCGACCACGTCACCGAACTGATCAAGAGGCCGGGTCAAGGACACCAGTTCGTCGAGCATGAGCTGGCCTGACCGGTAGAGGTCGATCATCAACGGAATGTCGTGATGGGGCCGCGCCGATCCGTAGCGGCAGCCGATTAGTCCGCGGTCGACGTATGCCAGCGCGTTCACGTCCACCGCCACCTCGGTGCCACGGGGCGGGATCCCGATGGCGACCGCCGTGCCGCCCCAATCCAGGCAGTCCAGCGCGCTGCGCAGCACGGCGGGATGACCGACGCAGTCAAAGGCCCACGTGACGCCACCGAGCGGAAAGAGCGCGCCGGCCGCGGACTCGCGGTTCGCCGGCGTCAGCTCCCGGACGGAGGCGGCGGCGTCGCCCGCACCGGCGTCGACGAAGTGGGTCGCTCCGAATTGGCGCGCCAACGATTCCTTAGCCGTCACGGTGTCCACGGCGACGATCCGGGTCGCGCCGGCGATCCGTAGCCCCTGGATGACGTTGAGGCCCACGCCGCCCACCCCGAACACGGCGGCGGTGTCCCCGGGACGCACCTTGGCGCGGTTCAGCACCGCCCCCACCCCGGTGAGCACGCCGCAGCCGATGAGGCAGGCAGACGAGAGCGGAATGTCCTTGGGGATCCCGACCGCCTGCACCTCGCTCACGATCGTCGTCTCCGAGAAGACGGACGCGGCCGCAAAGTTGGAGGCCGGTTCCCCGTTGAAGGTGAACGGAGTCGAGATGTTGCCCAGCGAGCTCTTACACCACGTCGGATGACCAGTGCTGCACGCCCGGCAGACACCGCAGCTGGCCAGGGTGGCGATGACGACGTGGTCGCCCGGCTTGACCGACCTGACTGCGTCGCCGACCGACTCGACCACGCCGGCGCCCTCGTGGCCCAGCACGGCGGGCGCCGGGAACGGGATGGTCCCGTCGATCACTGAGAGGTCCGAGTGGCACACCCCGGCTGCCTCCATGCGCACGCGAACCTCGGTTGGGCCCGGGTCACGCACCTCCAGGGCGTCGGTCACCTCCACGGCCGACCCCGTGTAGACGATGCCTCGCACTTACTCGCTCCTCTCGCTGGTCACGACTCGATCTGCACCGGACGCGTGGCGCTCGCGCAGCTCCCGCTTCAGCACCTTCCCACTGGCGTTGACGGGGAGGGCATCGACGAACACAACGGCGCGGGGCACTTTGTAGTTGGCCATGACACCTCGGGACCAACCGAGGATGGCCCGACCCAGTTCGGGGCCGGCGCGGTCGCCGGCGCCAGGGGAGGCGTCTGGGGAGGCGCCCGGGGCAGGGACGACGTACGCGCAACCCACCTCGCCCAGGCGGTCGTCGGGGATCCCGACGACCGCGACCTGGCCCACCGCGTCGTGTCCGCGCAGGATGGCCTCGATCTCGGCCGGGTACGCGTTGAAGCCGCCCACGACGTACATGTCCTTGACCCGGTCCGTGATTGTGACGTTGCCGGCTTCGTCCATGACCCCGATGTCGCCCGTGTGGAGCCAGCCTTCGGGGTCGATGGCCTGGCCGGTCGCCTCCTCGTCGTCCCAGTAGCCGGACATGACGGTGTAGCCGCGCACCACGATCTCGCCCGGCTCTCCCGGTGCCGTCTGCTCGCCGTCCACGACCGCCTTCACTTCGAGTCCGGGAATGGCGCGCCCCGATGTCGCGGCGACGACGTCGGGTGGGTCGCTGCGGCGGCACATGGTGACCGTGCCGCACGACTCGGTGAGACCGTAGGCGGTGAGGACCGTCGAGAAGCCGAGCTCCTCGCTCATCGCCGTGACGAGCTCCACGGGCACGACCGCAGCGCCTGTCACACCCAGCCGCAGCGACGACAGGTCGTGCTCGCCGCGGCCAGGGTCAGCCAACAGTGTCTGGTACAGCGTCGGAGGCCCGGGGAGCACCGTGATGCGCTCGGCGGCGATGCGCGCGATGACCTTGGCCGCGTCGAAGACTGGCTCGGGCACCACCGTGGCACCCGCCATCACGCAGGCCAGGATTCCAGCCTTGTAGCCGAAGGTGTGGAAGAACGGGTTGACGACCAGATAGCGGTCGCGGGGACGGAGGCCGACGATGGACGACCACGTGCCGAACGTCCGTAGAGACTGGGCGTGGGTGGTGGCCGCACCCTTGGGACGGCCTGTCGTGCCCGAGGTGTAGATGAGATCGGAGACGTCACCTGGTTGCACCGCCGCGGCGCGCGCCTCGGTCGTAGCCCGATCAATCGACTCCCCGCCTCTCAAGAGGTCGTCGCGTCCGACGACGGGCACCGCCGTGGCGGCACTGCCGTCGCCGTCGTCCCGCAGGAGCACCATCCCGCGCAGAGTGCCCACGTCTTCCCCGGCCAGCATGGTGGGATAGTCGAAGCCGAGGAAGCCTCGAACCGTCACGAGCACCGCGGCGCCCGAGGAACGCAAGATGTAAGCGGCCTCCCCGCCCTTGAAGCGCGTGTTCAGCGGGACGAGCACCGCGCCGGCCCTGAGGGCGCCCAGTGCAGAGAGCATCCACTCGGCGCAGTTGGGAGCCCAGATGGCCACCCGCTCCCCCGCTCCGACCCCGGCCGCCACGAAGCCGCGGGCGT
>JBPYFR010000184.1:0-2412 GCA_051985685.1 Acidimicrobiales bacterium
ACTTCGGGGTTTGGAACGCATGGGCAAGCCACCTCCTTTCGTCGGTTGCATCTGTACGCAACAAACAGAGTATCGCGGCTGTTCCTGGAACGGGCAAGTCACCTTGCCCGAGGTCTGGCCCCACCGCCTGTCACATGGCATGCTCGATCCAGCAATCGAGAGAGTGCCAACCGCTGGTGAAACCGGCACCACAACCACAGCATCACCATCTGCCGGGTCGGGACGCCCCAAGCGACGACCAGGTCGAGGCCGCCGCCCGACTCCTCTCCCTGCTCGCCGATGAGACGCGGCTGCGGCTGCTCTGGGCGCTCTCAGTCGGTGAGTTCGACGTCAAAACCCTTGTCCGCATGGTGGGCAGTTCCAAGACGTCCACGTCCCAGCACCTGGCCCGGCTGCGTGAAGCCGATCTGGTCACCGTGCGGCGGGAGGGCCGTCGGGCCATCTACCGGGCCCGGAGCAGCCACGTTCGCAAGCTGCTCAAGCAGGCGCTCTATCAAGCCGACCACCAGATCTCACGGATTCCACCTCACGAGTGATGTCGCCGGCGCGAAGGGCTCGCCGTTAGCCGCCGACCAGCAGCGCCTTCACCGGCTCCTCTGACTCATCGGTGACGAGCGCGATCACCTCGTCGTGGGGGTACAAAACGGTGTCGCCTCGGGGGACGACGACGCGGCGTTGCCGGATGACGGCGACAATCGTGGCGTCACGGGGCATGTCGAGCTCCGAGAGGGGCCGGCCTTTGGCGGGCGACTCGTCGGCGAGGGTTACCTCTACCAGCCGGGCCTCGCCCTCCGAGAACTGCAGGATTCGCACCAGAGCTCCGACCGAGACGGCTTCTTCCACCAGCGCGGTGAGGAGATGCGGAGTCGAAACCGAGACGTCGACTCCCCACGTCTCGTTGAACAGCCACCGATTCTTCGGATGGTTGACGCGGGCCACGACACGGGGGACCGCGAACTCCATCTTGGACAGCAAGGACACCACCAGGTTGTCCTCGTCGTCGCCCGTCGCCGCGACCACAACATCGGCATCAGCCAGCCCGGCGTTCTGCAGCGTGCTCACCTCACAGGCGTCACCTTCATACCAGCGGACATCGAGTGAGGGGCGCAGCTTGGCCACCAGGTCGGGATCCTGTTCGATCAGGAGCACGTCGTGGCCGGCGTCCTTCAGGTCGGAGGCGATGGAGGTCCCGACGTTGCCCGCGCCTGCGATGGCGACGTGCATCAGTGACCTCCCGGCGGCTCGACCTTGAGCCGCCGCTCGAGGTCATCGAGCGCGCCCGCTCGGACCGCCATCAGGAGGACATCACCCTCCTGGCCGACCAGCTCGGGGGTCGCCAGCCGGGCCTGGCCGGCCCGGGTGACGAGGACCGGCCGGAAGCGGTCGCCCTCCTCCAGCCCGCCCACCCGTCGCCCCACCCACGCATCGGGAAGGGCCCGTTCGACGAAGCTGACCTCGCCGGTCGGGTCGGTGTATTCCGTCACCGACTGCTCCGGAAACAGGCGCCGGATGACCTGGTCGGTGGTCCATGTAACGGTCGCGACGGTCGGGATTCCGAGCCTCTGGTAGATCAGGGCCCGCCGGGGGTCGTAGATGCGGGCCACCACATTGGGAATCTGGAACGTCTCCCGGGCGATGCGGGCGGTCAGGATGTTCGAGTTGTCGCCGCTGGTGACTGCCGCCACCGCCCCCGCGTGGTCAACACCCGCCTCGGCCAGATGGTCACGATCGAAGCCGAAGCCGACGACCGTCTGGCCCGGCCACCCCGGGGGCAGCCGCCGGAAAGCCCGCCTGTTCTTGTCGATGATGGCCACGGTGTGCCCGGCCTGCTCGAGCCGCACCCCCAGCTCGGAGCCCACCCGGCCGCAGCCCACCACGATCACGTGCATGGGGAGACATTGGCACAAATTCCCGTGCTTCTTTACGCGTTGTTAGCGCGAGCCGGCCGCGTGCCAGACTGTCAGAACCATGCAGACCGAGACCGATCTTCCCCTCCACACCTCGGTGGAGGGGCCCCGACCGCTGCCACCGACGGTCGACGTCCCCGAGAGCCTCTCATACCGGATCAAAAGCAGGCTCCTCGGCCCCCCACTCGCCACCGAGCGCCTGGCTCATGAGCGGCTGGGGATCCCGACCGCGCTGGCGGTGTTCTCGTCGGACTGCATCTCATCATCGGCGTACGCGACGGAAGAGATCCTGCGGGTCCTGGTGCCGGCGGTCGGCCTCTTCGCCTTCAGCCTGGTCGTACCCATCACCATGGCGCTCCTGGTGGTCCTCTTCTTCCTGATCCTCTCCTACCGGGAGACGATCAAGGAATACCCCACGGCGGGCGGCGCCTACATGGTCACGAGGGACAACTTCGGGCTGCTTCCGGCCCAGGTCGCCGGCGTCGCCCTCCTCACCGATTATGTG
>JBPYFR010000185.1:0-2974 GCA_051985685.1 Acidimicrobiales bacterium
TGCGATGTGGCAGGCGTGGCGCGACTTTTTCAGCGTGTGGGAAGACTGGCGCGCCGACGCTGACGAGTACCGGGAGCTGGACGGAGAGCGTGTGCTCGTGCTCGAGAATCGCCGTGCGCGCGCCAAAGGGAGCGGTCTGAGGATCGGGCAAACGGCTCGGGAGACGCCTTCGAAGGGAGCAAGCCTTTTTCACGTCCGCGACGGCAAAGTCACGAGGTTCGTCACCTACTTCGACCGCGACGACGCCCTCGTCGACCTCGGCCTGGAGGCGTAGGCGTGTCGCGGGAGAACGTGGAGCTGGTGCGCGACGCGGTTGAGGCCTGGTGTTCGGAAGGTGGGACGCGTTCGAGTGCACCGAGGACGGGGTGCGCGATCTCGGGGACTCGGTCCTCTGGCTCGGTCACGCCAAGGTGCGGGGCCACGTCAGCAAGGTGGAACTGGACCAGCCGTGGGCCATCCAGTGCACCGTCGTCGGAGGGAAGGTGGTTCTGTGTCGGACGTTCCTCTCGTGGGAGGAGGCCCTCAAAGCCGTGGGGCTCGAGGAATAGGCGGTGTCGCAGGAGAACGTGGAGGTCGTGCGGAGCGTCGTCGAGGCCTTCGCCGAGCGCGACGAGGTGACGCCGTGAGGACTTCCACGAAGCTAACGAGCGGTTCATCGCCTCACGGGACCGCGTGGTCGTGCCCCATACGATCCGCGCTCGCGGAGGCGCGAGCAAGGCACAGGTTCAGCAGAAAGGGGCTCTGCTCTGGACAACGCGAGCCGGACTTGTCCAGCGAATCGAGATTTTCACCAACCCCCGCGAGGCCCCTCAAAGCCGTGGGGCTGGAGGCGTAGGCCGTGTGCTCGGGCATGGCGCCGGGACCCTAGCGCCAACGTACATCTGTCCAAGCTGACCAACGGGCGTGAATTGCGAAGTTAGCTTGCCCCGCAAGGGTGGCGGGATGACCCCCGGGCCAAATGTCCAGGGGAACGTTGCGCCGCCACGGATAGCAACGAGAGGAGGGTCTTCATGTCTGTCGGAAGGATCGGCACCCGAGCGACGGTTGTTGGCCTGGGCGTGCTCGCGTCGCTGGGTTTGATGGCCGCCCCATCGTGGGCAGCGTCGATCCCGTGCACCGGACCGCTCGGCGCGGTTGAAATCAAGGGCGACATCAGCGCCGGGGCTGGGTGTGACCTCTCGGGAACGACGGTGAGGGGCAACGTGACCGTCGACCCCGGCGGCAGCCTCTCTAGTAAATTCGCGACTACAACGGTGATCATGGGCAACCTGGAAAGCAGCAAGGCGACCCAGATCGTAATGGAGGGCTCCACCTCGGTTGGCGGGGGACTTCAGCTCGTTGGCACAACGGGTCAGATCCTCTTCGGTTCAGAGAAGGTCGGCGGGAACATCGAAATCAAAGGTGGCATCGCCAGCGTAAGCCTCACGGAAGGTGACGTCGGCGGCAACCTTCAGATCCAGAACACGTCGGGGGAATTCGGTGAAAGCGCCCTGGTCAATATCGCCGGTGTCACCGTCGGCGGCAACATCCAAGTGGCGAATAACTCACTGACCGGCTCCAACCTGAACCGGATTACAGTTGCAGAAACCTTCATTACTGGCAATCTCCGGCTCTCTAACAACTCGGCGATGGGCGGTAGTTTCCTAAATGGAGTCGCCGTTGTATTCGACTTCATCGGCGGCAGTGCCGAACTGCTCCATAACGCGTCGGGGTTGATATCCGTGTTGGCAAACGAAGTGACGAATAACCTCGAGTGCGCGGCCAACAAACCGCCGCCGGAAGGGTCCTTTAACACCGCCAAGAAGAAGCAGGGTCAGTGCGAACTGCTCTAAGCTGGCTGTCGGTTTTGAGATAGCAGGGCCCAGGGAGCTGAAACCGCGGCCCCGGAAGAAGATCGGCGGCCCGGCCCTCGCAGTCGGGCCGCCGCGTACGACTCACACAGCTCGGATCGTGAGAACGGCTCCCCGCCCCCGGGATGCTCCCGAAGGCCGAGTCTGCGCATCTGCCCATCGGCGGTGCGCTATCGACGCACCACCAACCGCCCATCAGGCGGAGAGCGGGATGAAGCGCCGGGTCTTGCCAGTCTCGACGTGGCGCTCGATCGTGTCGACGCTGCGGACTGCTACCTCGGGACCTCGTCGATGGGCACCCGAAGCCGAGGTGAGATCGACTACCACCCTCATCCTGACCTGCGGAACTCAGTCTGGCCGCTACGCGAAAGCTGTCGTCATGGTCGGCGCCCCATAGCCCGGATCCCATCCGCCTGCTACCGCGGCGTCGCAGAAGGCCGACCAAGCCCGCCCGGTTCCTAGTTCCCGATGAAGCGGGCGCTACCGACCCCGGCCGCCGACGGAGATCAACTGCACGGCGAGCGTGCGCTCGAGCCAACCCTGAAAGCGGTCCGGCGTCCAGCCGCGGTCGCGCACGAGGTCCCGGTAGACCTCCGGCAGCGTCAAGGCGGAGATGATCGCATGGGCGTCTCCGAGGGTGAGCCCGTCGTTCAATACCGGTTCGAGCCGCTCGCTCACCGTCCGGATCATCCGTTCGCGCGCGTCGAGACGCGGCTGGACCTCCTTGCGGATCTCGGCCTCGGAGGCGATCGCCCCCGCGTAGATCAGCGCGACGTCCAGGCCCGTCTCCCATTGCCTTCGCACGAATCCTGCCCAGAACGCGAGTGCCGCGGCAGGATCGCCAGGCACCTCTTCCGCCTCTCGGTCCGGCACGAACTCCTGCTCCCAGCTGTCGGCGATCGCGCTCATCAGCGTCCGCTTGTTGCCGTACAGCTTGTACACCGTGGGGATCGCAACGCCGGCGGCGTGCGCCACATCCGCGATAGTGGCCGCGCTGTAACCGCGCGCGGCGAACACGCGGCGTGCGGCCCGAGTGACGCGGGCGCGCGTTGCCTCGGCCTGGCGTTGGCGATGGGTGAGCTGTCCACTTGACACCTGACCGAGTATAGCGCTACTATCCTCGG
>JBPYFR010000186.1:0-17239 GCA_051985685.1 Acidimicrobiales bacterium
AGATGGCGCCCGCGAAGTTCCTGGCGTACACAACCATCGCGTGCGCCATCTGGTGTACGGCGCTCAGCTCGCTCGGCTACAGCCTCGGGAGCAGTTACAAGCACGTGCTCAATGCGTTCAGCTTTGCCGGGTACGTCGCAGCGGTGCTCGCGGTGATCGCGGTGGCCTTCGTGTTCTGGCACCGGTGGCGGCAATACCGCATGGAGAGGCAACAGCGGGCCCAGACCGAGAGCCAGGTCTGAACGCACTCTCTTAGCGTCGGACCGTTCTCTGCTCACGACCGTGCCCGTCTGCCCCCGGGGCGACGAGATGTGCCCACCGGTCGGGAGAGGCTGACCTTGCCCGGTGATTCCAGGCACTCCGGTGCCGCGCCTACGATGATCCGCGATGGCTGACCGCGCCGTTTGGCAGGAAGAATTCGACCGCTCGCCGCGACGCGCTACCCGCTTCGAGACGATGTCCGGGGTGCCGCTCGAGCCCGTCTACGGTCCCGACGACGCGGAGCTGCCCGGACAGTACCCCTACACCCGCGGGCCGTACGCGTCCATGTACCGCTCTCGCCTATGGACCATGCGCCAATTCGCCGGGTTCGGGTCGGCCCAAGACACGAACCGTCGCTTCAAGGAGCTCCTGCGGGCGGGGGGGCATGGCCTGTCGACGGCCTTCGACATGCCCACCCTGCTCGGGCGCGATTCCGACGACCCTCTGTCCAAGGGCGAGGTGGGCCGCGCCGGCGTCGCCGTCGACACGCTCGCCGACATGGAGACACTCTTCGCCGACATCGACCTCGGCCAGGTCTCCACCTCCATGACGATCAACTCGCCGGCGGCACCCATTCTGGCCATGTACGTCGCGCTGGCCGACCAGACCGGTGTCCCCCGGCAGGCGGTGTCGGGGACGCTCCAGAACGACATCTTGAAGGAGTACCAGGCGCAGAAGGAATACGTCTTCCCGCCGCGTCCGAGCGTCCGGCTCGTCACCGACGTCATGCGGTTTGCGACGGCGGAGATGCCTCGCTGGCACCCCGTCTCGGTCTCGGGTTATCACATCCGCGAGGCGGGATCGACGGCCGCCCAGGAGCTCGCCTTCACTCTGGCCAACGGCTTCGCCTACGTCGAGGCGGCGATCGCAAGCGGGTTGGCGGTCGACGAGTTCGCGCCGCGACTGAGCTTCTTCTTCAACGCGCACATCGACTTCTTCGAGGAGATCGCCAAGTACCGGGCGGCGCGCCGCATCTGGGCCCGGCACATGCAGGAGCGCTACGGCGCCACCGACGGTCGCTCGACTCAACTTCGGTTCCACACCCAGACCGCCGGCGTCTCGCTCACGGCCCAGCAGCCCGAGGTGAACCTGATCCGCGTGGCCGTCGAAGCGCTGGCGGGGGTTCTCGGCGGCACGCAGAGCCTGCACACCGACTCCTTCGACGAGGCGTTGGCACTCCCGACCGAGCACGCCGCCCGGCTGGCGTTGCGCACCCAGCAGGTCATCGCGGAGGAGTCCGGCGTGGTCCACGTGGCCGACCCCCTCGGCGGGTCGTGGTTCGTCGAGGAGCTCACCGACGAGATGGAGCGCCAGGCCGAGGCCATCTTCGACCACGTGTCCGAGGCCGGCTCGGGTTCGATGCTCGAGGGCGTCATCGCGTGCATCGACGATGGCTGGTTCGTCTCGGAGATCGCCGACGCGGCGTACCTTTTCCAGTCCAAGATCTCTCGCGGCGACTGGATCCAGGTGGGTGTCAACGGCTACGTCGAGAACGACGGGGTGCCGCCGTCGACGCTGGTGATCGATCCCGTGGTCGAGGCCCAGCAGCTCGACCGCCTGGCCGCGGTCAAGACGGCGCGCGACGACGAGGCGGTGCGGCGGGCCGTAACGCGCCTCAGCGCCGAGGCCGCCGACCCGACGGTCAACCTGATGCCGGCCTTGATCGAGGCCGCCCGGAGCATGGTCACCGTGGGGGAGGCGATGCGGGCCCTGGAGTCGGTCTTCGGGACCTACGTCGAGCGCCACGTCGCCTGACGTGTTGCCGCGCCACCAGGCCAGGCCCCTGCGGGTCCTCGTGGCCAAGGTGGGTCTCGACGGGCACGACCGCGGGTTGCGGGTCGTGGCGCGCATCCTGCGCGACGCCGGCTGTGAGGTGGTCTACGCCGGGTTGCGCCAATCCCCGGAGAGCATCGCCGCCATGACCGTCCAGGAGGACGCCGACGTCGTCGGCGTCTCCATGCACAACGGCGCGCACCTCACGCTGGCCCCGACCGTCGTCCGTGCGCTCCGGGCCGCCGGCCTGCAGACGCCGGTCGTGATCGGGGGGATCGTGCCGCCGCCCGACGTCCCGGTGCTGCTCGGGGACGGCGTCGCCGCGGTGCTCGGCCCGGGCGCCTCCAACGAGGAGGTGGTGGCCGCGGTGCGCAAGGCCGCCGCCGTGCCGGGACCCGTCAACTGACCGGCGGCGCAAGATGGGTGAGGCCGACCTGTCGGCCTCGGGGAGGAGCCCACCGTCGGTCGGTCAAGGGCCGGCGAGCACCGTCACGAAGTCCCGCGTCCAGCCGCTGAGGTACTGGTTCGCCGGACGGTTTTGGTTCGGGACCGCAGCGCTGAGCGGCGCACCCGGCGTCGGTGCCGTGTCGGCCTGAACCCATTCGGGGTTGATGTCGAGCTCCATCGCCGTGACTGCGCCGGCCGAGACGAGCGCGTTCGCCATGTCCGACGGGAGGGCCCTCATGCTGCCCGCATAGAGGACGTTTCCTTGGGCATCGATGCCCACGGCGCTCCGGGCCGTCGTGGCACCTCCGCCAAGCGTCGCTCCCCAGGCACTGACGTTGCCGACATTTGGGCTCGGCTGACCGCCGGACACGAGCGGGGGCAAGGTTTGGCGCACACCGGCGACGGCCGCCCCGGCCGGCGGAAAACCCTGTCCCCACACACCCATGGAAGCGACCCCGCTCGGATCGAGAGCGAGGCTGGCCATGCCGTACACGAGCGGGACCAGCACTTGGCCGGCCACCTCCATGCCTCCCACGCCGCACGGGAGGCATGCATGAACCATCGCGAAGCCGCCGTTGAACGCTGCGAGCAGTTGCCCTTGTTCCGCGGCCCCGATGGCCGGCTGCGCGTCCGCCGGCAGGGTGGCGCTACCGGTCGGCGGGTCGACGCTTCCGACGTGCAACGCGTAGTGGACGAGGCCGGCGTGGAACCGCAGCACGGCGACCGAGTCGCCGCTGGGCTGCGGTGAGCTCTGAGAGTCGACTGCGATCCCCGAGGGAAGCTGACTGACGACGGTCCATCCCGGCTGCTCGGTGGTCGTCGTGGTCGGAGGCGAGGTGGTTGTCGTGGTCGGAGGCGAGGTCGTCGTCGTGTTCCGCGCGGGGTGCGTCGGACTCGAGGGTGTCGTGGCGCCGGTGTGGGGTGCCGCCACGGGTGAGGAGGACGAGCAGGCGGTAAGGGAAAGCCCGGCCGCTCCAAGAGCGAGCGCGATGCTGATCGGGACATGACGCGTCGCGCGGCATTCGCGCGACGTTCTCGAGAGGTGCTGTCTGCCCGCGAGCACGCCGGTCCTTCCACTTGTTCAGCTGCAAGCTATCCCACGGGCGCTCCCTCTTCGTGGCGACTGTCCCCTTGGCCATGTCCTGAGGAGCCCATGGTTCCAGCTTCGCTTCTGCGCGGAATCGCCCAACCCGGAGCTTCATGGGGGCCCGACACTGGCATCGCCCCCCAGCTCCATCACCTTCAGCATCACGACGCCGGGGTTGGCAGCACAAGCCGCCTCCCTCCGACGCCGGGACTTCATCGACGGAGTGGCTCCTTCAGCAATTCTTATCGTTTCTGCTGCCGTCGGGCATCGTGGTACGACAGAACGTGCCGCCGATGAGGACTGCGCCGCTGAGGGCGGCGGAGGTGAGGTTGGCCTTGGTGAGGTTCGCGCCAGTGAGGTTGGCCTTGGTGAGACTGGCGTAGGTGAGGTTGGCGCCGGTGAGGTTGGCGTGAGTGAGGTTGGCACCGTCCAGGCTCGCGTAGATGAGATTGGTGTCGTTGAGGCGGGCGTTGGAGAGATTGGTATTGGTGAGGTAGGCGCGGGTGATGGCCCCGGTGAGGTTGGCGCCAGTGAGGTTGGCATTAGTGAGATAGGCGCCGGAGAGGTTCGCGTGGGCGAGGTTGGCACCGGTGAGGTTGGCGTTGGAGAGGGTGGCGTAGGAGAGGTTCCCGCGGAAGAAGTTGGCGCCCTCGAGCTTGACATTGGTGAAGTCGGCCTGTGTGAGGTTGGCGTCGGTGAGGGTGGCGTCGGTGAGGGTGGCGTCGGTGAGGGCCGCACCGAAGAGGTCAGCGTTGGTGAGGCTGGCGCCGGTGAGGTTGGCACCGGTGAGGGTGACGTTCGTGAGGTTGGCGCCGTTGAGGTTTGCATTGCTCATGTTGGCGCCTGCGAGGTTGCGGCCCTGGAGGTTCAGGCCGTGGAGGTCAGCGTTCTCGCAATTGATGGGTGATTTGTCCAAACAGCTCGACGTGCCAGACGTCAATGAATGGGAGGGCCTTCTCGGAGCCGACTTGCTCGAAGGCGATGCAGAGGTCCCGCACGCTCCGGCTATCACGGCGAGGCCAAGCACCGTCCCAACCAAGCGCGTTCGTGGCCTCATGCACGCTCGATCGTAGCGTCCGAATCTCGAATCGAGAGGTCAACGACGAGGCGGCAATGGACCATATTGAGGAATTGAGGATGCCACTGGACGGTGGTCGTGAGCCCTCGACTCACGTTTGTGATTCGACCTTCAAGCGGATCATGACGACGGCTCGGCTAATTGGATGCACCGTCAACTTGCTTGCATCGTCAAAGAAATGAGGAGACGTGAGCAATGCGGATCGGACGCGATTGAACCGCGTGTGCTACAACGAACCACCGAGAAGAGGTGGCTAGGGCGTTCGTGAAACGCACGCCAGTGTGAGCCAGTTCATCCCCGCACCTACTGTTAGGGTTGGGGGGTGTCGGCAGAAGAGGTGAAGCCGCCGATAACCGATTCAGCTCTGCCAGCCGGCGGTAACCTGGCGACTGCCTCTCCGGGTCCGGAGACACGGGAGCCGCTCCCCAATCGTGCCGCCAGACGCAAGGTGCGCCGCCGCCGACGTCGGCGCATCTTGATCGCGGTGCCCCTCGCCGTCGTGCTGTTGTGGGCGGCTATTTCGTACACGGTCTGGATGCTGAAACCCTCCAGCTTGTCGTGGAGCGTGAACAGCGTCGAGTGGGTGAGGTACCAAATCCCCTTCGGCATCGGAAACTGGATGGCCGACAACGTCGAGAGGGTGTACTACGACTGGCACGCGCCCCAGAAGGGCGGGCCACAGCGGAAGAGCCTGCCCGCGGTCGGGGTGAAGAGCCCCGGGACCCCGAAGACCGCCGCATGGCCGCCGCCGATCAGCCCGATCTTTCCGAACCCTCTCCCGGGCGAAGGGGTCTGGAATCCGACGGGGCCGCCGGTCGACGGTGGCCCACCGGTGCTCGTGACGACTTTTCGACCTGAGCTCGCCTACCCGCAAACTGTCGCCTACGTGGCCTGGTTCGATCACACGCGCACCCAGCTCGCGTATTATCCCGGCCGCTATGAGCCGCCGAATGCGGCCGTACGCGGGCCAACGATGGTTCCCGAGAGCCAGCGCTCACGACTGCTGGCGACCTTCAACGGCGCCTTCACCTACGTGGACGGCAGCAACGGCTCGTCCGACAATGGCCAAATGAACGAGCCGCTCAAGGACGGCAACGCCACGCTGGTTGGTTATACCGATGGTCGCGTCGACATCGTGAATTGGAGTGGGGGCCCGAACGCGGGTCCGGACGTCGCGTGGACCCGCCAGAGCCTCGCCCCGATCGTTTGGAACGGACAGCTGAACCCCACTTTGGACGAGAACCCGGATAGCCCCCAGTGGGGGTACACGCTCGGCGGCGTCACCCGCGTGTGGCGTACCGGCGTCGGCATTGACGCTCGGGGGAACGTCATCTACGCAGCCGCCGACAGTCAGACGGTGGTCACTCTCGCGAAGATCCTCCAGCATGCAGGCGCGGTACGGGCGATGGAGTTCGACATCAACCCTGAATGGCACACGCTCATCACTTACAGCCACGGCTCCGGTCTCATTCCGACGATGGTGGGGCCCAACCCGAATCAGTCGAACGACCGCTACCTCGTCCCCGACGACCGTGACTTCTTTGCCGTCTACTTACCCTTGCCCGGTCCGGTGACCGTCCCCTTCGGGTAGGCCGCAGCATTCCCTACTCAGCTCGAGACTTGGACGCGAGAACCGAGGAGGAGCCGAACCATGGGTTCGAGCGGTCGGCGTCAGCTGACCGGGGTCTTGTCCAACTCAAGCGCCGCCCGGCGCCGGAGGGCAGCACACAGAAGCGGGACGGCCTCGTGCCAGTCGGCCACGATGCCCACGTCGCAATGACCGAAGACGGGAGCGCTCCTCTCGTCGTTCACCGCCAGGATGGTGCCGGCCGCGCGCACGCCCACCACGTGGTTGAACTTCCCGCTCAGCCCAAGGGCGACGTAGAGCCGGGGCGCGATCGACCGGCCCGTGAGGCCGACCTGGCGGGCCCGGGGAGCCCAGCCGCGGTCGGTGACCTTCCGGGTCGCTGCGAGCTCTGCACCCAGGAGCGCCGCGAGCGGGGCCAGCTGCTCGTACTCGCCGGGCGCCACGCCCGTCCCGACCCCGATCACGACCTCGGCGCGGGCGAGGATCTCGACGTCGTCGTCTCGGCGCTCGGCCAAGGTCCGCACCCGTCCGCGTCGGTTCAGCCGGCGGGTCACACACGTGAGCTCGCGTCCGAGGTCGGTCGGCGCGGGCAGGACCCCGGGTCGCACGGTGACGACTTGGGTGTCGCTCTCGCACGTGATGTCCGCGACCAGCGCACCGGCGAGCGCCGGCTTGGCGGCGACGAGCGCGCCGTCTCGTACCGACAGTCCGACCGCGTCGCCGACCATCCCGGATCCTGTCGCCGCCGCCACGCGACCCGCGACCTCGCGCCCGTACGCGGTGCTTGGCGCGAGCAGCGACCACGATCGCGCGTCGCCGACGTATGCGGCCACACCCTCCGCCACGTCCTCGGCCAGCGGCGATCCCTCGAGCTCGACGACGAGGTTTGCGCCGGCCGCGGCGAGCTCCGGCGCCGCGATGCCGCCGGTCGACAGCACGTGGACGGTCGCCCCGATCTCGGTGGACAGCCGGGCCGCAGCGGCGATCAGCTCGCCGGTGACGTCGGGACGGCCGTCCTCGGCCAGGACCGCGATCGTCGGTCCGCCCGCCGACGGGGTCGCCACCATCCCTGGAGCGGTGGGCGAAGCAGGGGGCACCTTGGGGGAGCCGTCGACGAGCGCGCCCCGGCGTCCGAGCTCGCGCACGGCGGCCTCGACCTGGTCCCCGACCGGGCCGTCGAGCACCAGCCTGGCCCGCTCGTGGGTCATCGGGCGGGTCGCACCCACCTTGGTGGGGCTTCCCGCGTCGCCCCAGGGCCCGCCGCCGAGCTCGGCCGCCGACATCCGACGGATCAGGGAGGCCGGGACGGCGGCGCGGCCCTCGGCGTCGACCTTGCAGGGGTCGCAGAGGCGCTCGGCCACGGACACGACCGCAGGGAGCTCGAGCTCCACCTCCTGGCTCCCGTCGTCCAGCTCGAGGCCGAGCCGAAGGGTCTCGCCCATCTGCTCGACCGTGCGGACGCCGGTGGCGAAGGGTAGGTCGAGGAGCTGGGCCACCATCGGCGGCACCTGTCCCGTGTCACCATCGATGGAGTTGCGGCCGAAGAGCACCAGGTCGAACGGGCCGGCCGCACGGAGCGCGGCCGCCAGCGTGCGGGCCGTGGCCAGCGTGTCCGAGCCGGCGAACGCGTCGTCGCACAGGTGGACGGCGTCGTCGGCCCCCCACGCCACCGCCTCGCGCAGCACGTCCTCGGCGCTCGCGGGCCCGAGCGTGACGGCGGTGCACGTGCCACCGGTGGCGCGCGCGAGTAGCACACCCTCGGCGACGGCCCTCCTGCAGTAGGCGTTCATCTCGAACGCCACGCCTTCGCGCACCAGACGCCCCGTCGGCCCGAGGCGGAACGACTCGGCCAGGGGCACCTGCTTGACGAGGGACGCCAGTCGCAGCGGCCGTGTCGGCGCGGCGAGCGGCGGTTGCGTGCTCATCCGCCTCCCGCCTGGGACAGCACGAGCTCGGCCGGCTCCCCGGTCGCTGGCGTGTGGACGTAGCGGCCACCGCGCGTCCAGGAGGCGGCCGCGGCGAGGAGGCTCACGAAGATGGCGAAGTCGAACGCGGCGTGCAGCCCCTCCTGGAAGGGTTGCGCGATCAATCCAGGAAAGAAGCTGCGACCCGACAGCGCCGCCTTTTGTGCGGCCGAGAGGTGGGCGAAGTGATCGACGCCGATGAGGTGTTGCACTGGGTTGTAGCCCAGGAAGGCCGCGAAGAGAGTGCTGATCGGCGGCAGGTGGGCGGCCTTCTCGGCCGCCGCCGGCGACACGCCGTGCTCGACGAGCCCCGCCGACACGTTGTGCGGGAGCGCGGAGGCGAGCCCGACGATCATCAGGGTGAAGAAGATCCCGATCGAGACGACCTGGGCCGAGTTCTGGAACGTGGTGTTCATGCCCGAGCCGGCGCCGCGGTGCTCGGGCGGGAGGCTGTTCATGACGCCGGTGCGGTTGGGCGAGCCGAAGGACGCCATCGTCAGGCCGGTGAAGAAGAGGATGATCGCGAAGACCCAGTAGGTGAAGTCGATGGGGAGCGCCTCGAGTAGCGCGAACGAGATGGCGGCTCCGATCATGCCGCCGGTGGCGAAGGGCCGGGCCCCGTAGCGGTCCGAGAGGATGCCCGACACCGGCCCCGCGATCAACATGCCGATGGTGAGGGGGATCATGGCGATCCCGGCCCAGAGGGGAGTGGTCTCGAACGAGTAGCCGTGCAGGGGGAGCCAGATCCCCTGGAGCCAGATGATGAGCATGAACATCAACCCGCCCCGGCTCACGGCGGCGAGGAAGCTGGCGATCACCCCGGCCGTGAAGGCGCGGATCTTGAAGAGCTGCAGAGTGAACATCGGCTCCCGCACGCGCAGCTCAATGAAGCAGAAGGCGACGAGCAGGAGGACACCGCCCGCGAGCGCGCCCAGGACGAGCGGGTTGGTCCAGCCCATCGCGTGCCCGCCGTAGGGCTCAATCCCGTAGGTGATGCCGATCATGATCAGCACCAGCCCGAGGGCGAAGGTGGCGTTGCCGGGCCAGTCGATGTGCGCCGAGTGGCGCTGGCCGAGCTCCCGCAGGCGCAGGTAGCCCCACACCGTGGCGAACAACCCGATGGGCACCGACACGAGGAAGATCAGGCGCCAGTTGATGGGGGCCAAGATGCCTCCGAGGATCAGACCGATGAAGGACCCGCTGAAGGCCGCGGCCTGGTTCACCCCGAGAGCGAGGCCACGCTTGTCCTCGGGGAAGGCATCGGTGAGGAGGGCGGCCGAGTTGGCCATGAGCAGTGCCGCGCCGATGCCCTGGAAGATGCGCATGATGATGAGCCACATGCCGCCCGCCTGACCGGTGAGCCAGGTGACGCTGAGGGCGAGCGAGAAGAAAGTGAAGACCGCGAACCCGAGGTTGTACATGCGGACCCGGCCGTACATGTCGCCGAGGCGGCCCAGCGTCACGACCAGCACGCTCGTCGTGACGAGGAAGCCCAGGATCATCCACAGCAGGTAGAAGCTGTTGCCGGGCTGAAGCGGGTCGAGGCCGATGCCCCGGAAGATGTCGGGCAGCGAGATGAGCACGATCGACCCGTCGATCGTCGCCATGAGCATGCCCAGCGTCGAGATGAACAGTGCCTCCCACTTGTAGTTGTGGGGGAGCTGCGCCGCTGGGTCCGGGCGCGAGAACCAGTGGTGCCGTCGACGCGGCGCGCCGGCCGCACCCAGTTCGGAGCTGCCGAGGGGTGTCGGGGCGTGCAGAGGCGGCGGGGCGGATCCTTCGATGCACCCACGCTAGGGGATCGCGCCCGATCCGCAGCGCCGGGCGTGCCCCGTTCGGGATCGCTACCGGCCGAGTGCAGCGCCCTCCGGGCTGCGTGGGTCGGAGGCGCCCTCCTGGTGATCGACTCCGGCCCCCTGGCCCCGCACCAACGAGATGATCTGGGCGCATCCCACCGCCACGGGGTCGAAGGCGCGGATCGGCTGGACGGTGTGGCCACGGGCGGTGAGGCCCTCCGCCCATCCCCCCGGCGCGTCCGACTCCATGAGCACGCGCAGGTCCGCGCCCCACCAGAGACGGAACGGCTCGGCCGAGGGCGCGTGGAGCGCAACCCGGGGCGCCGTGATGGCGCGCGCCGGGTCCTGGCCCGCGTGCAGCATGCGGGCCAGGAGCTGGACGATGACCTGAGGCTGGGCGTCGCCGCCCATGGCGCCGACGAGATGCGTCAGCGCACCGTCCGGCGTGGTCGCCAGCATGGGCGAGAGGGTGTGGGGCGGCCGGCGGCCGGGACCGAGCTCGGCCGGGTGACCCTCGACCAACGAGAAGCCGACCCCGCGGTCGTGGAGGAAGATGCCGGTCGAGGGCTCGACCAAGTGGGACCCGAAGTCGTGTGCGTTCGACTGGGTGAGGGAGACCCCGAGACCGTCCGCGTCCAGCGCGCAGAGGTGCGTCGTGTCGCCGTCGCCCACTGGAGCCACGGGCGAACCCGTCGCACTCGACGTGCTCGCACCCGCGGCGCCGCCCGGGGCCAGGTCGGATGGGAACGCCCGCTCGGGACCGACCCGGTGGAGCGCGGCGGCCCGGCGGTCGGCGGCGAGCAGGGCCCTCCCGTCCGCGCCGTCGTAGAGGACGTCGGGGCGGTCGTGCCCCACCGCACGCGCCGACTCGACCAGCAGGTGCGGCCACAGCGGGTCGTCGGGGTCTTCGCCCAGACCGGCCTCCTCGGCGACACGCGCGCCAGCCAGCGTCAGGTAGCCCTGTGAAGGCGGCGGGACCGTCCAGAGCTCGTGCCCCCAGGCTCGGGCGCGCAGCGGCTCGCACCACTCGGCGAGGTCGCGGGCGAGGTCGTCCGCGGCGAAGTGCCCGTCGCCCAGCGCGAGAAGCCCGCGACCGAATTCGCCTTGGTAGAAAGCGTCGCGTCCCCCACGCGCGATCGCGCGCAGCGTGCGAGCGATGCCGGGCAGACGCACGCGCTGACCGATCTCGAGCGGGCCGTCGGGACAGAGCTCGCCGGCGCCGGGGACTGCGTGCACGAGGTGCGTCGCGAGCGCCAGCATCAGTGAGGCGCTAAAGCCCTCCTCGGCCAATTCGACGGCCGGCGCGAGCACGGTCTCGAGCGGGAGCCGCCCGTAGCGCGCGTGCAGAGCCAGCCAGCCGTCGACCGCGCCCGGCACCTGCACGCTCTGGATGTTCCCTCGCAACGGCATGGTCGCCATCCCCGCCGCGCGCAGCGAGGCGGCGTCGGCCCCCACGCCGGCGCGGCCGACAGAGAGCAACCCGACCGGTTCGGAACCGGGTGCGGCGACCATCGCCAGGACATCACCGCCCAGTCCGCAGAGGTGCGGGCCGACCACGGCCATCGCCGCTCCCGTCGCCACCGCGGCGTCTGCGGCCGAACCATCCCGACCGAGCATGTCGAGGCCCGCCAACGCGGCCAGCTGGTCCGCGGCGGCGACCATGCCCCGCCGCCCGGTGCGCGTCGCGAACGGCGCGAGCGGCAGCCCCCCGCTCACAGCACGACGACCGAACGCAGCACCTCGCCGCGTTGCATTCGGGCGAACGCAGCCTCCACGTCGTCCAGCTTGATCGTCTCGCTCACGAAACCGTCGAGGTCGAGCCGGCCCGCCAGGTAGTGCTCCACCAACACGGGGAAGTCCCGCGACGGAAGGCAGTCTCCGTACCAGCTCGGCTTGAGCGCACCGCCGCGGCCGAAGAACTCGATCATCGGCAGGTCGATCCGCATGTCGGGTGTGGGGACGCCGACCTGCACCAGGGTGCCGGCGAGGTCGCGGGCGAAGAAGGCCTGTTCCATCACCGCCGCATCCCCAACCGCCTCGATGCAGACGTCAGCCCCGTTGCCGCCGGTGAGCGAACGGACGGCCTCGACGGGGTCGGTCGCGCTGGAGTCCACCGTGTGCGTCGCGCCGAACGACGTCGCCAACGCGAGCTTCCTCGGGTCCACGTCCAGGCCGATGATGACCGCCGCCCCGGCGAGCTTCGATCCGGCGACGGCGGCGCACCCAACACCGCCGCAGCCGAAGACCGCCACCGAGTCGCCGAGCCCCACCTGGCCGGTGAACATCGCGGCCCCAAGACCCGCCATCACGCCGCAGCCGAGCAGCCCGGCTGCCTCCGGGCGTGCCGCCGGGTTCACCTTGGTGCACTGGCCGGACGCCACGAGGGTCCTGTCCGCGAAGGCGCCGATGCCGAGGGCCGGGGTGAGCGGCGTCCCGTCCGCCAACGTCATCTTCTGCACGGCGTTCTTGGTCGAGAAGCAGTACCACGGGCGGCCCCGCCGACAGGCGCGACACGTCCCGCAGACGGCGCGCCAGTTGAGCACGACGAAGTCACCCGCGGCGACGTCGGTGACGTCCGGCCCGACCGCCTCGACGATGCCGGCCGCCTCGTGGCCGAGGAGGAACGGGAAGTCGTCGTTGATCCCGCCCTCCCGGTAGTGGAGGTCGGTGTGGCAGACGCCGCACGCCTGCACCGTGACCACCGCCTCCCCTGGTCCAGGATCGGGGACGACGATCGTCTCGATCGTGACTGGTGCTCCCTTCGCCCTCGACACCACACCGCGCACGTCCTGTCCCATGGGCTCCTCCCCGTCGGCGAGTCCACATGATGCCCGATGTGTCACCCCGGGAGAGCGAGGGCTCGCGGCCGTCGCTCTGATCGCTGGTCAGGAGTAGCTCTTAGGTGGGGAGTTCGGCTCCTGTCTGTTCGCGCCTCATGTAGTCGGCATACCAGGCGGGCCAGTCCTTGTCCGTCTCGCCGGTGCGCTTCTCGTGCTCGGCATGGGCGGCCTCGGCCCGTCGAAGCGCTTCCGCCAAGTCGGCAGTCGATCCGAACGAGGTCGCAGAAGTGTCGACGCGCCCGGGAAGCCGCGTCGTGATCTCCTGTAACAGCCAACTGTTGCCGTCTGGGTCACGAACGATTGCCTGCTGGCTGTAGCTGCGATGCTCGGGATCCGGACCTTTGACTGGGCCCCCGGGACCAAGATGGAAGAGCTCACCCACCTCGATGTCCTTGGCGAGGAGCTCCTCGCGCGTGGCTTCGATGTCCGAGACCACCAGGTAAGTGTTCTCGGCCGACCCGGGCGTGGCCGACGTGCGGTTCGGGCCGAATTGCACGGAGCACGGAGAGCCGGGGGGTGTGAGTTGGACGACGACGGGCGGTGTCTTGTCCAGCCTCCATCCCATTCTCACGTAGAAGTCCTTCGCGCGGTCGACATCTGAGACCGGAATGGTGACCACTTCGAGCTTCATGTCCCTCATCACGCCTCCTTCGTCGCCTTCTTCGCGATAGTCGCGCTTCGCATCCGTCATTGCAACCAGCAGTGCGGACTCGTTCGCTGGAATGAATGCACCGGCCCTGACAGGGATGAGCGCTCCCGGGAGGTGCGTTGGTCAAGCAGGTGTTTACGGCGCCGCCGTGCGGGTAACTATCCCGGTCCTTCGTTGGACGCGAGAGGGCTCGGGGTATCGTGTTGCTCCGGGTCCTTTGCGCGTCCGGAGATGGTTTCGTGCGGGTCGTGACCTTGGTAGTCCGTCGAGCGCGGACATTTGCTCGTCAAGCGCCCGAACCACCGGGACTGGTTCGGTAACGACCAGTATCGGACATCTGCGAGCTCGTGACTGCGGCGTCCGGTTGCCGACATTGACAGGCCATTGGTCCGCTCCGTGAGGCCACCGCTCGTGGGTGTATGGGTCTGTTCTGGCCATCTGGATGGATTGAGGGGACGGCGGGAGTTTGGACGAAGCAGAATCTTCTAAGGCGTAGAAGACCTGACCCCACATCGGCGGTGGCTGATACGGTCCGGCTCTCCGGTGCATCAATGGGAGGGGCCATGTCCGATCACATCCACCGTCTGGTCCGCATGTTCGCGAGTGTCGCAATGCTCAGCCTCGCCCTGGTGTTGGTGAAAGCGACCGCGGGCAGCGCCCTAGAGACATGGTCGCCACCAAGGAGTACCGGATACGACCTCATCTCGGCGGTTTCGTGTGTGAACACCAACTTCTGCGCCGCCGTTGGCGGCGAAGAAGCCGTCACTTACAATGGCATCTCGTGGTCGGTTCCCGCTGACATCGACCCGACTCCGCCGAACAACAACGGGTTTAACTTTCTCGATTCGGTGTCGTGCGCGAACGCAAGCTTCTGCGCCGCTGTCGATGATCAGGGCAACGCTCTCATCTACAGCGGAGGGACGTGGTCGGCGCCCACTCCTCTCGACGCAAATACCGACCTTTTGGCAGTTTCGTGCCCGAGCCCCAGTTTCTGCATGACAGAAGGTATTACGGACCTCTACTCAGGGGGAGTCTTGACGGGAGTCATAGCGACTGCATTCACTTTCAACGGGACCTCGTGGTCGGCTCCCATGTCTATCCCAATGACCGGAGCCGGAAGAGGGTTGTCGTGCCTAAGCGCCAACTTCTGCGTCATCGCGTCTCTTGGCGACGCAGCAGAGATCTACAACGGGACCTCATGGTCCGAAACGATTATCGCGAGCCCAATCAACGAGCCGCAGTCGGTCTCGTGCCCGATGGTCACCTTCTGTGTCGCTGTCGATGACAACGGCATCGCGTCCATTTACAACGGGACTTCATGGTCGCCATCGAGCGTCGACGGTGCCGTCGAGCTCCACTCGGTGTCGTGCCCGAGCCCCAGTTTCTGCGTTGCGGTCGACGATCACGGCAGCGCCCTTACCTATAACGGGACCTCGTGGTCCGCGCCCGATGACATCGACGGAACGGGTCCGCTCGAATCGGTCTCATGCCCAAGCGCTAGTTTTTGTGTTGCAATTGGTGACGGGGGCTTCGCCCTCATATCTAACGACGCGGATCTGGCGCTTACAAATGCGCCCACCAACCAGATTGTAAACGCCACCAGCCCGAGTGGCGCGGCGGTCGACTACACCGTTCCGACGGCGACCGACCCCGATGACACGGCGCTGTCGGCACCGAGCTGTTCGCCCGCGTCTGGGTCGATCTTCGCTATCGGCACCACCACGGTCACATGCTCGGTGAACGACCCAGACGACGGCAACAGCCCAGTGTCGGTGTCCTTCGCGGTGGTCGTGCTCGGGGCGGCGGCACAGGAAGCCAACCTTCAAACGAGCGTGACCGGGGTGGGTCCCGGCACGAGCCTCTCCGACAAACTGAGACAGGCGCAGACCGACTTGGCCACGAACAGCGCGCAGGACGGTTGCGCAGTGTTGAAGGCCTTCATCAACGAAGTCACCGCGCAAAGCGGCCGCCCGAGCCTGAGGGGGATGGCAAACCAGCTGATTGCATCGGCCGCTCGCATCGAGAACGTGCTGAGCTGCTAAAGGCCGTTTCAAACAAGGCGGCCCCTCTCACGCCGACCTGCGGCCGGGTGGTGCCTGCAAATACGGCGAGCTTCCCCAACCGGAGCTCATCCACCAATTTCGTCTTCCCGTTGAGCCAGTGACAACCATCTCGACGGGTTGACGGGCCCGCGGGAGTTCGGGCCGGCCGAGACCGCGCTGAGTCGGCTGCGAGGCTCGCAACATTCGGTGGCTATCGGCGCCGGTCGCAGTCCGCCTGGGACGGCGGCCAGGTATTTGCAGGCTTCCAACACGAGCGCCGCTCTCGGCATTCACTTCATCAAGTCCACAACGGGCGCGAACGACTCGAGATCGCGGACACTGAAGTAGCTGATTCCCCATCGCTGCCGGCAGGCCTCAAGGTGCTCGGCTATTTCTCGGTGCGTCCCGAGGCACACAAAAGGCGTCGTGAGGATGTCTGCCGGGTCCATCCGTGTTCGAGCGGCGATCGCATCTGCGGCGCCCAAGCGGTCGTTGGTCACGACGACGGCCTGCACCATCGCGTGGAGCTCGAGACCAGACCACCGGTCGCCTGCGTTGGTCCGGATCCATGCCACGGTGTCATCGAGGCGCGACGCCTCCCAGCGGACCTCATGGTGCTGTCCGTCCTCGAGGGTGCGGCCTGTCATCGTCAGAGAAACGATGTCAGCGTGCCGAGCTGCGTGGGCCAGGGCGGCCTTGCCGTGCACGCCTACGAGCAAGGGAACGGGATGCTGCACGGGGGTGAGCGTGACGGCTCGGTCCAGTCGATAGTGCGCACCGGTCCAGGTCACCGGGTCGCCCCCGAACAGCGCGTGCAAGATCTCCACCGCCTCGGCTAGCCGCTCCTTGCGCACGGTCGCAGGGTCGAAGCCGATCCCAGCGGCGACGTATTCGGTGAAGGAATGCCCGGCGCCGATGCCCACTTCGAGGCGTCCCCCGCTGAGGCGATCGATCGTCGCGAGCTCCTGGGCGAGGGTCAGCGGATGCCGAAGGTCGTTGTTGAGCACGAGGGTACCAACCCGGATCGTGGAGGTGGCGAGCGCAGCCGCCGCCAACGCCACGAGTGGGGAGCAGGAGGCCCCGAGGTGATCACCCATCTGAAAGACGTCGAAACCGGCGGCTTCGGCGGCTTGCGCGGACCGGACGACCTCTCTGGGATCGTCAGATGTGACCTGCAGGCCGAAGCGAAAGGGTCGCACGAGTTGACGCTATCGACGTTCCACAATTCGTATTCTCGCGGGCAGGCTGGCATCCCCGAAATCGGTCTTTGGGGTCCCGTCGACAGTGGTAAGACTCGACGCGAGGACGTCGGACGGTGCCTCACCGAGGCCGGGAGGAGATGTGACCGATGTTGAAGAAATTGGACAGCCCTGACACCGTGGTGGCGCTCGAGGTCGTCGGAAAGCTCGAGGGGAAGGATTACGACGAGGTGCTCGTGCCGGCCCTGAACGACGTGATCGCCCGCACGAGCGAGATCCGCATCGTCTTCGTCTTCGGAGACGAGTACGAGAGCCTCACTGCCGGTGGCACCTGGGCGGACGCCAAGCTCTATGTCGGTGAGCTCGTGCACCGCGATCTCAGCAAGTGGAGGCGGTGCGCCATCGTGACCCGACTGGACTGGCTTCGGCACAGCATCACCTTGTTCCGGTGGATGATGCCCGGCGAGGTCGAGGTCTTCGATCCGTCGGATGTCCAGGCCGCCATCGGGTGGGCG
>JBPYFR010000187.1:0-8089 GCA_051985685.1 Acidimicrobiales bacterium
CGGAGGTGAAGAGGACGAGCGCGACATCGGAGGGCCGTGCGGGTCGCGAGCCCGCGGCAACTGGCCCCGCTCCGAACGATGTTGCGAGGGCCACGGGGTCCGCGACCACGTCCGGGGGCAGCGTCAACGAGAGCGCGGGTTCGACCTGCCGCAGCGCCTCCTCCACCTCGGCCGACCCGAACGAGTGGAGGACGGGTGCCGCGACGGCGCCGATCCTCCAACAGGCGCGGGTGAGGATGGCAGCGGCCAAGCTGTTCGGGAGCTGCCAGGTGACGGCCTCGCCCCTGCGGACACCGCGTTCAAGGAGTCCACCGGCCACTACGGCCACCAGGTCGTTCGCCTCGGCGGCTGAGATCCTGGTCTCTCCGTCGACCACCTCGCCACCGTGGGCCGAGATCAGCGTGTCGAGCGTGGGCACGTCCCAAGGGCCGCCCTGGCGCCGGTAGGACTTGGCCCGGCTCGGCACCCAAGTCGGTCGGAGGCGGGCCGTCACGGCAGGGCACCATATCTTGGCCCCGCGAAGGCCCTACTAACGTGACGCCGATGTCGGGACCGCGGAGGGAGCGGGGGGAGCCACCGTGGACCTGTCGCTGAGACCACAGGACGAGGAGTTCGCGCGCTCGTTCCGAGACTGGTTGGCTGACCACCCGCATCGTGCGCCCGCCTTCGTTGACCTGGCCGACGAGGTGGCCTGGGGGAGGGAATGGCAGGCGACCTTGGCGGCCGACCGATGGGTCGGCGTGCACTGGCCTGCGGAGTACGGGGGGCGCAGCGCCACGCCCGTGCAGGTCGCGCTCTACCATAGTGAGTACGCCCGCTCGCAGGCTCCACAACCGGTCAATCGGGTCGGCATCAACCTGGTCGGACCGACGCTGCTGGCCCACGGCAACGAGGATCAACGGGCGCGCTTCCTGCCGCCGATCCTCTCCGCCAAGGAGATCTGGTGCCAGCTCTTCAGCGAGCCCGACGCAGGCAGCGACCTGGCCTCACTCTCCACTCGGGCCAACCCGGTCGAGGGCGGGTACCTGGTCACCGGCCGCAAGGTGTGGACCTCGTACGCGCAGTTCGCGGCCTGGGGGCTGTGCCTGGCCCGCACCGAGCCCGACACGTCGAGGCCGCAGCAGGGACTCACGGCCCTCGTCGTCGACATGGCGGCGCCGGGCGTGGAGGTTCGCCCCCTCGTACAGATGACGGGCGACGCCGAGTTCAACGAGGTCTTCCTGACCGATGTCTTCGTACCGGAAGAACAGGTGGTGGGGGGCGAAGGACAGGGCTGGACGGTGGCGGGATCCACGCTCGCGCACGAGCGCGGGACGAACTTCCCGTTCAAAGAGCAGGTCGTACACGAGGCGTACCTGGCCCGCCTCTACGAGGAGGCGCAGGAGAACGGATCTCTCCATGACCCACTCGTGGCGGACGCACTCGCCCGCGCGTACGTCGAGCTCGGCGTTCTCCGTCTTCACAACCTGCGGACCCTGTCCCGTCTCGGGCGCGGCGAACAGCCGGGGCCCGAATCGAGCTGGGTCAAGCTGGCATGGACCACCATGACCCAGGGGCTCTCCGAGGCTGGCCTGCTGGTGACGGCCCGTGACCCAAGCAGCGCGGAGTCCGGGCCGTGGGCACGGCAGTGGCTCTGGAGCAAGGCCGCCAGCATCGCCGGCGGAACCTCCCAGGTGCAGCGCGACATCATCGCCGGAAGGATCCTCGGGCTCCCTCGCTGACCGCCCACGTACACGTACGGATCAGTTTCGATCGCTCTCGCTATGACGCCAGCTGCAGCGCGGGCACGAAAATGCACACGGATTCTGCATGAATTCAGCAGAACGCTATATTTTCGAGTTCCTTTGGAGAGATGGACAGCCTTGGGCCGGACGCCAAAGTCTTCGATGCGTTGAGAACGTTTCGGAAAAACTCGGAATCGACCCAATTCTTTTCACGTGTTCCGGAGTATCGTCTAGCGATCCGTGGGGTCCTCCATCACAAGGAGGGTCGGAGGAGGGTCCATCCCAGGGAGGTAGGTCAGGTGCACGTCCGGCACCTCACGGTCCGGCAGGCAGAGGACATCGACGCGGGCCTTGCCTATTTACGCGACTTCCTCCCGGTCCTCAGCGAACAGCATGGATTTCGAGGCGTGTCCGTCTCCGCCGATCGAGAGGGAGGCCTCTTCGGGGTGACGTCCCAATGGGCCTCGCGGGAGGACCTGGACGCGAGCGACAGCGCGATGGGCAAGGCGCGCGACGAAGGCCTCAAGATTATTGGCGGCCTGCTCACCGTTGAAACATTCGAGCTGACCACGGACGCCATCGCCCGGGTCCCGACACCGGGCAACCCGGTCATCGTGGCCAGGGTAAGCATGGATCCCGCATCCGTTGATGGCCAGATCACTCGCTTCGAAAGAGAACTGCTGCCGGCCATTCAGGCACAGAGGGGATTCTGCTGCTTGCGGCTGATGGCGAACCGCCATGAGGGCCGTATCGTGCTCGGAATGGTCTGGCAGGATCGGCCGGCCCTCGAGAATTACATGGCCTCGATGGAAGGACCGCGCGAGATCGCGCTCACGCAAGGTGTTCGGATCGACGAGATCTCACACAGAGAGATCCTCCTCATCGAGGTCGACTAGTTCTCGTCGACCTCGATGAGCCCGTAGAGACCGACTCGCGGCGACTCGAAGACGATCGAAATCGGATGGGCAGGCCGCCGACCACAGCGCTCCTGGCTTCACGCCTCCCCGATGGTGATGTCGTAGTTGCCGTGCTCGTCGAGCACCGCAACGTCGGAAGGTGCCAGCACGACGACGGTGAACGGCTCCTCGATCAGGGCCGGGCCCTCAACTTCCGCGCCGGGACCGAGCGAAGCCCCGTCGTAGGTGACCACGTCGATGAAACCCTCTCCCATGTGGACGGGCCGCGATCCAGTACGGGCATCGTCCGCCTGCGTCACGTCCCCGAGACGGGCCAGCACCGGCGGCTTGGGCGTCGTGCCCCGATGCACCAGGCGGATGCCACGCACGAGGGGCTGCTGGGTGGGGAAGGAGAAGCCGCGGGCCGCTTCGTGCTGGTGATGGAAGCGATCGGCCAGGTCCAGAAGGTGCTCTTCCATGAGCGCCTCGCCCTCGGGGAGCGGGACTGACATGTCGAAGTTCTGCCCGTGGTAGCACATCTGCGCGAAGAGGTCGGCCTCCACGGCGCCCGCAGCTGCACCGGAGCCGAGTCGGGCGGGAGCCAGCTCGGCCTCGGCCTCCTGGCGCAGCTCTGCCGCGATCGAACGAACGCGGGCCAGGTCGATATCGGAGAGCTTTACGACATAGGCCCGCATCAGATCGACCACGTAGTCCGCCACGAGTAAGCCCAGCGCCGAGAAGGCCGGCGAGGCCTTCGGGACCAGCACGCGCGTGATCCCGAGCTCGCGAGCCTGTGCCCAGGCGTGGACGGGACCGCCCCCGCCGTACGCGACCAACGAAAGCGTGCGGGGGTCCGCCCCGTGCTGCGAGAGCACCTTGCGCACCGCATTGGCCATGTTGGCATTGACGATCCGCTGGACCGCCCAGGCCGCGTCGTCGACGTCGAGACCCAGTGGCGCGGCCACGTCGCGCCCGATCGCAGCCCGGCCCGCTTCCACGTCGAGCTCCATCCGCCCTCCGGCGAACCCCTTGGCGGGGAGGTACCCGAGCGCGGCATCACTGTCCGTGACCGTGGCCCGAACGCCGCCGCGCCCGTAGCACACCGGCCCCGGCACGGATCCGGCCGAGTCTGGGCCCACCAACAGAGCGCCCTGGCGCACGCGGGCGATCGACCCGCCGCCGGCGCCCACGCTGTGGATGTCGACCATCGGCAGGTTGACGTAGTAGCGATGGCGCCAGTTCCAGTCAGTGGCGACCGCCGGGTGACCCTGTGCCACGAGGCACGCGTCGTAGGACGTGCCACCCATATCGGCAGCAACGAAGTCGTGCACGCCGCTGCGTGCCGCCGCCAGCGCCGCGCCCATGACGCCACCGGTTGGACCCGAGCCCAACAGCGCCACCGCCCGGCGTGGCACCGACTGGGGCGGCATGACGCCGCCGCTCGACTGCATGAGGACGACCTGGCCGTCGAACCCCGCGGCCCGCAATTTCTCGACGAGCCGCTCCACGTAGGCGCTGATCTTCGGCGCGACGTAGGCGTTCACCAACGTCGTCGAGGTGCGCTCGAACTCGGGTGCCCGTGGCAGCACCTCGTGAGACAGCGAGATGTGCGCAACGTCGGGAAACTCCTCCATGATCAACTCGCGGGCCCGCCGCTCGTGGACGGGGTTGACGAAGCTGAACAGGAAGCACACCGCGATCGATTCGATCCCGAGCTTGCGCAGCCGCTGCACGCCTCGGCGCACCGCCGCCTCGTCGAGCGCGAGCACGACGTTGCCCTCGAAGTCGCAGCGCTCCGGGATGGGGATCCGAGCCCGTCGTCGCGCGATCGGCTCGGGCGGCGGCGCCGCTGGGTCCCAGATCTCCTCCTTGTGGTCGCGCCGGAGCTCTATCTCGTCGCGGTGGCCCTCAGTGGCGAGCAGTCCCGTGGGTGCGCCGCTCATCTCGATCATGGCGTTGTCCGCCGTCGTGGTTCCGTGGACGAACGCCTCCACTGCCGCGCAGAACGCCCGGGTTTCGATGCCGCAGCTCGCAGCGAGCTGCTCCACGCCGGTCAGGACACCCACGGACTGGTCCTCAGGGGTGGTGGGGGTCTTCTCCAGGACGACCTGCCCGTCGGGGGTGATGCAGATGAGGTCGGTGAACGTGCCGCCGACGTCGACGCCGACCCGGTACCCTCCCTGCGCCATCTGCGTCCTCCCGGCCCGTGTGTCTGTCGCCCGCCCAGCTCGCCCGCCCAACGAGGTCCGCATCCTAACCTGACACCAGCGTCAGCAATTGAGGTGCGGGCGGGCTACCTTTTGGCCGGTGCCGGTCTGGCTGAGCGAGCGCGAATACGAGATTCTCCGGGCCGCCTGCGCGCAGATGATGCCCTCCGACCAGGGCGCACCTGGAGCCGACGAGGCGGGTGTCGCCGGCTACATCGACACCCTTCTCGGTGCGTTCACCTTCGACCCGCCTCGGATCTGGGCGGGTGGGCCTACCTCGGGCCGCAAGGGCGGGACCGCCGCGTTCGCCTCCTTCATTCGGTTGTCGCGGTTGGACGAGCTGGCTTGGCGGATGCGGATCGAGGGGTCCCAAGGGCGGCCTGAGCGCGAGTTCAACGGACCGGTGACCGGGCTCCAGGAGCGATACCGGGCCGGGCTGGCTGCGTTGGGGGACGACTTCACCGACGTGAGCGGCTCGGAACAGCGCCGCCGGCTGCGGGCCGACGACCAATTCCGCGAGCTGCTCTGGGAGCACTGCTGTGAGGGGATGTACGGCCCGCCCGAGTACGGCGGAAACCGCGACCTTGTCGGCTGGGCCTACATCGGGCACGAGGGGGACGTGCAGCCCCGCGGCTACAGCGACGCCGAGGTCTCCGAACCATGACGGCCGCGAGGGCCGGCGCAGACGCGATCATCATCGGATCCGGCCCCGGGGGCGCGACCACGGCCGAGGTCCTGACCCGGGCCGGCTGGTCGGTCGTGATCATGGAGAAGGGCCGTAACCACCTCCTCGATCCCGCTGACCCGACCCGGACGGCAGGTGACTACTCCAACGACGAGATCAAGTTCATCTCGCGCTACTTCCTCGGCCCGGACCCGCTCGTTGAGCCGCGGGCGTTTCGACGCAACGCCGACGAGGGTGAGCACACCCATGTCGGAGAGGTCAACTCCATTCCGACGACCGTGGGGGGTGGGGGCACGCATGCCGACGGCAAAGTGCCCCGGTTCCGCGAAGAGGACTTCCGGATGCGTTCCACCTACGGGCCCCAGGACGGCGCGGCGGTCGACGACTGGCCGCTCGATTACGACGAGCTCGAGCCGTACTACGCGGAAGTCGAGCGCGCCATCGGGGTCGCCGGGCGTGCGGGGGCGAACCCTTTTGCCGCCTGGCGCTCGGGCCCGTACCCGATGCCGCCGGGACCGCCGATGTACGGCGCCCTGCTTTCGTCGGCCGCGGCGGAGAAGGTGGGTCTGCATCCCTACGAAGCGCCGACCGCGGCCAACAGCGTCGAGTACGCGGGGCGGCCGGCCTGCAACAACTGCGGCTACTGCGCGTTCTTCGGGTGTCCGATCCATGCCAAGGGCGACCCAGTGGCGCTCCTCACCAAGGCGATGGCCACCGGCCGGGCCGAGCTCATGGCGGACACGCACGTGAGCCGCATCGTCACCGATGGCCGCAAGGCGACCGCCGTCGAGTACGTGGACGCCGAGGGGGTGCCGCACCGCATGGACGCGAAGCTCGTCGTCGTGGCGGGCGGGGCGATCGAGACACCGCGCCTCCTCCTGCTGTCGGGCCTGGAACACCCAGCCCTCGGCCGCTACCTGACCGTGCACTTCCAGACGATCGTCGTAGGCCATTTCTCCAAGCTGCGCCTGCACCCACATAAGGGGCGGGCCGTGACTCATGTGCACGACGACGGCATGATCCAGAACGACCGCTCCCGAGCCGCGGCCAAGGAAGCGGGTCTGCCCTGGTTCCGCGGCGGCATGGTCGAGCACAGCGGCGGCGGGCTGCCGATCATGGAGGCGCGCCACTCACCCTGGGGCCGCCAGCACGCGCAGACCATGCGCGACGCCAACCTGCGCGAACGGATGTGGGCCTTCATCCAGCAGGGCGAGGACCTGCCGTACGCCACCAACACGGTCGACCTGAGCCCGTCCATCCGCGACGCACGGGGGTTCCCGGTGGCGCGGGTCACCTACCAGGCGGGGCGACACGAGCTCGCTGCCTCCAAGTACCACGGGAAGATCCTTCAGTCCGTGCTCGAAGAGATGGGGGCTGACTACGTGATTCACACGTCGTCGCCCGGGGTCTCCTACCACGGGATCGGTGAGACCCCGGTCCCCGAGAGCCGGCACGTCATGGGCACGACGCGCATGGGCGACGACTCCGCGACGTCCGTCGTGGATCGCTGGGGTCGTGTGCACGCGCTCGACAACGTGATCGTCGCTGACTCCTCGGTGTTCGTCACCGCGAGCGGATACGGGCCGACGCTGACCCTCGTTGCGCTGGCAGCACGGGCCGCCCACCACCTCGCCGGGACGAAGCCCAGCTAGGTGGTGATGCAGGTGGCGGCCGTTGTCGGCGGGGACGCGGCCGTTGTCGGCAGGGGACGCGGCCGTTGTCGGCAGGGGAGGCAGTTGTCGGCAGGGGAGGCCGTTGTCGGCAGGGGACATGGTTCTCAAAACCATAACCAGTATGGTTTATAGTTTTGAGAGACATCCTCCCGTCCCGCCACAGGCCCTGACGAGCATCTCCCCGCCCCACGCCCGACGAGGGCGGCGCCCCCCAGCTAGCGCACGCCGCGGGTGAGCAGCAACGAGCCCGCGATGGGCCCGCCGCCGTTCGCGACGGCCGCGACCTCGGGCATCCGGCCGCCGCCTCGCACCACCTGCCGCGCACCACCTTCCCCCCGCAGCTGCACGCACGCTTCGTGGATCAAGCCGAACCCGTGCAGCCGGCCGCCCGAGAGCTGCCCGCCCGCCGTGTTCAGCGGCAAGAAGCCTTCGCGGGCGATGGCGGCTCCGCCCTCGACGAACGGACCGCTCTCGCCGCGCCCGCAGAAACCGAGCGCCTCGAGCCAGACCATGGACAGGATCGAGAAGCCGTCGTAGAGCTGCACCGTGTCGACGTCGGCGGGCTTCAGCTCGGTGCGCTCCCACATAGATGCACCGGCGTCGCGGGCGGCCATTGTCGTCATGTCGTCGAATTGATCCCAGCTGGGTCGGCCGCGTAGGGCCGTGCCTACAGCGTTGACCTGTACGGCGGGGTGGTCGAGATCCCCGGCGACGTCGCGGTGGGAGACGATGACCGCAGTCGAACCGTCACAGGGTGCGTCGCAGTCGAACAGGCAGAGCGGCGTCGTGATCATGCGCGCCGCGAGATAGTCGTCCATCGTCATGGGCTCGGTATAGATCGCCTTGGGGTTCAGGGCCGCGTTGCGACGACCGTTGAGCGCGATCTGGCCGAGCTGCTCGCGGG
>JBPYFR010000188.1:0-6804 GCA_051985685.1 Acidimicrobiales bacterium
GGCGCGGCGGTCGTCTGGCGGTGCCGTGGCACGATCCTGGAGTGACGGACTGGCGGGCCGTGCTGGCCGAGGACGATGGCTACGAGCTGCGTCCGGGTGCCTCCGAGGTTGCGGTGAACCAGGCTGAGACGTTGCTCGGCGCGGTCTTTCCGATGAGCCTGCGCACGTTGTACTTGGCGACCGACCGGTGTCTTCGATAAGCCGGGTCAGTGGTTCGTGGTTTGGCCACTGGGCGAGCCCGTCACGCGCAATCAGCGTGCCTGGGCGGGTGAGTCTGCCGCGCGGCAGGAGTTGGTCGGGTTTGGTGATGACGCCACGGGCGCCCCGTTCTGCGTGCCCAGGGACGGCGACGTCGGGGTGTTCGTGTGGGGGCCGGTCGAGGAGCAGACCTCTTGGCTCGCGAACACGGTGGAGCAGTTCTGGTCTGGCTGGTCCAGTGGTTTCATCAGCACGTAGCGCCTCGGTCGCCTAGAGCAGCCACTCTTCCTGAGGGTCGAAGCAAACGAGTCCGCGCGCCTTCGCCAACTCGGCGCAGTACGGCGCGGCACTGGCGGCCTGGCTGTAGACCAGCGAGAAGTGGAACAGGTTGCCGGTGGCGTTGTTCATGAGCGGCCCGTCGCCCCACGGGCTGTCCACACCACGTTCGTCGCCGATGTCTGGCCACTTCGCAAGCAGCGTTTCCACGTACTCCCGAATGCCGGGAGTGGGCGGCGTGTCATCGTCGTCCCACCGATCCAGCAGCCCCTCGAAGATCTGAGTGGCGTGCTCGTCATCGGTCGGCGGATCGCCTTTCCAGACCGCGAGGGTGTACGTCATGCCGGGGATCTTCAACGATCATGTGGCCCGACGCAAGCGCGTCGCTGGCCTGGCCCGGGCCTCGCCTGCCGGTTGCAGTATGGCGGCATGAACAGGCGGGAGATCCAGGCGACGTTTGACGAGGTCTTCGATCAAGCGGTGCTGTACCACGGGTTCACCGACTACATGCGCGACTACGAAATGGCGGTCTACGCGACCGCCGATCCGAGGACGGGCGTCCAGCCGCAGCATCTGCGCCTACTGTTCAAGCACTGCGTACGGGCAACAGCTGCCACGGCGCTTACGCCCGAGATCTGGTCCAGCTCGCTCGACGAGCAGCTCGTCGAGTACCCCGACGCTGTTGTACGGGTGGGCCACGTGTGGGGCGTCAGATGGCAGCTGCTCTACCCAGGCTGTCGTTACTCCTCGACTCCGCTGAGGCCGACCGGTGGTCGGCCGCGGTCGGGGTGCCGTTTCATGAGGCCCAGGCAGCAATGAACGACCATTCGGTCAACCTCGTGTTCGCCGACCTGACCGTGACTACCGTCGAGGCTGCATACACCCCGTTCGTCGTTCCGGCCGACGGACCCGAGTACAAGATCCCACGGGCGTCGATGCCTGGCGCACTCCTGCCGTGGATGGAGTGCGACGAAGAGACGTAAGCCCAGATGCCAGCAGCAAAGAACAGCAACCACCGCGGCCAAGCCGGACCGCGAGGAACTCGGACAAGCCACCTGACCTCGCGTCCGACCGTCAGCAACCTCGTTGCCGATAGTCAGTAGGTTCCGGGTCAGCCGGCAAGCCGGGACCGGCCGCTGTTCCAGAGCCGCTCAAACTCTTCGGCGCTGACCGGCTCAAGCGGGTAGTCCATCGGGTCTACCGGGAACGGAGTCTCGGGAACGACTCCGTACGTAGCCTCGTACTGCCGTACCGCCTCGATACCGCCGCCGTCCCGCGCTGCCAGCACCTCTGCCAGTGCAGCCGCTGCGACGATCACGCCATCCCGTCCGACTTCGATGTGCCTCGCCGCCCACCGGTCGGCGTCCAACTCTTCGTAGTTCCAGACGTCATCGTCAGGCCAGTACCAGCGGACATAGGTGACCATGCCGCTACTACCCCTTAGTCGTCGTCTGGCGCGGCAACTCGTGAGTATCGCCGAAGGCGCAGAGTTCTGTGAGCATGCGCTGCGTGCTTGGAGGGTTGGTGTAGGTCGTGCTGACTTTTCCGATCACGGTCCACTGATCCCACGGTCCGCCAGGCGTGAGGAAAGGTGCGGCGCGGTCAGTGCCGTGCTTGGCGTCGAGGTACAGGAGGGCGCCCAACGCCCAGTCCTGGTGACCGCCGAAGACCGACAGGTACCGGTCGAGGTAGGCGATCAGAATTCCGGCGTCCTCGGCGGTACCGAAGCGGGCCGACGCGAAGCAGTACCCTTGCCCAGCGCTGACGAGTTCGTCGGCGAGGAGCAGGTCCGCGATCAGCGGACGCATCTGCACCCGGTAGTCCATCCCGGCCAACCAGGCCCCAGTCAGCCGCTCTCGCCACCCGCCCTGGAACAGCAGGCGCAACTCAATGTCAGTCACCTCGCGGGCATCCTGAGCAAGTCGTTGGCCGAACTCGCGGAGGGCGGGGTCGCCGAGACTGCGAAGGTTGCCGGCGACCAGGTACATGAACCGATGACCCGGCAAGACGTACCGCTGTGCCACCTCAGCGACCTCGGGGTCGATCGTCCCATCATCCACCCGATCATCTTGCCGGCCTGGACCTCATCGGGGTACCCCGAGCCACTGCGGCGATGATCCGGAACATACACGGAATGATCGAAAGGCCCTCGACCAGCGCGACATGTCCAGCCCCAGCTTGAGGCTCTGACCGCAGGTCGGTGACCAGCCCCTTTCCCAATCTGCATGCGAATCCCCTGCGCCGCAAAGGAAACGGGCGCCAACGCGACTACCAGCGACGCCAAAGCCTTTCCAGCGCCTACCGACCATCCCTAACAGCACGGCACCGACGCCGGAGCACACGCGGATCACACGAACATTCGGCCTGGTGTGTGGTTACCATGGCTTCCCAGCGGGCGCCAACGGCGCCCACCGCAGCCGCTCACACGGGAGCACACCCGCAAGACCCGTCCTACCTACCCGCCATTGAGGAACACATCACCGCGCTGAAAGCCGACCGGAAACCGCCACAGCGATGGACGTCGACGCGTTCGTCGTGCGTAACCTCGACGAACAGATCACCGCCTTCGTCCAAGTCGCCGCGACCATGCGCGACACGCTGGACGCGACGTGGCTTGCCGTCAGCGCCACCGCCGACGGCCCCAATGGTTCACCTATCGTCGTGCCGGACCCGTCGAATCGTCCGTAGAGTCGAGGCCCTCGAGAACCAACCGGGGATGGCCTGAGCGATGCGTTCGGCCCGGTCGAGATCGGAGGCAACCGACTCGCGTGCAAGCGCGGACAACGCCCGCGACTTCCAATACTTGCTGGTGATGGAGCCTGCGACACGTTCGGCCGCGTCGAATCGCCGCGCGGCCCAGAGCGAGACCGCGATCTCGCTCAGCTCCCGACCGGGGAAATACTCTGCATCGATGGCTAGCTGAGCAAGCTGCTGGGCCCATTCGGGGTGGGTCGTGGACAACGACTTCACCATCTTGACCAGCGTATCCCGCCCCCAGTACTGGCCGATGATGGACTGGATGGTGCGTTCGACCTGGCGGAGCAACTTGGCCGCCCGATCGACGTCGGAGCTGGCCACTTCTAGCGCGATTGCGATGAGTGTATCGGCCCTCGTGGGCATGTCGATGATGGCCAGGGCGGCATGTTCGGCGCGATCGGGATCGGTGGCTGCCAGCAGCAGTGCGATTTTGGTGAGTGCCCCGGCCTCCTGACCATATGTAGTGAGAAGAGACTGGGCCCAGCGCTCGGTCTCGCCGAACAGCCGTGCCGCCCGGTCGGGGTCGATGACGGATAACGCTTTCACGATTTCGGCGAGCGCCGAAGCCTTCCAGCGCCAGTCGGTGATGTTCTGAGCGATCGTTTCAGCTCGGCCGTGATCGCTTGTTGCCAACGACTTTGCGAGGATGCACAACGCCGACATCTTCGGGCCTTCGTCGGTGATGGACTGGATGGCGCGTTCGGCGTCGTCGAACAGCCGGGCCGCCCGGTCCAGATCGTGCTCGGCAACCTCGCGCGCGAGCTCTGCCAACGTTCGTGCTCGCTCGCTGTCTTCCCGGATGATGTGGGCGGTGCGCACCCTAACCTCAAAGGCTTCGGCGAGGCGCTTGCGTTCAGCGAACGAGGTGGGTTCTGAAGGGCGGATGCGGGCGCGAGCGTCAGGGGAGCCCGGCTGCAGCTTCTGACGATCAAAGTCAGGGTGGCTGGCGTTGGCCGTGAACGGGAATCTGTCTGCTGTGTCGGTGCCACGCTGATTGGGCAGCGGCAGTCCCTTGGCCTGCAATCGATGGCGAAGGACTGGGTAGATCTCACCCAGGGTCAGCCACGGTGGCCGGCCTGGAATCCCGTGGTGCACCACATCGCGCAGCTCGCCGGTGAAGGTTGTGCACGACTCTTCCTGTTGGTCGGCGGGGACGACATGCGCGAGCTTGTTGCGGATCGTCGCGGTGAGCGTGTAGACGCCTTCGGCGAGTGCGGCATCGGCCAGAGCCACCTCTTCCTGTCCGCTTGAAAGCGTCTCGGGGATGGGTTGCCCAGCGAAACAGCAGTCCAGTATCGCGACCCGCACTCGGGCCGGGCAGTTCGCCGCGTGCACGATCTCCGTCACGTCCTCCCACTGCAAGCCAGTGATCTTCGGCCGGCTAATAGCGGTGGAGGTGACTGTAAGACACAATTGCCCACGCGGAGTAAGAACTCCGTGCCCGACGTAGTACAACAGCAGCACCCCGGTGGTCTGCTCGGCGATGTCGGCCAGGCGGATAGCCAACTCCATCGGAGACAGCGGGTTTTCAACAATTGTGATCTGTTCCGGCGGCCAGCCGCACAGTGCAGGATCCGCGAGCAGCTGGCGCATCGCATCCAAGCTGTTACGCGCGGCCCGAATCGGGGGGAAGCCAGGGTCCTCATAGGCAGACACCCCGATCAATACCGCGTGTGAACCCGCATACCCTCCGGGATCAGGCGTCGTCATCGAACTGCAAAAGCTGCTTAAGCAGTGGCCCGACGTCCTGGAGCGTCTCGATCTCCAGCGTCACCGACCGGCCTGCCGCCTCCACGGTGATCTTCGCCTTCGTGCGCCGCGACTTCAGCCACGTGACCAACGACGACGCCAGCACGGTGCCCGCACCGCCCGCGCCTACCGCGACCGACGCCACCACTTCCGGCAATGAGCCGAGTTGTTCCCCGCCGATTGCGGTGCTGGCCATTCGCACCCTGCCTCGCAGCTCTCGCTCCTCGCCCAACCATGCGTACAAGGCGGCGATCTCATCCACGTCGCCATCCTCAAACTTGATCCTTACGTCCACGCTGCTCCCGCTCACGATCGACACCGTCGATATCTTTCCGGGTTCCGGCCGACGCCGCCAAGGTCCCAAGAGCCATTTGTTATTCGCACATGATCGACGCCAGCGACCGACGTAGCGGAGCCCGATCGGGAGTGTCCAACACCGCGTCCAGCACCGCACCCGGTGCCCGCGGCACAGGCCCCGGCAACCGAGGGGCGAGGAGATCACCACGACAATATTGCCGCACAACCCCGGACGTGCCTCACGGCCCAGCCAGTGCCGTATCACGCCTAACCAGCAAAGACCTGGGTGGACCTCCAGATAACCCTCGCCGGAACCTCAGCAGCGAGGAACCACACTCGCCTCAGTAGACGGTCACGGTGACGACGAAGATAGCCAGGGCGGCTGCCACTAGGCTCACCATTGAGTCCCTTGCCCTTGGGCGCGACGCCCGTTTGACAAACACCTGCAAACGCGATCCCCGACGCACGCGCTCAACATCCTGGTAGTTGGCGGACCGAACGAGCGCGAACGTAAAGCTCGATAACCCAAACACGCCGACGCCCCAGAGGCAGCCGAAGACCACCGCGCCTAGATGCTCAGGAAGCAGCCCGACTATCGGGATAGACAGCAGCACAAGCAGTACCTCAACCATGAAGAACGCCAACCAGAACCAGAACGCGCAGTCGATGGCGGCCTGGAGCTCAGGCTTCAGAAGCGTGTCGCCATCACCAACGCGACGGCACAGCGCGAGTCCATCGCCGTCCAGACCGCCACGGTCCAGCCGATGACGGTGCAGCCAGGCACCCGCCCGGGCCATCAACCAGTAGTCCGGCAACACCGCCGCCCAGCACCGTCCCCAATCGAGCCCGGCCCAACCGTCACGCGTCATCCGAAGCCGACGTGTAACGCGTCAAGCGGAGTACGACACGGATCAAGATCAGCACCGACGCAGACGTAGCTGGGTTCACCGACAATCCTCGCAAAACGCCAGGTCACCAATCCCGTAACCCATCCGCCGATTTTGTCGGCCATCAGGGACCCGGAACGTACCCGACCGTGTAACGAATCAAGCGGGAGTACGACAGGCGCATGATCGTTTGCCTGGGCTCACATGAAGCTTGACGAAACGGCCTCGCACGATCCTTGACACCAGGTCATGATCGATAAGGTCGTGGTGGTGCCGGGGTCGATGCTACGGCCGACCGACGCGTCAACGCGTGTGGTTGTGGGCGCGGCAGTCTGGTCGGGGTGGGCGGTGGGTTTGTTCGAGACGCGCGGCGTCATAGCTCATCGGTAACGCTTCCGTCGGGATGGATCCGACGGAAGAACAGCCGCCGCTCGCTGGGAGTTCTCTTCTTTTCGGCCTCGTACATGGGAACCAGGTAAGCCCATGCACGTATTTGTTCGTTGACCTGTGCCACCAGCCAGTCAGTAAAGTGCGGGTAGCTGAGAGTGGGTCCCGGGACGGCAATGCCTTCGCAGTAGGACCAGACTTCGGGGTCGGGGCCGCAGCCTCGGAGGAAGTCGAACTGGTATCCCTGGTGCAT
>JBPYFR010000189.1:0-41591 GCA_051985685.1 Acidimicrobiales bacterium
CGACTGGCCGTTAGCCAGCACCCTGCTCTGCGGAGTCCCGACCTTCCTCGATACGGTCCCGCAACGCGGCCCGCACCGCGGCCACCCGGCCGACTCACCGTCACCACAATTGTGCCACCGGCCCGCCACTGCGGGTGACAGCACAGCGCCTCGGTAGGGTTTCGGCGATGGCCGACAGCGCGAACCAGCTCTTTGATCCCGAGGCCCCGCCCCAGGGCGAGGCCGCCGCGCCGGTCCCCACCCCAACCGAGTCCGGCGGCCGGACCGGCGTCCTCTCCATCGGCGGCCTCTATGACGAGGTCGAGAGCGCCCTCGCCGCCGCCTTCCCGCGGACTCGGCAGCTGTGGGTGCGGGGCGAGATCCACAGCATGTCAGACCACCGCTCCGGCCACTTGTACCTGGATCTCGTCGATCCTGAGGACGATGAGGTGTCATCGCGTCCGCGGAGCCGTGGTGGTGTACCGACGCTACACGTCAGGTGCTGGCGCACGACGTGGGCGCCGTTGCGGCACGCGCTCGCCAAGGAGGGCATCACCCTCGCCGAGGGAATGGTCGTCGAGCTCCGCGGCACCCTCGATGTCTACCGGGCCAAAGGCGAGATCAGCCTGATCCTGGCCGAAGTCGACGTCACCGCGCTGCTGGGTCGCATGGCCGCCCAGCGGGCCCGGTTGCTGCGCACGCTGGAGACCGAAGGTTTGCTGCGCCGGAACGCCGCGCTCGCGGTGCCCGATCTGCCGCTGCACGTCGGCCTGATCGCCAGCCCGGGCACGGAGGGCTACCGCGACTTCCTGGGCCGGCTGACCATGTCGGGCTTCGCGTTTCGCATTTCGGTGGTCAAGGTCAGGGTGCAAGGCGCCGACGCGCCCGCCTCAGTCGCCCGCGCGCTGCGGATGCTCGGGCGCAGCGGTTGCGACATCATCGCCATGGTGCGGGGCGGTGGGGCTCGTGGCGACCTCGCTGCGTTCGACACTGAGCTCGTTGCTCGGGGCGTGACCGGTGCCGGCACGCCGGTGTGGACCGGAATCGGCCACACCGGCGACGAAACCGTGGCTGACGTCGTGGCCAACCGCGTCTGCATCACTCCGACCGAATGCGGACAGGCGATCGTCGAGCGGGTCTCTCAATGGTGGCTCGACCACGTGGCGGCCCCGGCCGAGCAGTTGGTCCGGCGCGTCCCCTCGTTCGTTGCTCACGCCGAGTCCCGGGACACACAGGCCCGCAGCCGGCTCACCGCGGCGGCCCGGCATCAGCTTCGGTTCCACCGGGAACGCCTGGGGGGCCACGCCACGTTCGTGCGCAATGCCGCTCTGGGCCGGCTCGAATCCCGCGAGGGCGGCCTCCGTGCTCACGCCGCCCGGCTGGCACCGCTGAGTCTCGGGCAGCTCGGGCAGCAGGAAGAGCGGTTGCGCTCGTGGCGCAGGTTGCTCGCTGCCTACGACATCGACCGCCAGCTCGAACGCGGTTACAGCCTGACCCTCGCGGCCGACGGTGCCTTGATCCGGAGCTCCGGCGACGTGGCGCAGGATCAGGAGATCGTGACAAGGTTCGCCGACGGGACTGTCCGGAGCAGGGTGGAGGCGACCGAACCGAGACAGGAGGACCGACGTGGCCAAGGGCGATGAGCCCGCCCCGGTGGACCAGCTGAGCTACACGGAAGCCAGCCGCGAGCTCGATGCCATCGTGGACTTCTTCGAGCAGCGCGAGGTCGACGTCGACGTGCTCGTGGCCCGCTTGGAGCGGGCGACTGCGCTCATCGACGAGCTCGATAGGCGGCTGCGACAGACCCGGGCGCAAGTCGAGGAACTGGTGCCGCGGCTCGACGCGCTGGCCGGCGAGGCCGAAGGTGGGAACAGCGATGAGTGAATTGATGAGCGGATCTGTGACGGGCGACCGCGTCTACTTCCGGCAGCTCCTCTCCGGACGGGACTTCGCGCGCGGCGACCAGATGGCGCGCATGATGGTCAACTTCGTGTATCTGATCGGCGACCGCCGGACGGGAGAGGCAGTCGCGGTAGACCCGGCGTATGCCGTGCAGGACCTCCTTGACATCCTCGAGGCCGACGGAATGCGGCTCACCGGCGTGCTCGGAACCCACTACCACCCGGACCACGTCGGCGGGCAGATGGCGGGCTGGTCACTCGAGGGCATTCAAGCGCTGCTCGAGAAGGTACAGGTGCCGATCCATGTGCAGAGCGACGAGGTGCCCTGGGTCGAGCGCACCACCGGTGTCGGTACCGCTGAACTCGTGGGCCATCACAGCGGAGACGTCGTGCGGGTCGGAGAGGTGGAGGTGGAGCTCATCCACACCCCGGGTCACACCCCCGGGAGCCAATGTTTCCTCGTCGACGGAAAGCTGGTCGCGGGCGACACGCTGTTCCTCGAGGGATGTGGACGTACCGACTTGCCTGGTGCGGACCCCCTGGCCATGTACGAGTCCATTCACACTCGACTGGCCCGCGTTCCGGACGACACGATCCTGTTCCCCGGCCACCTCTACTCTCCGGATCCGTCCCAGAGCATGGGGGAGACCCGGCGATGGAATTACGTCTTCCGGCCCCGCTCGGCGCAGGAGTGGATGGCCATGTTCGGAGGGTGACGGCAGAGGGCGGGCTCACCGCAGACAGCACGGTCGTGGTGGTCGGCGCGTCGCTCGCGGGATGGCGGGCCGTCGAGACCTTGCGCGGGCACGGCTTCCATGGTCAGGTGACGCTGCTCGGTGAGGAGCGCCACCTGCCCTACGACCGCCCGCCCCTTTCGAAGCAGGTCTTGGCCGGCACGTGGCCTCCGGAGAAGGCCGTGCTCGCCGACACGAAGCGTTCGAGCGAGCTCCGTGTGCACGAAGTCTTGGGCCGCCGCGCCGTGCGACTCGACGCGATCGGCCGCAAGGTGGAGGTCGACGACGGGTCCGTCCTCCACGCCGACGCCATCGTGCTGGCGACGGGTTCGGCGCCTCGCCGCTTGCCGGGTACTGACCCGCTCTCTCAGCGTGACGGCCTTTTCACACTCCGGACTCTTGACGACTCGTTGGCCCTGCGCAGCGCCGTTACGGCGGTCGACTCCGCCCGGGTGATCGTGATCGGGGCTGGGTTCATCGGTGCCGAGGTGGCATCCACCTGTGCCGGGATGGGATGCCGGGTCACCGTGCTCGAGGTCATGGACATCCCGCTTTCGAATGTGTTCGGCCCCATGCTCGGTCAGCATTGCGCGTCGTTGCACGCCGCAAACGGCGTCGATCTCCGCACCGGGGTCACGGTCCAGCGCATCGACCAATCAGATGAGACCAACCAGGGATTGGTGGTGGAGCTGGACGGGGGAGAGGCACTCCCGGCCGATGTCGTCGTGATGGGGATCGGCGTCACGCCCAACATCGAATGGCTACGCGACTCCGGGCTCACGCTCGACGACGGCGTCGTCTGCGACGACCGTCTGTTCGCGGCCGACGGCATCGTCTGCGCCGGCGACATCGCTCGTTGGGACTGGCGCCACGACGGGCTGGAGGAGCTCATTCGCATCGAGCACTGGCAGGTCGCGGCGGAGGCGGGGGTGGCGGCTGCGCGCAGCCTGTTGGCCGGGGAAGCCGACGCAAAGTCGTTCACTCCTATCCCGTACTTCTGGTCGGATCAATTCGGCATCCGCTTTCAGGTCCTGGGCAGTCCGGGGGGTGAGGACGAGGTCGAGATCGTCGACGGCTCGCTGCAGCAGGGCAAGTTCGTTGCCGCGTTCAACCGGGCCGGCCGGCTGAGAGCCGTGATGGGCATCGGCCGCCCGCGCCAGTTGATGGCGTACCGCGCCCTGCTCGAGCACGGCTGCACCTGGGACGACGCGTTGGCCCATGCGGCGCAGGAGCGCGCGAAATCGGCCGGCGGCTAGCGATACCCCGCGTCGAGGCGCGCCTCAGAGGGCCGAGCCGCAGTTCAGCCGAGTTCGTATCATGTGCCTGATGTCGTGCCCGGAAGAATCGCAGCGACAAGAAGAATCGCAGCGACAAGAGGAATCGCAGCGACAAGAAGAATCGCAGCGACAAGAAGAACGACAGCGACAAGCGGACTCCATACCCTGGTTCCACACGATCGAACTCGGTCACGGAGTCATCACGAAGGGCCTCAGCGACAGCCCACACCACTCTGAGATCCTGCCCGACGTGCGAGACAAGAGCGTGCTCGACATCGGCGCTTGGGACGGCAAATTCTCGTTTTTGGCCGAACAGGCGGGAGCGGGCAGCGTCGTCGCACTCGATCACTATGCGTGGGGCGTCGACATCGAAGCGAGGGATCGCTATTGGCAAGAGTGTGCAGCCAACGGGATCCTGCCCGATCACTCACGCGATTTGACCGACTTTTGGCAACCTGATCTACCGGGTCAGCGCGGCTTCCGGTTTGCGGCTCAGGCCTTGACTTCCAAGGTGCAACCGGTCGTCGCCGACTTCACGACCTTGGACCTGGACATGCTGGGCAGATTCGATGTGGTGCTGTACCTGGGGGTTCTCTATCACATGAAGGACCCTGTGGCATCCCTGGAGCGCGTCCTTGCCGTCACCAAGGAAGTGGCGGTCATCGAAACCGAGGCCATCCACCTCCACGGGCTCGATCATCGTTCGTTGCTTCAATTCCACGTTGACAACTCGCTGAGGGCCGACTTCGGAAATTGGTTCGTGCCGACGCTCCAAGCGCTTACTGATATGTGCCGTGCGGCCGGGTTCAGATCAGTGGAGACGGTGAAGGGATTTCCACCGCCGAAGGATCCACCCAATCCGGAGGGACACCGGGCCGAAATTGGGCGGAAGCTCGGGCGTATTCCCCGTACAGATCATCTGTCGGCTGAGACCCAGCCCTACCGTGCCGTGGTGCACGCGTACGTCTGATTGCCTCGGGAGCGGGCAATCGACGCACCCCTGGTCCGGCTATGCGGCCGGCCCGAGATGACGCAGGAAGAAGGCCTCATAGGCATCCCTCTCGAAGAGGGGGATCTGTACGTGGCCGCCGGGGTTGATGTGCAAGGTCTTCTCGGTCGAACCGATGGCGTCGAATAGTGCCAGGCCCGAAGTCTGGCCGACCAGTTCGTCATTCCACTGAAGGACCAGCAACACTGGCACCGTGAGTTCGCGCGCGAATTGTTCGAAGCGCTCGGCCCCGGGGCGGTTCCTGAGCCCCGCCAGCCCCAGGACCGCCGCTTTGACGCGAGGTTCCGACGCCACGAACGGCAGGCCGATCGCGGTCCCCATCGACACGCCCCAGTAGCCGTAGCGGGGTCCTTCACCCTGCTCGTCGAGACTGTCGAGGAGCGCCTGCCACTCCGCGATCCCCTTGGTGGTGCGTTCCACCCATTCCTTCGCCTCTTCGGGACTCGGGGCAACGCCATCTGACCCGGGGCCGGCTGCGATGCGAGCTTGGATCGCCTGGCGCCGCCGTTCCGCCTTCTCGGGATCGGTGATCCGTTCCCCGTGCCCGGGTGCATCGAGGGCGACCGCGGAGTAGCCGAGATGTCTCACGAAGCGGCGGCCCAGGCCCAGCACATTCGGGACCCGTTTGTGCTGGGTACCGCCGTGCCCGATCAAGATCGTCGGGCGGGGTCCCTTCGCGCTCTCGGGCGACCAGCGGATGCCCGGGACGGTCTCCCCACCCACTTGCAAGTCGAAGCGTCGCTCGACGACGCCCTTCTCTACCTTCTCGCTGAGAATTTCCATGGGTCCCCACCCTCTGATCGGTCCCTGCGGCATGCACAAGCTGTACCTAACGTAGATCTCCCGTTCGAGGTGGTCCATTGGGTTGCCCTTGGTCCACGCTCCGGTGGCCCTCACGCGATGAGAAGGCGGTAGATGTTGTCGAGATACCCGTTGACGACGGCCTGTCTCCAGAACTGGAATCCGAGTTTCCGAGCGAGGTTCTGAGAGGCATGGTTTCTCGGGTCGATTATTGCGAATATCTCTCCTCGGAAGGTCTCAGCCGCTTTGGCGAGCACAGCTTGACCGGCTTCGGTGGCGTAGCCTTGCCCCCGCGCTTCGGGGACGAGCCGGTATCCGAACTCGAGCCGGTTTCGACCCTCGAATTCGAACCAGTCGACGCCTGCGTAGCCGATGATCGTGCCGGTGGCGCGCTCGAGCACCGGCTGCTTGGCAAAAGGGAGTTCTTGGGCTCGGCGCAACATCTCGTCGAAGCGACGGTTGGCCGCGGGCACATCGAGGACCCCTGCTGAGAAGGCCATGAAATCCTCGTCACAAAAGAGCTGCACGAACCTGCCGCGATCTTCTTCCCTAGGCGGACGAACTTCCAATCTCGCCGTGAGCATTGTCCGAGGTACGCGCCGAGGACTCTTTCGTCGGCGGGCCGACCGGCTCAGAAGGTGATCCCCGAGAGTTCGGGAATCGTGGCTTCCGCCTTTTCCCGTGCCGCGAGCCAGCGGGCGCGGGCGGGGATCCGAGCCGACTCGTCGATGCCGGGCTCGACGGTGTGCCGGGCTCGGAACGTGCCGGCCAGCTCGTCGGTAGACGAGTAGGTGCCGATGGCGAGGCCCGCCAGAAGGCCCGCGCCAAGGGTGGTCGCCTCCAGGACGGGAGAGATCTCGACGGGCCGCCCGATCGCATCCGCCAGAGCCGAGACGAAGACCGCGTTGTCGGACATGCCGCCGTCGATTCGCAACGAGGCGATGGGAAAGCCGCTGTCGGCCTCGGAGGCCTCGACGAGATCGGCACCCCGGTGGGCGACACCTTCGAGGACCGCCCGCACGAGCTCGGGCCGGGCCGTGCCGCGGGTGATTCCCACCACCGTGCCCCGGGCCCCGAAGTCCCACACGGGGGTCCCGAGGCCCAATAGGGCCGGCACGAACCACACGTCGCCCGAGTCGGAGCATTGCGCGGCGACGGCTTCGGACTCGTGCGCCGAGCTGAGTATCCCGAGGTCATCGCGGAGCCACTCGACGGCCGTGCCCGCGGAGAGCATCACGGCCTCGGTACCCCACGTCGCCATTCCGCCGACCCGGTAGGCGACAATCGGGAACGTGCCGGCGGTGCCGCGGGCCGCCGTTCCCGGCCCGCGGCCGGGGCCCGTGCACTGGTCGAGCATGCCGCCGCTGCCGAACGTCGCCTTGGCCAGCCCCGGCCGAGTGCAGCCCTGTCCTACCAGCGATGCCTGCTGGTCGCCCGCGAGCGAGCAGATGGGAGGCGCTCCCGGGAGTCCGTTTGCTGCGCCCACGGACCCGGACGAGTCGACGACCTTCGGCATCATGGGCCGCGGGATCCGCAACTTCTGGAGCAGCCCGTCGTCCCAGTCGATGGTCAGGGGGTCGACCAGCGCCGTCACCGCGGCGTTGGTGGCATCGGTGACGTGAAGGGTGTCGGACCCGGCGTCGCTCCCCCCGGAGAGTGTCCACGCCACCCAGCTGTCGACCGTGCCGAAACAGAGCTCGCCGCGCTCGGCCCGCTCCCGTTCCGGGTCGACGTCGTCGAGGATCGCCATCACCTTGGTCGCCGATGCGTTGGGGGCCAGCCGGACGCCCTCGCCCTGCAGGGCGAGGCACGTTCCGACTGTCCGCAGGTCCTGCCACCCGATGCCGGGAGCCACGGGCTTCCCCGTCTCTCGCTCCCAGACGATGCTCGACGCGCGCTGATTGGCGATGCCCACCGCGGACACCGGGCCGCCCTCAGCGAGTGCCGCCCGCGCCACAGCGAGCGCGGCGTCGGCCATGTGTGCCGCGTCGAACTCGACGAGGCCCGGCGCCGGGGAGTCGGGTAACACCGGCGCATGCTGCGCGTGCGCGACCGTGGCGTCGGGGCGGACGATGGCGGCACGCACTCCGGAAGTCCCGACGTCGACGACGAGGACACTTCCCCCGGGTCCGCTCATGGCCAGGGAGACGACCCGTAGCGCGACGGAAGGCCGAACTTACCGGGGTTGAGGATTCCCACCGGATCGAGCGTCTCCTTCAGCGCCTTGAGCACGTCGAAGCCGGATCCCAGGGCCCGGGGCAGGAAGCGGGAACGGTTGAGCCCGATGCCGTGATGGTGACTTATGGCGGCCCGGTGTGCCAGCGTCATCTCGGTGACGACGTCCCAGGCTTGCCGGTAGTAGCGCTCTCGCCAGGCCGCGTCGCCGTCTGGACCGCGGCCGCCGAACGTGAAGTAGAGACAGGCGCCGTCGGTGTAGGCATGCGACTGGTGCGCGGACGCGGCGAGCGTGCCGTCGATTGCCTTTAGTGCAGAGACGACATCGTCGAACAGCGCGGGCAAGACCGCCCAGGGCGCGGAAACCTCGGCGGTGTCGACGACAATGCCGCCCCGCCACAGCGGGGCCAGTGCGGAGACGTCGTTGCGATGGCCCAGCCAGCGGTCGACCAGGCTCGGATCGAGCTCGTGCCCTCCTGCCTCTGGCCCGCACTCCTGCTCGACCACGGCCAGGGTGCCAGAGAGGACCACCGGGTCCGCCTCGTCGAGAACGATGAGGACATTGGTGTCGGGTTGCTGGAAATTCCTCTCGGACTCGGTCTGGTCGTACAGGCGGAGGACCGCCGGGGTGGCTCCTCTGCGGAGGATCTGACGGCAGGCCTCGAGACCGGCGGCGAACGTCGGGAACCCGAACGACCTCCCGTCACGAGCAGAGGGACGGGGGTGGATGCGCAGGCGCGCCTCGGTGATGATCCCGAGGGTCCCCTCGCTGCCCACGAAGAGCTGGGTCAGGTTCGGGCCCGTCGCGGCGCGGGGCCCGTGGCCCTCGGTGTGCACGACCCTGCCGTCGGCCAGAACCACCTCGAGCCCGATCACCATGTCCTCGATCTTCCCGTAGCGGGTCGAGTACTGGCCGGCTCCGCGACACGCGAGCCAGCCCCCGACCGTGGACAGGTCGATCGACTGGGGCCAGTGCCCCAGCGTGAAACCGGCACCAGCCCTGCCCAACGCGTCCTCCAAGTCCGGACCGAAGGTTCCCGCTCGCACGTCTGCTGTGAGTGACGTCTCTTCGACCCCGACGACGCCAGTGAGTGCGGTCATGTCAAGCGACACGCCGCCGTGAACGGGTATCGATCCGCCGCACACGCCGCTGCGTCCGGCCATGGCGGTCACCGGGACTGCGCTGTTGTTGCACGCGGCCAGGATGGCCGACACTTGGGTCGTCGAGGTGGGACGGGCGACGAAGGCCGGGCGCTGGGGGACCGCACCTTCGGTGGCCCACCCGATGGCGAGGGGCCACCAGTCCCGGCCGGCTTCGGCCCGCGCCTCAGGTCCGCTGAGCACCGCGGCTCCGGACTCGGCGATGCGGTCGGCCAGCTTCTCGGGGACCTCGGCCACTGTGCCGCCGAGCCGGTCGAACACGGCGTCGGCCGAAGCGTCGATCGGGGTGACCGGCGTCGGCGCGGTCACTGCAGCTCGAGGCCAGCAGTCAGGAGCTCCTTCTGGCAGGCCTCGATGAAACGTGCGACCTGGTCGGCTATCGCGCGCTCGTCCCACCCCATGTCGGGAGCGATGAGGCCCGCGACGGCGGACGCCGCGTCCATGGTGGCGTGCGCCCGTTGAATGCGCGCCCGAGTCCGGCGCGAGAGAACGTCGTCGAGCGTGCACGCCATCTCCTCGCGCGCCGCGTACAGGAACTCGACTCCGGTGTAGGGCAAGCCCGGGACGATGGGCTCGAGTAGGTCGGGCCTGCCCTCGGCGAGGGCGAGCAGCGCCGAGGTCTCGGTTCCGTACCGGGCGAGGAGACGCCCCCGGGGCTGGGCCAGCGCGACCGGGTCGCGGCTCTTTGTGGTCGCCCCGAGCAGAGCGAGGGACTTGGTGACGCAGCGCCGGCGCCGCGGGGACTCGCCGAGTTGGCGCACGACGGTGTCGACGGTGTCCTGCGCCATCTTGCGGTAGGTCGTCAGCTTGCCGCCGGTGACGGTGACGACGCCGTCGGACGACGTCTCCACAGTGTGACGGCGCGAGAGGTCGGCCGTGCGCTCCGACACGGGACGGCCCTGAGCTGGGGGAGCGAGCAGGGGGCGGAGCCCGGCCCAGACGGCGGTGACATCCGCTCGGGTGAGCCTGGACGTGGTCACGTTGTTCGCCGCCTCAAGGAGGTAGTCGACGTCCTCGGGACTGCAGGTCGGGTCGTCGAGGGGACCGGTGTAGTCGGTGTCGGTCGTGCCGAGGTAGACCACGTCGGTGCCGGGCCACGGGACCACGAAGATCGACCGCTTGTCGCTGGGAACGGGGATCACCGCTGCGATGTCGCACGGCAGCCTGTGGGCGGGGACCGTGACATGCACACCCTTGGCCGGACGGAGTGAGTTGGGATGCGATCCCTCGTCGAGCGCGCGGACGGCGTCCGCCCAGACCCCGGTCGCGTTCACCACGACGCGGGCACGAATGGCGAAGTCCGTCGTCTCGTCGCCGGGGAGCGGTCGCACGACGGCGCCGTTCACGCCGCCCGCCCCCGCGGTCAGCCGCACGACGGGGGTGTAATTCGCGGTCACCGCCCCGAACTCGAATGCCGCCGTGCGGGCGAGCGTGAGGGTCAACCGGGCGTCGTCGGCCCGAGCGTCGAAATAGAGGAAGCCGGCCACGAGGTGATCCGTGTTCAGCGTCGGCAGGTGCGCCAGCGCCTGCTCCTTGTCCACCTCCCGGTGCCGCTCGCCGATCCGCCAGCCCCCGGTGAGGTCGTAGAGCCACAGCGCGCTCGAGTACGAGCGGGCCACGGCCTTGGACACCACACCGTCGCGGCCGAAAAGGGGGATCAGGAAGGGAAGCGGAGAGACGAGATGCGGCGCGTTGTCCAGCAGGCGCTGCCGCTCCGCCAGGTTCTCGTAGACGAGCCGGTACTCCCGCTGCTGGAGGTAGCGGATGCCGCCATGCACCATCTTCGAGGACTTCGAAGAGGTGCCGGAGGCGAAGTCACCCTTCTCAACGAGGGCCGTCTTGAGCCCACGGCTCGCGGCATCGAGCGCCACTCCCGTTCCGGTGACGCCGCCTCCCACGACCAGCACGTCGAACTCCTCGTCGGCGAGGCGGCGCAGCGCGTCATCGCGGTGGAAGGGGTGCACCGGCCAAGCCTGCCACATCTGATGCGAGCTCGATTCTGAGCGGGAGCGGATTGGAACGGATAGATATGGAAGGGCAGGCCGTTTGGCTGCCTAAGGTGCGGTGTGGACCCACCTCCCGACGACACATGGGAGAGTTATGCGAGAACGGTCGTCGAGATCGTGCGACCGGACCTGGGAACGATGTCGGTCCGGGCGGCGCGGTCGGGCGTCGTCGGCGTCTGGCCGTGGCCCTTTGACTTCCCGGTCCACATCGTCACGGCGTGGGATCCCGGCGGCGAACGACCCGCTCCGAAAGTCAACATGGAGCGCCAGTCCTCTCTCGAGCGCGACCTGCGACCGATGGCCGACGGCATGTGGACGGCGGTCGGCCTCGACCCCGTCACCGGACACCGCGAGGAGGGGGTCGCCGTGTCCGGCATGCGCGAGGCCGATGTACTCACGCTCGGGGCGCACTACGACCAGGACGCGATCTTTGCGTGGACTCCACAGGTCTGGGCCATCGTGGCGTGCGACGGATCGCGGCGCCTGACATTCGGATGGAGCGTCGCCGGGCCCGCCGCTCAGGAGGGTATCACGACTCCGGTCTGAAAGGCGATGACAACGAGCTGGGTTCGATCGCGGGCATCGAGCTTGGTGAGGATTCGGCTCACGTGGGTTTTGGCGGTGGCCACACTCATGTGGAGCTCGTCGGCAATCTCGGCATTCGACTTTCCATTGGCGACCGCCTTGAGCACCTCGAGCTCGCGGTCCGTCAGCGAGGCTAGGAGGTCACGACTCGCGACGGGAGACGTTGGACGGCTGGCGAATTCGGCGATGAGGCGTCGGGTCACGCTCGGGGCGAGCAGGGCGTCACCGCCCGCGATCACGCGAATTGCAGAGAGAAGCTGACCCGGCGGCGTGTCCTTGAGCAAGAACCCGCTCGCACCCGACCGGATCGCCTCGAAGACGTACTCGTCGAGGTCGAACGTCGTGAGCATGAGGATCCGTGCGGAGGGCCCGTTGGAGGGGCCGAGGATCCGCCGGGTGGCCTCGAGCCCGTCCATCGCGGGCATGCGCACGTCCATCAAGACGACATCTGGCTCTGTCGCCTTCACGACTGCGACCGCCTCTTCGCCCGTCGACGCTTCCCCCACGACCTGAAGGTCGGGTTCGGAATCCACCAGGGACCGGAACCCCGCACGTACCAGGGCGTGATCGTCCGCGATCACAACTGTGATGGTCACTGGTCGGTCCGAAGCGGAAACTGCGCAGCGACCCGGAAGCCGCCGTCGGGGAGGGGCGTTGCCAACAGCGTCCCGCCGAACGCGAGCGCGCGTTCGTTCATGCCGATGATGCCGTGGTGCTCGCCACCGGCCGGCTTCCCGTTGCCGTTCGAGTCGGATTGTCCCGATGGCCTCCTCACGGATCCGGTGGCGGCATTGACGACCTCGAGGTGAAGGCACTCGGGTACGGCTTCGATCGTCACCGTCGTCCTCGCACCGCGGGTGTGCCGAACGACATTGGTCAGTGCCTCTTGGACGATGCGGTAGACCGACTGAGAGAGGCCGGAAGGAATCGCCGCGAGGTCACCTGCCGTTCGCAGCTCGACGGGGACCCCCGCGTCTCTCACGCGGCCGACGAGGCCGTCGAGCTCCGAGAGCGCCGGGGCCGGAGCGAGCTCCGGCGGCTGCCCCGCGTTCCGCCGGAGGACCCTCAAGACCCGGCGGAGCTCGTCCAGGGCCGAGCGACTGGTGTGCTCCACGGCCTCCAGTGCCTTGCGCCCTTCTTCCGGTCGGTTGTCGATGAGGTGCCTCCCGACTCCCGACTGAATCGCGATGACACTGAGGCTGTGGGCGATGACGTCATGGAGCTCCCTCGCGATCTCCAGCCGCTCCTCGACGATGGCCTGCTGGGCGCGGTCCAGCTCGCGCTTCTGCTCCTCCTCGGCTTGTCTTAGGAGGCCCGACTGATAGGCGCGACGCGTCCGCACGCTGTCTCCGACGAACCAGACCGCCACCGGCAGGATGAAGTTGAACGTCACGTCGCCTCTCAGCGAGTGGTACACGGACGCCACGGCCAACGCCAGGACGAGGACGCCCTCGACTGCAATCAGGACGAGGAGCGACTGACGGCGCGAGTACTTCACCGTGACGCTGTACAGAGGAAACGCGATGAAGGGTGCCGGCGCCAGTGAGTAGCCGAGCATGGTCGCTAGCGCGACGGATCCCGTGATACAGACCAGCGACCACTCGGGCCAGCGCCTTCTGAACGCGATGGGAATGGTCCCGAGCGCGTAGAGCGGAACCAACGCCCACCACGAGGGGTTCACCTCCGACCCGACAATCAGGCCGCGGAACAAGTGTGCCAGCGAGGCGAAGAAGAGGACGACCGCGAGCACCACGTCGACCTCGACCCACCGCTGCGGACTGATGCGTTCGAAGAGTGGGGGTCGCGGAGGGTTCATCCCAGCCGCGTCTCCATCCATGTCCGTCGACGCTACAGACGAGGTCTTAGGCAGCGCATCAGCCCGAGGTCTCTTTTGGGCTACATCCTCCGATGGACCCCGACCTGGGCTTTTACCCGGAAACTCCATCCCTCGAAGTATGGCCGGAATGAACGCCCGGCCGATGCGACCGGAGCCAGCCTTCCTTCAGCATGGAGGAGTCGCCCATTTCGGTGCATCGCCGTTGGGGCGAGCCTCAACGAGGAACGGAGGATTCGAATGATTGACGTCAACGGAGTCACAAAGCGCTACAAGGACACGGTGGCCGTCGACGACCTGTCCTTCGAGGTCAAGCCGGGACTGGTGACTGGATTCCTCGGCCCGAACGGCTCGGGCAAGTCCACGACCATGCGGATGATCATGGGGCTCGATGCCCCTGACGCGGGCTTCATCACTGTGAACGGGAAGCACTATCGCGATCTGAACCTGCCGCTGCGAGAGGTGGGAGCCTTGCTGGAGGCAAAGGCGATCCACCCCGGCCGGAGTGCGTTCAATCACCTCTACTTCTTGGCCGAGTCCAACTCGATCCCGCGCTCGAGGGTCTTCGAGGTGCTGGAGATGGTGGGCTTGGAGAAGGTCGCGAAGAAGCGTGCCGGCAAGTTCTCCCTCGGCATGGGTCAGCGGCTGGGCATCGCCGCAGCGCTCCTGGGGGACCCCGGGGTGCTCTTGTTCGACGAACCCATCAACGGCCTCGACCCCGAAGGGATCCTCTGGGTGAGGAACCTCTTGAAAGGGCTCGCCGCCGAGGGCAGGACGGTGTTCGTCTCCAGCCACCTCATGAGCGAGATGGCCTTGACCGCCGACCAGCTCGTCGTGATCGGCAGGGGAAAGCTCATCTCCGCCGGGACCGCAGCGGACTTCGTCGCAGAGAGCTCTGGACAGTTCGTCCGGGTGAGGTCGCCTCGGCCGGACGATCTCGCGGAGCTCCTGGCCGGCCACGGCGGAGTGGTGCAGCGCGAAAGGGACGGCGCCCTCGACGTCACCGGCCTTACTGCCACCACCATCGGGGAGGCAGCCGGGGCCGCCGGGATCTTCCTGCACGAGCTCGCTCCGCAGTCGGCATCGCTCGAAGAAGCATTCATGGAGCTGACTCGCGACAGCGTGGAGTTCCGCGGTGACGGGCACGGCACGGCGGCCGCATCCCTCGTCCCCTCGTCCTCCTCTCCCGAAAGGTAGGAAACCATGACTCTCACCCTCACCACACCCCCAACGACGACACTCCCGACGACCCAGGCTCGTCCCAACCGCATTTGGAAGGGCCTCAGATCCGAATGGATCAAGATGCGATCCGTCCGGTCGACGACCTGGACGCTCGCCGCCATGGCGGTGATCTCGGTCGGAATCGCCGTCATCGTGGGAATCACGAACTCCAACGAGTGGAGCCACAGGTCGCTGGCTCAGCAACTGACCTTCGACCCCACAAAGCTCAGCCTCCAAGGCCTTCTGTTCAGCCAGCTCGTCATCGGAGTGCTCGGGGTGCTCGTCGTGAGCGCCGAGTACGGAACGGGCACCATCCGGGCCACCCTGGCGGCGACACCAAGTCGCCCGCGCGTGCTCGCGACCAAGGCGGCCGTGTTCAGCGCAGTGGCGTTCGTCGTGGGTCAGCTAGTGGCGTTCGGGGCCTTCTTCGCCGGTCAGGCGCTCTTCAGCCCCGCACCTCACGCCAGCCTCAGCCAGCCCGGTGTCCTCGGTGCGGTGGTCGGCTCCGGCCTCATCATCCCGGTGCTGGGCCTCTTCGCCTTCGGAATCAGCACGATCGTGCGTCACACCGCAGGTGCCATCACGACGTACGTGACCGCGTTGCTCGTCCTGCCGATAATCGTCCAGACGCTTCCCTCGTCCATCGGCAACTCGATCATGAAGTTCCTGCCCTTCAACATCAGCGAGACGATGACGTCGATCAAGCCCCTGAACGTCGCGAGTTCGTTCCACCCCTGGGAGGGTTTCGCCCTCCTTTGCGGGTACGCCCTGATCGCTCTCGTGGTCGGCGGGATCCTCATGGTGCGGCGAGATGCGTGACGCCGCGCAGCCAGGCTGGCCCGGGCTGTCGGCCGGGCCAGCTCTCGGTCACTACCACGTCGACCTCGACTCCGGAAGGTAGGAAACAATGACTCTCACCCTCACCACACCCCAGACGACGACACTCCCGACGACCCAGGATCGCCCCGATCGCATTTGGAAGGGCCTCCGCTCCGAATGGATCAAGCTGCGATCCGTCCGATCAACGACCTGGACTCTCGTCGCGATGGCCCTGATCTCGGTCGGAATCGCCGTTATCGCGGGCGTGACGGTCTCCAACCAGTGGAGCCACATGTCGCTGTCGGACCAGTTGAACTTCGACCCCACAAAGCTCAGCCTCCAGGGCCTGTTGTTCAGCCAGCTCGTCATCGGAGTGCTCGGTGTGCTCGTTGTGAGCGCCGAGTACGGAACCGGCAGCATCCGGGCCACGCTGGCGGCGACACCGAATCGCCCACGCGTGCTCGCGACCAAAGCGGCGGTGTTCAGCGCAGTGGCGCTCGTCGTGGGTCAGGTGCTCGCATTCGGAGCCTTCTTCGTCGGTCAGGCGCTCCTGACGAGCCCTGCACCTCACGCGAGCCTCAGCCAGCCCGGCGTCCTCCGTGCGGTGATCGGCGCCGGTCTCATGATCCCAGTTCTGGGTCTCTTCGCACTCGGAATCGGAACGATCGTGCGTCACACCGCGGGCGCCATCACGACTTACGTGGCCGGGTTGCTCGTCCTGCCGCTCATCGTCCAGGCGCTACCCTCCTCCGTCGGCAACCCGATCATGAAGTTCCTGCCCTTCCGCATCAGCGACATCATGACGACGGTCGGGCCCGTGCACAGGGCGAGCGCGTTCCATCCCTGGGTGGGATTCGCGATCCTTTGCGGGTACGCGATGATCGCTCTCGTCGTCGGCGGGATCCTCATGGTGCGGCGAGACGCGTGACACCGGGTTGACAGGCCAGCCCGGGCTGTCAGCCCGAGCCGGCTTCAGCACCGAAGCCCTCTGAACTGGCTCGACCCCGTCAGGACATCAGGCGAGATCGAAGCGGTCGAGGTTCATGACCTTGTCCCACGCCGCCACGAAGTCACGTACGAACTTCTCCTTGGAGTCGTCGCAGGCGTAGACCTCCGAGAGTCCGCGGAGCTGAGAGTTGTAGCCGAAAACGAGGTCCACCGCGGTCGCGGTCCATTTCAGTTCACCGCTGGTGCGGTCACGCCCCTCGTACACGTTCTCGGCTGTCATGGACGACTTCCACTCCGTGCCCATGTCGAGCAGGTTCACGAAGAAGTCATTCGTCAACGTTTCGGGCCGGTCGGTGAGGACGCCGTTTTGAGATCGCCCTGAGTTGGCGTCCAGGGCTCGCATGCCGCCGACCAGAACCGTCATCTCTGGAGCTGTCAACGTCAACAGGTTCGCACGATCTACCAGCCTCTGCTCCGGCGGCATCTTCTCGTCGGCGCGGATGTAGTTGCGGAACCCATCGGCGCTCGGCTCGAGCACGGCCATCGACTCCACGTCGGTTTGCTCTTGTGAGGCGTCCGTCCGACCAGGCGTGAACGGGACCGTGACCGTGTCGTTCCCACCGTTCTTCGCCGCTTGCTCGACGGCCGCGCAACCGCCCAGGACGATCAGGTCCGCGAGGGACACCTGCGTCCCTCCAGAGTGTGCGGCGTTGAATTTGCGCTGGATCTTCTCGAGCGTCTGTAGCACATTGGCCAGCTCGGCCGGGTTGTTGACCTCCCAGTCCTTCTGCGGCTCAAGGCGGATCCGTGCACCGTTGGCCCCACCTCGCATGTCGGTGCCGCGGAAGGTGGCCGCCGACGCCCACGCGGCGGAGACCAGCTGGGAGACGGACAGTCCCGATGCGAGGATCCTCCTCTTCAGCGTCGTGATGTCCCTCTTCCCGATGAGATCGTGGTCGACCTTGGGGACCGGGTCCTGCCAGAGCTGCTCTTCCGGAACCCATGGCCCGAGATAGCGCGAGGCGGGTCCCATGTCGCGGTGCAACAGCTTGTACCAGGCCTTGGCGAACGCGTCTTCGAGCTCCTCGGGATGCTCGTGGAAGCGCTTCGTAATCGGCCCATAAATCGGATCGAGCCGCAGCGCCAGGTCCGTCGTCAACATCATGGGCGCGTGACTCTTAGACGGATCGTGAGCGTCGGGCACGGTGCCTTCCGCCTCGGGGTTCTTCGGAGTCCATTGTTTGGCGCCGGCCGGACTCGTTGTCAGCTCCCAGTCGTACTTGTAGAGGTTGTCCAGGTAGCCGTTGTCCCACTTCGTCGGCTGGTTGGTCCATGCACCCTCCAGTCCACTGGTGAGCGTGTCGGCGCCTTTCCCGCTGCCGAACATGTTCTTCCAGCCGAGACCTTGTTCCTCGATGCTGGCACCCTCGGGTTCGGGACCGACGTACTCCTCACTGACGGCTCCATGGCACTTGCCGGTCGTGTGGCCGCCGATGATGAGCGCGGCCGTCTCCTCGTCGTCCATGGCCATGCGACGGAAGGTCTCCCTGATGTCTTTGGCTGCGGCGAGTGGATCGGGATTGCCGTTGGGCCCCTCCGGGTTCACGTAGATCAGGCCCATCTGCACGGCGCCGAAAGGCGTGGCAAGCACCCGATCGCCGCTGTAGCGCTCGTCTCCGAGCCAGGTGTCCTCGGGCCCCCAGTAGATCTCGTCGGGCTCCCAGACGTCTTCCCGACCGAAGCCGAAGCCGAACGTCTTGAACCCCATCGACTCGAAGGCGCAGTTTCCGGCGAAGATGATCAGGTCGGCCCACGAGATCTTCCGGCCGTACTTCTGCTTGATGGGCCAGAGCAACCGGCGCGCCTTGTCGAGACTCGCATTGTCGGGCCAACTGTTGAGGGGAGCGAAGCGCTGAGCGCCCTCGCCGCCACCGCCTCGGCCATCGGCGATGCGGTACGTGCCGGCGGCGTGCCAGCTCATCCGGATGAACAGGGGCCCATAGTGGCCGTAGTCAGCTGGCCACCACTCCTGCGAGGTCGTCATCACAGCGAAGATGTCTCGTTTGAGTGCATCGACGTCGAGGGTCTTGAACGCCTCTGCGTAGTTGAAGTCCTCGCCCATCGGATTGGATATCGGCGTGTGCTGGTGGAGCACCTGAACGTTGACTTGATTCGGCCACCAGTCCTGGTTGGACATCGGCCGATGCTCCTTCGGAGTCGGAGCGGGGATTGCAGGGTTCTCGCTCTCGCTACCTCTCTCAGACACGTCGATCCATCTCCTCTCTCGCTGCCTTATCTGTTTCTAGTTCGTTTTCATCCCAGATGACTCGTGGCCCCGACGCACTCGATGGATGGGCATCGGAGGAGACGGTGGCTTGGTTGACGGCCGCCGAGACCTCATCCTCCCGCCCTCCACTTTGCCGTCCTGGGTCATCTGCGATCCCTCTCGTGGCTCGTTTCTTTGGACCGAACTCACGTGGCAAACGCAGCGGTTCGGTCTAGCCTTCTGGCCTATTCGAGGCTAACGATGGGGTTAGAATCAGTCAAGTTCCAGAACAAATCCAGTGTTCGGCCAGGGCGCATCCGGCCGGCAGAGCCTCAGGAGGCCACAATCAGCGAATTGGTCCAGCGGTTGCGGGACCGGGGATGGCGGCTCACCGCCCAGCGAAGAGTTGTGGCGGAAGCGCTGGCCGGTGACCACGTCCACCTGACCGCAGACGCTGTCTACAGCAAAGCCCAGACACTCCTCCCGGAGATCAGCCTGGCCACTGTGTACAACACGTTGAACGAGCTCGTGGACATGGGCGAGGTGCTAGAGATCTCCACGGGTGAAGGCCCGAAGCGATACGACCCCAACACCACGGTCGCGCATCACCATCTCTACTGCGTCGGATGCGGAGCACTCCTCGACGTCAACCCGGAGGGCATCGACCGGTTGACGCTGGCAGCCGGCCAGCAGTACGGCTTCGAGCTCCTTGACATCGACATCTTCTTTCGAGGCCGATGCCCCGACTGTCGCTTCACGGCCCCGGAACCGGCCTGATCCGAAGCCCTTTTGGTCGGATCACACCGATCCTCACCCGAATGGCCTTCGCCGTAAAGCCTTCGCTCCGGCCACTCCTGGCCGAAGAGACCCGGATGATCAGTCCAGCTCGCAGGCAGACGCCCGCCCGACGCAACCACTCTGCAGAACGAGCGCGCCGACCAGGCAGAATGAAGGAGTGACGTTGGCCGCCCGAGTCCTCGCCGCATCCCACTTGACCGGCAGCTTCGTCCTGCGGTCGGGCCGCACGGCCGACCAGTATTTCGACAAGTACCGCTTCGAGTCGGACCCCGAGCTCTTGAGGGATATCGTCGAGGCGCTGGTCGTACTCGTTCCGCCGGGCACCGACGGGTTGGCCGGGCTCGAGCTGGGCGGCGTCCCGCTCGCAACCATGCTGTCGTCGCTCACGGGGCTACCCGCCTTCTTCGTGCGCAAGCAACCGAAGAAATACGGCACCGAGCGGGTGTGCGAGGGTGGCAACGTGGTGGGCAAGCGGCTGCTCATCGTCGAGGACGTGGTGACGACGGGCGGTCAGCTCGTGCTGTCGGCGCAGGACCTGCGCACCGAAGGCGCGGTCGTCGAGCACGCCGTCTGCGTCATCGACCGCGAGGGGGGTGGAGGCGATGTCGCGAGCGCAGAAGGGATCCGGCTGAGCGCCCTGTTCACCATGCGCGAGCTGGAGGATCAGGCGACGACCCGCCCGGCCTGATCTCGACGTCCTCGGGTTTTGCCAGTGCAGGGAGGCACGATCCTGACCACGATTGGCAAAAGGATCGCCGGAGCTGCTCGGAGAGTGGCTGCCCAAGCTGGTAGGGATCGAGCGTCAGATCCACTTCGCTTTGGATGGTGACCTCGTGCCCGGCCGGCCGGAGGCCCAGCACGCCGCAGCACTGTCCTGGGACACCGTGACGCCGGCGGTCCACTACCTGCGCTTCAGCTTCACCGAGTCCGAGGCGTCGGCCTACGAGGCCCGGACCGTGCTCCCGCCGCCGGTCAGGGCCGGGCTGGCAGGCGACCTCTTCGGGACAACAAAGCCGCTGTCCGTCGGCTGACCAGGCACAATTCCGTGCGCAAGTCTTTACAGGCGCACGAGGTGTAGGCCATACTCGGCGTTCGCCGAAATTCGGGATGGTGCCGTCGGACCGCCAGTCGAAAAGGGCTCCTGAACTGGGCAAATGTTAGTATCCGCCTGCAACGAGGAAGTGTTTCCCATGATCGCCACCACGTGGCGCAGACAAGCCGCCTGCCGGGGTCTCGACGTCGAGATCTTCTATCCGGTCACGGAGGACGAGGCCGACGCGGCCGAGGCCAAGGCTGTCTGCGTCCTCTGCCCGGTCCGCCAGGCCTGCCTCGAGCACGCCCTGGCCCACCGCGAGCGTGAGGGCGTCTGGGGCGGCACGACCGAGCGGGAGCGCCGGCGGATCGTGCGCCAGCGGCGCAAGTCGGCCTGAGGGGCGGCGGGGGGTCGACCCCCGTCTCTCCTGCGTACTCCGACTCTCCAGCTGCTCGCTACTTCTTCTTGTGCGTCGTGGGTGTCGACTTGGGCGAGGTCCGGGTCGGGGCGCCCGGCGTGCACGGGTAGGGGTTCCACGACTCGGGCTGGGCGTTCGTCACCACGTCCGGAGGGACGGTCGTGGTCGTGGTGGTGGTCGGGACCGTCGTCACCGGGACGTGCGGAGCGCCCGTGGGCCCGGTCACGGTCAGCTGCGGGCCGGCCAGGACGAGGGACACCTCCTGCCCGGTCAGGCTCTGGTCCGGCACATACGTGAACGGGCCGCCGAGCACCGAGGCCAGGGTGACGGCCGCCCGGTACCCGGACCGGCCGTAGTGGATCTGGGACGGGGCGCCGCTCGGGATCGGTGTCGGCGCGTTTCCGATCGTCCCCACTTTGAAGCCCTGGAGCGCGAGCGCGAACCCGGTGGCGTGCGCCAGACCGGTGGCGGTCGACCCATTGAGGACCTGCACGTTCACGGTGCCGTGCGCCTCGGGGACCACTTTCGTCCTGCCATGAGCGGGCGACGGGGGCCTCGGCGTGGCTTGACCGAGGTGGTCGAACGCCAGAAGGGTCTGGACGGCGTAGGGCTGGGCCATTGAGAGCACCTGCGCGCCACCCGCGGTCGTGTAGCCGACCGTCGGGAGCGTCTCGGTGACGAAGTGCGAGGACGGCAACCCCCGGAACTCGTTGGCCATGTCGAAGAGCTCGCGCTTGCTCAACCCGTCGTCGATGGTCAGGTTTCCGGTCGTGGCCCCGATGAAGGAATTGATGGTGAACGGGTTGAGGCTGATCGTGTCGAGCTTGTCCAGCAGGGCGCGGAAGAAGGCGTCCTGGCGCTGGATCCGGCTGAAGTCGGACTGCCCGTCGTACTGCCAGGAACCGTTCTGCGTGTAGTAGAGGTGCCGGGCCCGCACGAGCTCGAGCGCGGTCGTCCCGTTGACCGCCTGGCAGCCCGGCGTGGTGACGTTGAGCCCTGAGTACTGGTCCTTCACCTGGGTAGGGAAGTCCATGGTGATGCCACCGACCGCGTTCACCATGTCGGAGAACCCCGGGAAGTCGACCGACATGTAGTGGTTGATCGGTATGTGGAGGTTCTTCTCAATGGTCTGGATCAGGAGATCCGGCCCCGCGTCGTAGGCCACGTTGATGCGGTTCATGCCCGAGACGCCGCTGTCGTTGCCCGGGATGTCGACCCACAGGTCGCGCGGGATCGACAAGATGGTCACCGTTTTGGTGGCGGGCACGAACCGGGCCACCATGGTCACGTCGCTGCGTTGGCCGCCCGCGTTGGCCTGGGTGCCGAACGCGTTGGCTTGTGTCGTGTTCTGTACGAAGGCCCGAGAGTCCGAGCCCACCAAGAGCACGTTGAAGGGCTGCCCGGCCCCGGCCTCCGCGACGAGATGCTTGGAGTGGACCTTCTTGATCTGGTCGTAGCGATAGGTGATGTAGGCGTAGAGGCCGCCTGCTCCGAGCACGGCCACGAGGACGATGCCGCCCAGCACGAAGACGGTGCGGCGGCGCCAGCGATGGCGGTGCCGCTGCTCCTTCTTGTGCATCCTCCGGAGCGCGGCCTGCATTTGGGACCGTGACTTGGAGGACTCCTTGAGATGTTCGGGCTCGTCCGTGCTCAACAGTGAGAAAATACCTGGCGTACTGGTCCGGTAGCCTGCGCCCGTGCGTTTCGACCCGCCCGACGAGCTGCGTGAGCTACGCGACTCGGTCCGGCGCCTGGCTCAGGACAAGGTGAAGCCCCGGGCGCGCGCCATCGACACCGCAGGGACGTACCCCCAAGACCTCTTCGACACCTTTCGCGACGCCGGGCTGCTGGGCCTGTGCATGCCCGAGGAGTACGGCGGCTCCGGGGCCGGGATCTTGGGGCTGGCCATCGCGATCGAAGAGGTGGCCAAGTACTCGAACGCGGCCGCGCTCATGCTGCTCTTGACCCGGCTCCCGACCGGTCCGGTCATGATCGCCGGGACCGAGGAGCAGAAGAAGCGCTACCTGCCGGGGATCTGCGACGGCACGCTCAGGGCCGCCTTCGGCTTGTCGGAGCCTCAGGCGGGCAGCGACGTCATGGGCATGCGGAGCCGGGGCGTCCCCGACCCAGACGTGCCCGGCGGGTGGGTGCTCAACGGGGCCAAGTGTTGGATGTCGGGGGTGCGGGAGGCCGACTGGTACACGGTCTTCGCCAAGACGGCCGACCCGGCCAGCCGGGCACACGACTCGGTGACGGCGTTCATCGTGGAGCGGGGCTTCGACGGGGTCGACGTGGGCCGCACCGACCACAAGATGGGCGTGCGGGGGGTGGACACCGGCGAGCTCGTCCTGACCGACGTGCGGGTACCGGCCGAGAACGTGATCGGAGAGGTCGGAGGTTTCAGGCTGGCCATGTTGGGGCTGAACGCCATGCGCCCTATCGTGGCCGCCCGCGGCATCGGCCTCGCCGAGGGTGCGCTGATGTATGCGACCGAGTACGTCCAGCAGCGGGCGGCGTTCGGCAAGACCATCGCGGACTTTCAGGGGATTCAGTGGGAGATCGCCAAGTGCGCGGTGGACATCGAGGCGGCCCGCCTGCTCACGTACCGGGCCGCGGTGCTGGCCGACGAGGGCAAGTTCACCAAGGAGTATGTCCCCTTCCTCTCCATGGCGAAGTACCACGCGACCGAGCTGGCGGTGCGGGCCTCGTCGCTGGCGGTGCAGCTGCTGGGAGCCGCGGGCTACATGGAGGACCACCCGACCGAGCAGTGGTATCGCGACGCCAAGCAGCTCACCATCGTGGAGGGCACGTCGCAGGTGCAGCTCGGGCTCATTGCCCGCGGGGTGCTGGACCGGGACCTGTGGTGGGACTGATCGGGGCATGGGCTTGATCGGAGTATGAGTACCACCGGTCTGAGCTGGCCCGACGTGCTGGCCACGCTGTCGCGGCGGGAGTCGCTCGGCGCGGCAGGCGCCGAGGAGACGTTGCGCGTCGTGCTGGCCGGCGAGGCTTCGCCGGCGCAGATCGGCGCGTTCCTCACGCTGCTGCACGCCAAGGGGGAGACGGCGGAGGAGGTGACCGGGCTGGCCCGGGCCATGGTCGACGCCGCCGTCCCGTGCCCGCTGGACGTGCCCGAGGGAACCGTGGTGGTCGACCTGGTGGGCACCGGCGGCGACCGGCTCGCCAGCATCAACGTCACGACGCTGGCCTCGTTCGTCACGGCCGGATGTGGGGTGCCGGTGTGCAAGCACGGCAACCGGGCCGCCTCGTCGTCAGTCGGGACGGCGGACGTGCTCGAGGCGCTCGGTGTGGCGATAGAGGTCGGCCCGGTCGGGGTGGCCCGCTGCGTGAGGGAGGCGGGGATGGGCTTCTGCTTCGCCCAACGCTTCCACCCCGCCATGCGCTACGTCGCGCCCGTACGCAAGGAGCTGGGCGTGCCGACCGTCTTCAACTTCCTCGGGCCCCTGACCAACCCCGCCCGGATCCGTCATCAGCTGGTCGGTGTGAGCGATCCCACGATGGCGCCGATCATGGCGGGCGTCTACGGCGCGACGGGCAGCCGACGCTCGTTCATCGTCCACGCCGACGACGGGCTGGACGAGCTGAGCGTGACCTCACCGGCGGACGTGCTCGAGGTGCGCGGCGACGGGTCAGGTTCCTTCGAAGTCTCGGAGTGGTGTGTCGACCCCAAGGACCTCGGGATCGCGCCGGCGACGATGGCCGACCTCAGGGGTGGTGACGCCACCTTCAACGCCGGGGTGATCCGCTCGGTGCTGGAGGGCGAGCGGGGGGCGCGTCGCGACATCGGTGTCCTGAACGCGGCGGCCGCACTCATGGTGGCGGGCCGAGTGGACGATCTCGTCGACGGGATGGCGCTGGCGGCCGAGTCCCTTGACAGCGGGCGAGCGCTCGGCGTGCTCGACGCCCTCGTCGCTACCTCGCAAGCAGCGCTGCGCCAGCAGACGGCCTAACCACCCAGGCCCGGCGGGGGGCGTGGGTCGACGGGTCGAGAGCGGGAGAATCGGGGCGGCAGAGCGCGATGACGCAGCCTCCGAACCCGCCCCCGCTCATGCGCGCACCGAGGACACCCGGCTGGGCCAGAAGATGGTCGACGAGCTCGTCCACCACCGGCAGCGACACTTTGTAGTCACCGGCCAGACTGCGGTGGCCCTCGGTCATGACGTCGCCCACGCTGTTCAGATCGCCCCGGGCCAACAGGTGCTCGACCTCGCGCACCCGGGCGCACTCGGTGACCACATGGCGGGCCCGCCGGCGCAGGATCGGATCGCCGAGCTGGCTCAGGTCGCCCAGATCGCACAGCCCGAGGGGCCGGCCGAGCAGGTTGGCCGCCGCCTCGCACTCGGCACGGCGGGTCGCATAGGGGGAGTCGGTCAGCAGACGAGGAGCCTCGCTGTGCACGATCACGAACGCCGCGCCGTCCGGGAGCGCGACCGGCCGCGTCTCGAGCGTGGCGAAGTCGATGTGGAGCGCGTGGCCCGGCGTGGCGGCTGCGATCGCGATGGGGTCGAGCAGTCCCACGTGGGCGCCGGCGGCGCGCTCGGCCTCCTGGCAGCCGTGGGCGAGGGTGACCGGGTCGGCCGGGTGGCCGAGCGCGAGCAAGAAGGCGACCCCGAACGCGGCACTCGAAGACAATCCCGCCCCGACGGGGACGGTGCTCCCGACCCGGACCCGGCCGCCGAAGGGCGGGGGCCACTGGCGCAGGAGGCCGGCCGCGAGGCGCGCGGGGGGAGGAACCAAGGCGGTGGCCATGCCCAGAGGGATCTCCAGCGGCCGGTCCGGGAACTGGTCCGAATCGATCCCGACCAAGAAGCTGTCGGGTTCGGGCGTGAAGGTCACCTCGGTGACCAGGTCGATCGCCATGGGCAGGGAGAGGCCGTCGTTGTAGTCGGTGTGGTCACCGATGAGGGTGACCCGGCCGGGGGCACAGGCCTTGGGCACGTGCACCAGCTTGACCCGTTGCAAGCGCGCCGGGCACGATCCTGCCATGGCAGACCGTGCGCGCAGTGGGCCGTTGAGCAGCGTCAAGATCATCGAGCTGGCGGGGATCGGGCCGTCCCCCTACACGGCCATGATGCTGGCCGATGCCGGCGCCCAGGTGCTCCGGCTCGAACGGGCGCCGGCGGGCGCGGTCGAGCGGGGCGAGGAGTTCGCGGCATCCGGGTCCGGGCCGTACTGGGACCTCTTGAACCGCTCGCGGCCCTCGGTCGGGATAGACCTGAAACATCCCGACGCGATCCAGCTGGTGCTCGGGTTGGTCGAGCAGGCCGACGGGTTCATCGAGGGGTTCCGTCCCGGCGTGGCCGAGCGCATGGGGCTGGGGCCCGAGGACTGCTGGGCCCACAACCGGCGCCTCGTCTACGGCCGCATGACCGGGTTCGGCCAGGACGGGCCGATGGCGTCCATGGCCGGGCACGACATCGACTACATCGCCATTGGCGGGGTGCTCTGGTCGTTGGGCCGGGCCGACTCCAATCCTGTGCCCCCGTTGAACCTCGTCGGCGACTTCGGGGGAGGCGGCATGCTCCTCGCGTTCGGCATGGTGGCGGGGCTGTTCGAAGCGGCGCGGTCCGGAGAGGGGCAGGTGGTCGACGCCGCGATGATCGACGGGGCGGCGTCGCTCATGACGATCATCCACGGCTTCCATCGCCTCGGCATCTGGAACGACCGGCGCGGGGCGAACATCCTCGACACGGGGGCGCCCTTCTACGAGACCTACGAGACGGCGGACGGGCAGTGGATGGCCGTGGGCGGCATCGAGGCCCAGTTCTACGAAGAGCTGATCCGGGGGCTGGGGCTGGAGGGCGACGCGTCGTTGCCCGCCCAGATGTCGCGCGACGACTGGCCGGCGATGAAGGAGCGCTTCGCCGAGGTGTTCAAGACCAAGACCCGGGACGAGTGGACTTCGGTGTTCGACGGGACCGACGCGTGCGTCGTGCCCGTCCTGTCGCCCTGGGAGGCGCACCTGCACCCGCACAACGTCGCCCGTTCGACCTTCGTGGAGGTCGAGGGCGCGGTGCAGCCGGGGCCGGCTCCACGGTTCTCGCGCACGCCGTCGACCATCTCGTCGCCGCCCTCTCCGCCGGGAGCGGACACGGTGTCGGGGTTGGTCGAATGGGGCGTGGACGAGGATGTGATCTCGAAGCTGCGCAAGTCGGGGGCGCTGAGCTAGCTAGAGCTCCGCGACGCGGAAGAAGGGCCCGGGTGGGCCCTTCTTCGCTTGCCGCTGCTCTGTTCTCTTGTCTCTCTTGTCTCTTGTCTCGTCTTCAGTCGGTTGGGCTGGTTGGCCCACCGACGGGTAGAAGAGTGGGCCTGCGCGGAGGCGGGCGGTCAGGCGCCGAGGGACATCCCCGCCACATCGGGCACGCCGGTGCCTCCGAGGCTGCCGAAGAACGGGGCGTCGCCGAAGGTGAAGAGCCCACCGTCAGACGCCACGAGCCAGTAGCCACCGCCAGAGGGTGTCGGGGTCATGCCGATGACGGGCTGGTTGAGATGGATGTTCCCCGTCGAGCCATGGAACCCGGCGTCACCGAAGGAGAAGATGCCGCCGTCTGACGCCACCATCCAGTACCCATGGCCCGAAGGAGTCGCCGCCATGCCGACCACGGGCTGGTTGAGGTGGATGTTCCCCGTCGAGCCCCAGAACCCGGCATCACCGAACGCGAAGATCCCACCGTCTGATGCGACCAGCCAGTACCCATGGCCCGAAGGCGTCGGGGCCATGCCCACGATGGGCTGGTTCAAGCGGATGTTCCCCGTCGAGCCCCAGAACCCCGCGTCACCGAAGGAGAAGATCCCACCGTCTGACGCCACCAGCCAGTACCCATGGCCCGTGGGCGTTGCCGCCATGCCGACGACGGGCTTGTTCAGATGCACGTTCCCCATCGAGCCGTAGAACCCGGCGTCACCGAAGGCGAAGACCCCACCATCGGGAGCGGTCATCCAGTAGCCGGCGCCGTCCTTGGTGGGGGCCATACCCATGATGGGCGCGTTCAGGTTGCCGAAACCGGGGCCAAGCAGAACGTTGCCATCCAGATAGGTGAGGTAATTGTCGTTGCCGAATCCGGTCAGCCAACCGGTATGACCGAACATGTAGTAACCGGCGCCCGGGTCGGTCGGCAAGATGTTGAAGGCAATCGTGCCCGATATTTCGACAGTGGGGCTGATGCAGACCACCTGCGCAGCCACCGTCTTGACCGGTGACGGTCCTGGCGTGAACACGTACTGATCCAATTCAACCGCGGCGAATGGCGTCTCTGCCGCGTTGCACTGCGCTCCACCCGCCGCCACGGTGATCAGGTCAGAAGCGGCGCTGTACGTGTTTCCCGGTGCCAGCGTGCTGCCAGAACCCGAACCCAGAGCGAAAACCCCTGAGCCGCCTCCGAAGCTCATGCAGAGCACAGAACCCGTCGTGTTGCAGCCGACGTTGATGGAGTTGTCCGGTGCCGGGTCGCTGTACCTCAAGACGGTGGTGTTGTTCGTCGCAAGGTCAGTCACCCTCAGGACGGCGGACGTCAGTGGGGCGACTGATGTGTGGGCCTGGACGCCCGAGGAGGGCAGCACCTTCTGCGGTGTCGGCAGGCTAGCTGCCCCGGCAGGCGTGCTCACCGCGAACGCGGCCATGGCGCATAGCGCCGCCGCGATTGCTGTCGCGGTACCGGGCACAGCCCGTTGGACGCGCTCCCGGAAGAACCGATGCACGATCCTCATTCCTTGTCTCCTCTTCTCACGCCCCATCTGCGAACTTCGCAGCCGGGCTGTCCCACTTTGTTTGGCAACTCTCAGTCGACCGATTTGAACGGCACGGTGTGACCGCCAAACTGCGGGTCGGGCGGCAGGAATGCGGCGGAACTGTAATGGGCATGAAGGCCGATTACCTGTCAGGGCCCGGCCAACACATGGCGAATGGAGGTCTTCAGTGATCGAAGGCGTGGTTCAGCGTTAAGGCTGCGAACACCTCGCAACACGCCCATCTGATGTGCCCTCCCTATCCCAACCGGGGTGCGAATGATGGCGTTCCCCTTTGCTGATTGCAATTCCGGGCTGTGCAAGATCTTCGAGGGTCGGGTTCCTCGGAGCGGTCCGCGTCCTAACCATCGGTGCCCACAGATGCGCGAGCGACTGCGACGCACCGAGCGTGACGCGCTGTGACACCCAGTGACTTGGATCAGAGGTCGCTCATGCTCGCTTCCTGTCGGTCGGGACTAAGGGTCCGAATGGGTCCGAATGGGTCCGAATGGGCAGGGTGAGTCCGGCAACCTTCGCGTTCAGTTGCACTCACGCGACCGGTCGGGGCCCAACTGGGTTCAGACCGTGTTCAGACCGTGTTCAGATCGTGACCACCGGGCAGGTGATGGTCCGGGTGATGCCCTCGATCTGCTGGATGTCGCGCACGACCAAGCGCCCGAGGTCGTTCATGGTGGCCGCCTCCGCCTGGGCGATCACGTCGTAGGGCCCGGTGACTCCCTCGGCGGCCACGACGCCGTCGACGGCGCCGACCTCGTGGGTCACCTGGGCCGTCCGGCCGACATCCGTCTGGATCAGGACGTACGCATGGACGGTCACGACACACCGTACATTGGCGAGGTGCCCATGTCCCCCAGGATCGAGCAGTTCAAGGACATGGCGCGGCAGGCCCAGAAGGACCTGTTCGACCAGTCCCGTCCGATCGGGCGCCTCTCGCTGGTGCAAGTTGCGATGCTCGGCGGTGACACGCTCATCACGATCTCCCTGGCGGGGTCGCTGTTCTTCTCGATCTCGCCCGAGGCAGCCGACCACAAGGTGCTGCTGTACCTCCTGTTCACTCTCGCTCCCTTTGCGATCGTGTCACCGCTGCTGGGGCCCCTGATCGACCGCAGCCGCGGCGCCCGCCGTGCCATGGTCGTCGCGTCCGCGATCGGCCGGGCCGTGCTGTGCCCGCTGATGGCCATGCACATCCACGGCCTTCTCCTGTTCCCGCTGGCGTTCCTCGTGCTGGTGTGCTCGAAGCTCTACCTGGTGACCAAGGGTGCGCTGGTCCCGGAGATGGCTGCGCTGAGTGCGACCAACGAGAAGGGAGAGCAGGCCGGCTACGCCACGCTGAACGCGCGCCTGACCCTCCTCGGGACCTTGGCCGGCTTCGTCGTGTCCGTCCCCGGTGTGATCCTCTACAAGCTGGGCGGCTCGCCGGCGGTCCTCGTCCTGGCCACGATCGTGTTCGTGTTCGCCGCGGTGGCCGGGGCCCGTCTGCCGGTGCTTTCGGGACGGAGGGCCCAGCGGCTGTGGGCTGACGAGGAGTCGTCCCAGGTCCGCGAGTACGGACAGCCGGGGGAGGCGACGGCTCGGCAACAGGACCTCAAGCGCCTGCAGCCGATCGCCAACCCCGAGGTCATGCTCGGACTCACCGCGATGTGCATCGTCCGCGGCCTTCAAGGTTTCTTGATCTTCATGCTCGCGTTCGGGCTGCGACGCATGAAGGGCGTGGGGCTCTACTGGTATGGCTTGGTGCTGGCGGCCACCGGCGCCGGAGCGATCGTGGGGCTGGTCCTGGTCGGCCGGCTACGCAAGCGCTTTACCGAGCAACAGCTGCTGTTGAGCTCGCTCTGGCTCATCGCGGCGACGGCAGCCGGGTGCGCGGTCTGGGGCACGCTCTTCGCCCAGGTCGTCCTCGCCTTCATGGTCGGCCTGTGCGGTGCCATGGCGCAGCCGTCCTTCGACGCCATGACGCAGAGGTACATCCCCCTTTCGGCTCAGGGGCGTGCCTTTGCCCGCTTCGGGATGCGCCAGCAGCTGGTCTGGGTGGTCGGCTCCTTGATCCCCGTCGTCATCGCGTTCACCCTGCCGCAGGGTGACGCCACCATGGCGGTGCTGGCAGGCCTCGGGGGGCTGTCCTATGTGTCGGGGCGGCGCGCTGCGCACGCGCCGCGCTCGGTGCGGCAGGACTTCCGCGAGTTCGGGGGAATGGGGGAGGCGGGGGGCGCCGGGGGCTGAGCCCGGGGTCTCGGAGGTCAGCTCTGGGGGTGCGGGGGATGTCTCTGAAAACCGTAAGCAGTATGGTTTATAGTTTTGAGAGACATCCCCCCTTAACACCGCGGACTCCCACGCCACAGGCACCCGACTGCCGACGCCACACCGTTCTCCGCCGGTCGGCCCCGGGGGCACTGGACATGTCTCTGAAAACTATAAGCAGCACCGTTTACAGTTTTGAGAGACATCCCCCACCCAGCGGGGGAGATCAGCTAGCCGAGCCGCTTCTCCAGTGTGTCGACCTGTTCGGTCATGGCCTCGGGGAGCCGGTCCCCGAATTGGGCGTAGAACTCCCGGATGAGCGGCACTTCGGCCCGCCAGCCTTCGGCGTCGACCCGCAGCATCTCTTCCATGTCGTCCTCGGAGACATCGATGCCCTCGATGTCGATGGCGCCCTCTGCGGGAACCGCACCGATTGGCGTGTCGACCGCGTCCGCCTTGCCGGCGACACGATTGAAGACCCACTCGAGGACACGCGAATTCTCGCCGTAGCCGGGCCAGAGGAATTTGCCGTCGGCGTTCTTGCGGAACCAGTTGACGTAGAAGACCTTGGGCAGCTGGTCGCGGCGGGGGGCGGTCGCGCCGATGCGCAACCAGTGGCCCCAGTAGTCGGCCATGTTGTAGCCGCAGAAGGGCAGCATCGCGAAGGGGTCGCGCCGCAGCTTGCCGACGGCACCGGCCGCAGCGGCAGTCGTTTCCGACGCCATGATGGAGCCGAGGAACACCCCGTGCTCCCAGTCGTTGGACTGGAACACGAGCGGGACCACCGACCCGCGACGGCCACCGAAGAGGATGGCGCTGATGGGGACGCCCTTGGGGTCCTCCCATTCGGGCGCGATGGCGGGGTCCTGCGCCGCCGGCGCGGTGAAGCGAGCGTTGGGGTGGGCTGCGGGCGTGTCGGACTCAGGCGTCCATTCGTTGCCCTTCCAGTCGGTCAGGTGCTGTGGGACGTCCTCGGTCATGCCCTCCCACCACACGTCGCCGTCTTCGGTCAACGCCGTGTTGGTGAAGATGCAATTGCCGTCGAGCGTGAGCATCGCGTTGGGGTTGGTCCGGGGATTGGTCCCCGGAGCGACGCCGAAGAAACCCGCCTCGGGGTTGATCGCGTACAGACGGCCGTCGGCGCCGAACTTCATCCAGCAGATGTCATCGCCGACCGTTTCGACCTTCCACCCTTCGAGCGTGGGGATCAGCATGGCCAGGTTCGTCTTGCCGCAGGAGGAGGGGAAGGCGCCGCTGATGTAGCGGGTCTCACCGTCGGGCGAGGTCAGCTTCAAGATGAGCATGTGTTCGGCCAGCCAGCCTTCGTCGCGGGCCATGACCGAGGCGATCCGCAGTGCAAAACACTTCTTACCGAGCAGCGCGTTGCCCCCGTAGCCCGAGCCGAACGAAATGATCTCGCGGGTCTCGGGGAAGTGGACGATGTACTTGTTCTCTGCGTTGCAGGGCCAGGGCACATCCGCTTGTCCGGGCTCGAGGGGTGCGCCGACCGAGTGCAGACAGGGCACGAACTCACCGTCTTCTCCGAGGACCTCGAGGGCGCCCTTGCCCATGCGGGTCATGATCCGCATGGAGGCCGCCACATAAGCCGAGTCGGTCACCTGGACGCCGATGTGCGCGATGTCGGATCCGAGCGGGCCCATGGAAAACGGGACGACATACATCGTCCGGCCACTCATGCATCCGGAGAAAAGGCCGTCGAGCAGCTGCCGCATCTCGCCGGGGTCGCACCAGTTGTTGGTCGGGCCGGCGTCGATCTCCCTCTCCGAGCAGATGAAGGTGCGGTCTTCGACCCGGGCCACGTCGGCGGGGTCGGAGTGGGCCCAGTAGCTATTGGGACGCTTGGCGTCCGAGAGACGGGTGAACGTGCCGGCGCTCACCAATTCCTGGCAGAGCCGGTCGTACTCGTCAGCCGAGCCGTCGCACCACTCGATGCGGTCGGGTGTGGTGAGGGTGGCCACCTTCTCGACCCAGGCCAGGAGTTTCGCGTTGTTCGTGGGCGCCATGTTCGGGGGATCAGCTCCTTCGTCCAGCCGGTTTCGGTGGGGACCAATGCTAGGCATGTGGCGTGGGATCCCCCAAACCTCGGCGCACGCCGCCTCTCGTCGAGGACGAGGTCATTGAGTCTATTCGCCGGCTCGTCGGAAACAGAATTGAGGCCTTCGGACTACGCGATGACGCTGGTGTAATAAGGGTGCCCGGCCGGGGGCGGCTCGTCTTGTCAGTGGACAGCGTGGTGGCTGGCGTCCATGTCGACCTGGCTCTTTGCAGCGCTGATGACGTGGGGTGGAAGGCCCTCATGGGGGCCTTGAGCGATCTCGCGGCCATGGGGTCTACGCCGGTGGGCGCACTCATTGCGCTGTGCGTGCCCGGCGGCGCAGGCGACGGGCAGACGGCGCTTGGGGTGATGGGCGGCGTGGCCGAGGCGGCCGAGGCCGCTGGCTGCCCGGTGCTGGGGGGAGACGTGTCGTCGTCACCAGATTTGGTGGTGGCGGTCACCGTGCTTGGGACCGTCCCCTCCTCCGGTGAACCGGTGTCGCGGTCGGGCGCGTTGGCGCGCGATGTCCTGGCTCTAACCGGTCCGTGCGGCGGATCGGCCGCCGCGCTGCGCGAGCTGCGAGCGGGAGCCCGAGGCCACGGCGCGGGCTCGGCCTACCGGCGGCCGGTGGCGCGGCTGCAGGAGGGCGAGGTGGCCCGTCGATGCGGCGCACACGCAATGATCGACATCTCCGACGGTCTCGCCCTGGATCTCCATCGCTTGGCGGATGCGTCCGACGTGGGCTTCCAGTTGGACGAGGTGCCGGTGGCCGCCGGCGCGACGCTCGAGGAGGCCCTGGGCGGCGGCGAGGACTACGAGCTGCTGATCGCCCTGGACGAGTTGGACGCCGCGCGAATGACCGAGGAGCTCGCAGCCCGCGGCGGGCGCGTCCCGCTGCTGATCGGCCACGTCCTGGCCGACGCGGCCGTCCGCATGTTGGGAGACCAGGAACTCGAGCGACTGGGCTGGCAGCACCGGCTGGGCTGAGCAGCACCGGCTGGGGCTGAGCAGCACCGGCTGCGCAGGCGCCCCGCCGGCTGCTCAGGCGCCGCGCCGACGGCTCAGGCGCCGCGCCGACGGATCAGTTGCCTTGGGCCGGGGTCGGAACGGAGGTTCGGCGCGACGGCTTGGTCACCTTTCCGGCGCGGAGGCAGGAGGTGCAGACATGGAGGCGCACCGGGGCGCCGTCGACCACTGCCCGCACCCGCTGGACGTTGGGATTCCAGCGGCGCTTTGTGCGACGGTGCGAGTGACTGACGTTCATGCCGAACGACGGCTTCTTGCCGCAGATGTCGCACACGGATGCCATGGGAGAACCTTCCTGGTGGAGGCCCCGGTGCGTGCACCGGACAGGCCTTCGAGAACAGCCCTGAAGATTAGCATCCCATGCCATGGCCTCCCTGGCGACCCTCGGCGCGGAGGAGCTGCGCGCCGTGATGGGGGGCTACCGCGACGCGCTCCGGCTCCACCAAGACGACATCAATCGCCTGAACGTCTATCCCGTGCCCGATGGTGACACCGGTACCAACATGGCTCTGACGCTCGAGGCAGTGGTCGCCGAGCTCCAGGAGGTGGTGGACGGCGCCGGGCTCCCCGACGTCTGCAAGGCGATCGGGCACGGATCCCTCATGGGTGCCCGGGGCAACTCCGGCGTCATCCTCTCCCAGCTGTTGCGCGGCATGACCGAGCGCATGGGCACCGCGCCTGCGTCTGGCGTCGGGCCCGAGATTCTGGTGGACGCCATGACTCACGCCGCTGAGCTGGCCAGGCGGGCCGTGGTGCGCCCGGCGGAAGGCACCATCTTGACCGTGGCCTCGGCCGCCGCCCAAGGTGCGTCGAACGGGTCGGGGCTCGTCGGCGTGATCGAGCGGGCCCGGGGCGAGGCGGCCGACGCGCTGGCCCGCACGCCCGAGATGCTCCCGGTGCTCAAGCAGGCGGGCGTGGTGGATGCCGGAGGCGCCGGCTTCCTCCTCATGCTCGACGCGTTCTTGCTCGTTCTCGACGGCCGGCCCCTCCCCGAGCCCTCGGGTGTCCCCGCGCCTGACCTCTCGATGCTGACTGGGGCCGGCTCGGGCAACGGCGCCCGCTCGTGGCGCGCGAGTGCCGGCGACGAAGCGGTCGATGCCCAAGGCGAGCCGGGCCACGGAGTGAGCGACCTGCGCTACGAGGTGATGTATCTGTTGTCCGCGCCGGACGACTCCATTGAGGCGTTCAAGGAGGTCTGGGCTGGCCTCGGCGACTCAATCGTCGTGGTCGGAGGTGACGGGCTTTGGAACTGCCACATCCATACGAACGACGTCGGAGCGGCGATCGAGTCCGGCCTCGATGCCGGCCGCCCCCGGCGCATCCGCGTCACCGATCTCGACGAACAGGTCGAGGAGGAGCGCTGGGTGCGGGAGAGCGTCGATGCCCCCGGCGCGGGGCCGAGCGTCGAGGGTGCCGGCCCGCCCCCCACCACGGACGTGGTCGCGGTGGTGACGGGCGAGGGGATCGGGCGCATCTTCCGCTCGCTCGGCGTGCACCACCTTGTCGTCGGCGGCCAGACGATGAACCCCGCCACCGCCGACTTGGTCAAGGCCGTCGAGGCGGTGGCATCCCACGAGGTCGTGATCCTCCCCAACAACAAGAACATCCGGCCCGTGGCCGAACGGGTCGACGCGCTCAGCTCGAAGACGGTGCGAGTCGTGGCGACGGGCTCCATCGTGGAAGGCTTCGCCGCCCTGCTCGCGTACGACCCGGCCGCGGACGCCGAGGAGAACTTGAACGCCATGACAGACTCGGCGGCCCACGTCGTGCCGGCCGAGATCACCCAGGCGGTGCGCGACTCGAGCACCGACGCCGGTGAGGTGCACGAGGGCGATTACATCGGCATGTCACGCGACGGTGTCGTCGCCGTCGCGGACTCGGCGATCATGTGCGCCCGTCTCCTGCTCAGCCGGTTGCTGAACGAGTCGCACGAATTGGTGACGCTCATCGAGGGTGAGGGGTCCAAGGTTGGCGACACCCGCAGCATCGAGGAGTGGCTGTCCGAAGAGTTCCCGGACGTCGCCCTGGAGGTGCACCACGGCGGCCAGCCCCTCTATCCCTACCTGCTCGGGATTGAGTAGCGGCGCCACTGCCTCCCCCGCCGGGTCCGGCGGCCAACACGCCCGCACCCGGCGCGATCTGAGCGGGCGGCCGGTGTCGGTCCTCGACACGGTGTCGGAGCGCAAGGCGGGGCGCCTGCGTGAGTTCGGCGTCGAGTCCGTGCTCGATCTCCTCACGACCTACCCGCGCCGTTACATCGACCGCACGAAACAAGCTGACGTCTCCGACCTCCGCGTCGGCGACGAAGCGGCCGTGCTGGCGACGGTGCAGTCGGCGCGGTCGCGCCGGGCGCGCACGGGGCGGGCGGTGGTCGACGCGGTGGTGCGTGACGCCACGGGCCGGCTCGACGTCGTCTTCTTCAACCAACCCTGGAGGGCCACGCAGCTCGAGGCGGGCACCGAGGCCATCTTCTTCGGCAAGGTGACCGAGTACCGGGGCCGGCGCCAGATGGCGAACCCCGCCGTCGACGTCGTGGCTGCCGTGGGGACGGGGCGGCGCACGCTGCGCATCCTGCCCGTCTACCCCGCCTCGGCCAAGGTCGGGCTGACCAGCTGGGAGCTTGGGCGGTCCGTGGAGGAGGCCCTCGACCGGGCCGGCGAGCTGGTCGACCCCCTGCCGCCTCGGTGGCGCTCCGAGCTCGGCTTTGAAGGGCGCACCGAGGCGTTCCGCGCCATCCACCAGCCCGAGTCCATGCGCTCGGTCGACCCGGCCCAGCGCAGGCTCGTGTTCGACGAGCTGTTCCGGTTGCAGCTCGCGCTCGTGCTTCGGCGCCGCGCCTTCGAGACGGACGCGCGGGCGCTGCGCCACGATGTGTCGGCCCTTGAGGTCACCGGCGCGGTAGGCGGGACATTGGTGGCGCGGTTCCTCAGCGGGCTGCCCTACGAGCTGACGACGGCGCAACGCCAGGCCCTCGCGGTCATCGTGGCGGACATGGCGGGCCCGTTCCCGATGCACCGGTTGCTCCAGGGCGACGTTGGGTCCGGCAAGACGGTCGTCGCGTTGGCCGCGCTACTCGCCGCGGTCCAAAGCGGCCACCAGGGTGCGCTGATGGTGCCGACCGAGGTGCTCGCGGAACAGCACATCTCGGCCGTGCGAGCGCTGTTGGGCGACCTCGAGGGCCCGGGCGGCATGGGAGGTGGCGACGTGCGCGTCGAGCTGCTGACGAGCCGCGTGAAGGGCAAGACCCGCGCTGCGGTGCTCGACGCCCTGGCGGCGGGCGACGTGGGCATCGTCGTCGGCACGCACGCGCTGTTGACCGAAGAGGTGTCCTTCGCCTCGCTCGGCGCGGTGGTGATCGACGAGCAGCACCGCTTCGGCGTGGAGCAGCGGGCCACCCTGCGGGCCAAGGGCGCGGACGGTCCTGGCGACCCCGACCTTTTGGTGATGACTGCCACGCCGATCCCACGGACGGCCGCCATGGTGATCTTCGGCGACCTCGATCTGACCACGCTCGGCGAGCTCCCTCCGGGCCGTATCCCAGTCACCACCGAATGGCTGCCTTCCGGCGCCTCCGACCAGGGCTCCACTGCGTCCCGGGACCCGCACGCGCACGAGACGCCGGCATGGGAGCGGGTGCGCAGCGAAGTGGCGGCAGGCCACCGCGCCTTCGTCGTGTGCCCGCTCGTCGGCGACTCGATACGCGTCGAGGCCAAATCGGCCACCGAGGAGTTCGAGCGCCTGTCGACGGGCGAGCTGGCCGGACTGCGGGTCGGGCTCGTGCACGGCCAGATGCCGGCGGCACAGCGCGAGGACACGATGAACCGCTTCCGCGCCGGCGAGCTCGAGGTGTTGGTGGCGACCACGGTCATTGAGGTGGGCGTCGACGTTCCCGAGGCGACTGTGATGGTCGTGGAGAGCGCGGATCGCTTCGGCATCGCGCAGCTCCACCAGCTGCGAGGCCGGGTGGGGCGGGGCAGCGCCGCGAGCTGGTGCTACCTGCTCGGCGGCGGGGCGGACAACGAGCGGCTCACAGCGGTGAGGGCCTCGACCGACGGCTTCGCGCTGGCCGACGCCGACCTCCGCCTTCGGGGCGAGGGGACCCTGCTCGGCGCTCGGCAGAAAGGGCAGAGCGACTTGCGCCTGGCCTCACTCACAAAGAAGCGGGATCTTCAGTTGCTCGAGGAGGCGCACCGGGTGGCCACCGCGCTTGTCGACGAGGACCCGGTTCTGGCGTCCTACCCCGAGCTCGCCGACGAGGTGAAGCTGTTGCTGAGCGATGACGAAGGGGAGTACCTCTTCAAGAGTTGATCCTCGGCTTCAAGAGTTGTCACTCACGATGCCGGAGAAGCCGCGTCGCAGGGTGACGATCGCGGAACGTTCGATCGGGTGGCCGAGCATGAGCTCGCTCAAGACCAACGGCACCGCCTCGTCCCTCCAGGCGCCCCGTCAGCTGGGACTACTCGGAAGGATGGAAATACTGGTCCGACACTTAGCGGCCCGCTAAGTTTTTCTCTCGGACTCCTCTTAAAAAACCGGATCGGAGTCCCGAATTCCTACCGCTACCCCCGAAATCGTGACTGACGAGAGCGGGCGAAGATTCGGTCGTCCGATCCGGGTCGTTCAATTATACCGCTCCGCGATCGCAGAAAATACGGCCGCCTGGTGTTGCAGTATTGGGGCCGAGGTCAAGGCGTGGTCACACGTGGGTGGCGCCTGTGTGTCGATCGCGTTCACGTGCGCGCCTCGCCGTCCTCCAACGAATGTTTGTCTGCCGTGACGATTTCACGCGCGTGCGCCCGGAAGCTGACCTTCCGGTGACTCGACCCCGGAACTCGACGACCTGGTGCTCGCCGACCTGGCGCTCGACGACCTGGTGCTCGACGACGGGGACAACGCACAGGTCGTGGCGGGAAGTTTCACGGCGTCAGCACGACCTTCCCCGGAATGTGCTGAGTTGCCTTTGCCATGAAGGCCTCACGTGCGTCCTTGAGGGCATAGACCGCGCCGATTTGGGGCCGCAGCGAACCCTGGTCGACGAGGCGAGTGATCTCCCGGAGTTGGGCTCCGCTCGCGTCGCGAACGAAGTGCACCGTGCGAATGTCGTTTCGATCGGTTTGCGGCGGAGCCATGATGGACACCACCGCGCCACCGGGCTTGACGATGGCTGGTGAGCGAGCGAGCAGTTCGCCGCCTACGGTGTCGTAGACCAGGTCGACCTGGCCGATGGCCTTCTCCCAGTCGTCCTGCTCGACGTCGACGAAGTCGTCGGCGCCGAGCTCCAGCACGCGTGATCGAGCGCTCGCCCGACCGGTTCCGATGACATGCGCGCCGGCCCAGCGAGCCAGCTCAACGCCGGTCGATCCCACCCCGCCACCGGCGCCGTGTATCACCACCGTCTGGCCGGACTCGAGGTGGCCGTGGTCGAAGAGCGACTGCCACGACGTAAGCGCGGCTTGTGGGATCGCTGCGGCTTCGACGAAATCGACGGTCGTCGGTTTCGGCGCCAAGCTTCGAGCCTCGATTTTCAGGTACTCGGCGGCCCACCCGTCGCGATACCCGTCGATGAGGCCGTAGACCTCGTCGCCCACCGAGACGCCGGCGGTGCCGTAGCCGAGCGCCACTACGACGCCAGACCCCTCGTGGGCCGGGATTCGTTTGCCCCGCTGGTGCCCGTCTCGATCGGTCGAGAGGGGCCAGGTCAGCTCGCCCGGGGTAAAGCTGGCGGCGTGCACCTGCACGAGGGCGTCGCCAATAGCAGGTTGGGGGTCTGGGGCGTCCTCGTAGACGAGGCCCTCGATGCCCTCCAATCCCTCCGGCTTCTCGATGTGGACGGCTTTCATGGGAATCTCCTTGTCAGGTGAGGGGATGGTCGGTCATTCCATATATGACTCGATATGACTCGCCACCCTGACATATGACCCACGACGGCAAATGAACGTGACCGACGGTCGATCTTCAAGCGCTGAGCAGGCGTGGAGCCGATCGGACGTGCAGCCGATCGGGAGGGGCGCCGCCCTTACAGTGGGGGCGATGCGCGTCATCGGGGGCCGGAGCCGCGGGCGCCGGCTGGCGGCCAAGCTGCCGCGGTCCGTGCGCCCGACATCGGACCGGGTGCGCGAGTCGATCTTCAACATCTTGGGTTCGCACGGAGGCGTCGAGGGCCTCTCGGTGGTCGACCTCTTCTGCGGGAGCGGCGCACTCGGGGTTGAGGCGCTGTCGCGTGGCGCGGCTTCGGCAACCTTCGTGGACCTGGACCCCGTCGCCCTGGCGGCCGTGCGCCAGAACCTGGCCGCGGTGGGCCTCGCCGAGGAGCCTGTCAGCCTGGTGCGCGCCGTGCTGCCGGGCTGGCTCCAGGCAGCGGACGCCCCGGCCTTCGATCTCGCCCTGTGCGACCCGCCCTACGACTTCGGAGACTGGCCGGCGCTGCTGGACGCGCTGCGGGCCGATGTCGCCGTGTTCGAATCCGCGGCGCCGATCCCACTACCCGAGGCCTGGGTGGTCAAGAGAGAGCGTCGGTACGGCGGTACGCTCGTCACCGTGGCTCATGGCAGCGGGTCCCGAACATGAAGGTCGGGCTCTTTCCCGGATCGTTCGATCCCTTCCACAACGGACATCTCGAGATCGTCGAACGGGCCAGCCGGCTCTTCGACGAAGTGGTCGTCGCGGCGCTCCGCAACCCCCAGAAGAGCCAGCCACTGTTCGACCTCGAGGAGCGGCAGGCCATGCTCGAAGAGGTGACGGCGCACCTGCCTTCGGTCCGCATCGTCTCGGTGTCGACTCTGCTCGTCAACGTCGCCCGCGACGTCGGCGCGTCGGCCATCGTCCGAGGACTGCGAGCGGTCTCGGACTTCGAGACCGAGATGCAGATGGCGCAGATGAACCACCAGCTCTCCGGCGTCGAGACGATCTTCATTCCGACCAGTGCGAAGTACTCCTTCGTGGCCTCCAATCTCGTGCGCGAGGTGGCCCGTTTTGGCGGGGACGTCTCTGCCTTCGTGCCACCGGTCGTGGCCAAGCACCTCGTTGACAAATTCGGAGAGGGGGGAGTCGCGGGGTGAGCGAAGAGTTCTTGGACGTAGCGGACGAGCAGCCCGTCGAGGAGGTCGGGATCGAGACCATCCTCCATCACCTGCTCGACCTCGTCACGAACGCCAAGTCGATGCCGCTTTCCTCGTCGGTGATGGTGTCGCGCGAGGAAATAACCTCACTCGTGCGATCCGCGCTCGACGCGCTTCCTGAGGAGGTGCGCCAGGCGCGTTGGTTGCTGCGGGAGCGCGAGGAGTTCATGGCCGAACGCACCCGAGAGGCCGAGGCGCTCATGAACGAGGTCAGGGCCCAAGCGGAGCACATGGTGCAGCGGACCGAGATCGTCCGTCAGGCCAACGCGGTGGCCCAGCGCATCCTCGACGACGCCAACGAGGAGGCGCGCACGTTGCGGCATCAGGCCGAGGACTTCGTGGACCAGAGGCTGGCCAGCATGGAGATCGTGTTGGAGCGCCTGACTCGGACGGTGCACGCCGGCCGGGCCAAACTTGCCGC
>JBPYFR010000190.1:0-9053 GCA_051985685.1 Acidimicrobiales bacterium
GCGCATGCTGCAGGGCACCGTCGCCGACAACATCCGGTTCTTCCGTTCCCTCGACGACGCCGAGGTCGAGCGGGCCGCTCGCATGGCGCACATCCATGATGAGATCGCCACCTGGCCCAACGCCTACGAGACACCAGTCGGGCAACGCGCGCTGTCGGGCGGCGAACGCCAGCGTCTCTGCCTCGCCAGGGCGCTGGTCGGCAATCCCTCGGTGCTGGTTCTGGATGAGCCGACGAGTGCCCTCGATCCCCGCTCGGAGTTACTTGTGCAAGAGACCTTGGCCGAGCTCAAGGATCGGCTGACGCTCTTCATCATCGCCCACCGTTTCTCCACTCTGCGCCAGTGCGATCGAACCATCGTGTTGAGGGATGGGCAACTGGAAGCCTTCGGTCCGCCCGATGAACTGATCCGCTCGAACGACTTCTATCGGAAGGCACTTTCCCTCTCCGACCCCAATCATCTGGACCCTTCGTTCGCAGCAGCAGAGGTGCGGAGCGGCTAGCAGACGGCTCGATCTTTGTCTGGATCTCGGTCCAAGAGGGTTTAGAACTTGCGGAGCCTCAGCAGGGACCGAAGACGATATTCGACGCTCCTCCCTCGTGCAGAGAATCGGAGATCCGACAGCAACGAGATCCGAGTGGCCAGGTCGCGCTCCTCGTCCACTGTGGACAGCCCGAGAGATATTCGGAACAGGCGACCGATCAGCATTTTGCTGCTCAGGACGGACTGCGCCGGAAGGCCGCCAAGATCGCGCTCCATCTCCCTGTTCCAGAGCATCACCGTGATCGGCGCAGAGTCCAGGACTCTGGCGGGCGATTGCATTGGCGACAAAAAACGACGCCATTCATAGAAGAGCACCGGCGCAATCTGCACTCTGGGGATGTTGTAGTACTCGTTCGCTCCCACCAGGTCTCTCATGAGATCCTGCCCAAGTGCGGCCCAGGAAAGCCATTCCCAGTCGGCGTGGGCGGCGAGCAGGGCGTCTTGGGCCGCGATCCACTTCTGCAAGAAGGTTGCGCCGGCGCGAGCGGCGAAGAGGCCGTTGTAGAACCACCCCTCTCCTACGTCTCCACCCCAGCCCACCAGCTCGTTTCGGTCGAGGGGCTCGACGAGCGACCCGAGTGAGGACATCGCGATGCAGTCGGCATCGAGCCACAGGCCCCCATGTCGATCGAGGAGCCGCACCCGGGCGAAGTCTGATCGCCGTACCGGGCTGCCGAGCTTCTTCCAGTCCTCGGGTGATAGGTCCGGCAGCCAGTCGAAGACGGTCGTCTCGTTGAGCACTCGGAGAGGCATGCCGGGATCGATGTGCCGCTTGATGGTTTCGAGGCACAAGTCCAGATACGGGGGTTTCGCCCGCCCGGGGACGTTCTCCCAGTACATCCACACCGGCGCGGTCTTTGGCCCGCTCAGCACTCTTTCAACAGCTGGATCGTGGTTCGGGCCATGGCGGCACAGACCCTAGGTGACGCCGAGTGTGATCACTGCCGCTGCGCGCCAGATCGGCCTTCGGCGGCTTCCCGCGGCTGTAGGACGGCGGCCGGCCAGCCTGGATGGCAGCGACGGCAGCTCCTCAAACCGAGGATTGGGTCATCGGGCGAGTGACTGCTCGGCCAATCGAGCCATCTCCTGATGCCCGGCCGCGGTCGGGTGGTGTTCGAAGGCGCTCGATGGGATGAGGCCGGCCACCCCTTTTGTTCGTGCCAAGAGAACAGGGCACGTGTGGAGCTCCGATGACGCCGGGCTCAGCCAGCAGGAGCCCACGTTCCGCTTTGCTAGCGTCGGCGGAACCGTCTGTTCCGTCTCTCGCTAGGCCCCTATGGTCCGCAAACACAGCAACTACGCCGTCACCTTTGCGGTCCTCGCCACAGCGGCGCTGGCGTTCAGCCTGCTGCAGTCGCTGATCATCCCGGCCATTCCCCAGCTGGAGAGAACGTTGCACACGACGGAGAGCGCGGCGAGCTGGTTGCTCACCGCATACCTCCTCAGCGCCGCAATAGCCACCCCGATCCTGGGCCGAGTCGGCGACATGGTGGGCAAGGAGCGGATCATGATCGCGGTCCTCGTCGCCCTGTCCGTGGGGTCTTTGATCAGCGCTCTGGCCACCGCACTGCCCGTGATGCTGGTCGGCCGGGTCATCCAGGGCGCAGGTGGGGCCGTGTTCCCCCTCGCCTTCGGAATCATCCGCGACGAGTTTCCGGCCGACCGCGTGGCGGGCGCAATCGGCGTCATGTCGGCCATCCTCGGGGCCGGCGCCGGTACGGGCATCGTGTTGGCTGGACCGATCCTGGTCCATCTCGACTACCACTGGCTTTTCTGGATCCCACTGATCATGTCGCTCACCTCGACCATCGCCACCTTCGTCTTCGTGCCCGAGTCGCCGGTGAGGGCGCCAGGGCACATCAACTGGCTCGGCGCATGCCTGATGTCCGGCTGGTTGGCGACCGGTCTGCTTGCCATCTCTTACGGACCGACCTGGGGGTGGGCGAGCTCTTCCGTCCTCGGCCTGTTTGCCGCCACCGCGGTGCTTCTCACGCTGTGGGTGTTCTCGGAAAACCGATCTCCCTCACCGCTGGTCGACATGAAGATGATGCGTGTCCCAGTCGTGTGGAGCACGAACCTCGCCGCGCTCTTGTTCGGGTTCGGCATGTTCGCCATGTTCATCGTGCTGCCCCAGTTCACCCAGACGCCAACTCATGTGGGCTATGGATTCGGGGCCTCGGTGACGGGTTCGGGTCTTTACCTGCTGCCTTTCGCCGTGATGATGGTGATCGCGGCCCCCATGACCGGCCGCCTCTCGGTGCTCGTGGGGTCGAAGTTCGTGTTGGTGGCAGGGTCGCTCTTTGCCGCTTCGAGCTACCTCGTCCTGGTGGTCGCCCACAGCGAGGAGTGGACCATGTACATCGCGACTGGGTTGCTGGGCATCGGGATCGCATTGGGTTTTGCCAGCATGGCGAACTTGATCATCGAGGCCGTTCCGGCCGAGCAGACCGGTGTCGCAACGGGCATGAACACGAACATCCGGAACATCGGTGCCGCCCTGGGCAGCGGGATCGCCACCAGTCTCGTTCTCGGCGGGCTTCTTCCTGATGGCTACCCCAAGGAGCAGGGCTACGTCCTGGCTTTCGCTGTCAGCGGCGCCGGGTTGGTCGTCGCCGCTCTCGTCGCGCTGCGAATCCCGCGGCGCGCCGCCGTTTCCATCGTGGTGCGGGAGCAGCACCCCGCGTTGACGGCCGAGTCGGAAGCGATCGTGGGCGCCATCGCGATCGCACCCGAGGATCTGGCGTGAATGAGAGTCTCGTCGTGCTCAGGCTCTCCGGTACTCGGCGTCAGTGACGTGATCTCCCCACGTATCGGGCTGTCCCGGGACCTGTTCGGTCATTGAGATGTGGGTCATCAAGCGATCGGGGGAGGCACCGTGCCAGTGCTCTTCGTGTGCGGGCGTGTGGACGATGTCTCCGGCGTTGATCTCGACGACCTCCTCGCCACGCGTCTGTATCAGGCCGATGCCCTCTGTGACATAGAGGGTCTGTCCGAGCGCATGCGAGTGCCAAGCGGTGCGGGCGCCAGGTGTGAAGTGCACGACGCCGACCTGGATGCGCGAGGGCTCTTCGCCTCGGGCGATTGGATCGATGTACACGTCGCCGGTGAACCGCTCGGGCGGGCCTTTGACGGAGGGTTGTTTCGGGTTGATCCGCATCTCTGTGGGCTCCCTTTTTTGGCGTTGTCAACGGCGCCGGTCAGCCTGCTCGGCGACCTGGGTTGGACCTACCCCGGCAGTCGCCGCCAGATCGACTGGGGCAGCATGCGAAAGGCGGCGAACACCCAGCGCAGAAATCCGGGCGACCAGATCACCGGCTGATCCCGCTCCAGGCCGCGCACGACGTCCACCGCCACTCGGTCGGGTGTCACCGCGAAGGGGGCAGGTTCCCGGCCCTTCGTCATCTTGGTGTGCACGTAGCCGGGCCGGACGATGTGCACCGAGACGCCGGTGTCGCGGCAGACCTCGGCGAGCCCCTGCGCGAACCCATCCAGCCCAGCTTTGCCCGCTCCGTACACAAAGTTGGCCCGGCGCACCCTGTACCCGGCCACCGACGAGAGCACGACGATCCGACCGTGGCCCTGGGCCCCGAGCCGGGTCGCGACCGCACTAAGGGCGGCGGCCGGCCAGGTGGCGTTGACCGTCAGCATCTGTGTCACCCGCTTCGGGTCGTACTCGTCCTCGCCCGGGTGCCCGAGCTCGCCGACGGCGACGAGCACGAGGTCGACGGCCTCACCGGCCGACTCGAAGCACCGCGACACGGTCTTGTCGGCGTCCTCGGGTTCATGGGCGTCGAACCGCACCGTCTCCACGCGGGCGACGGCTCGACCCAGCTGGTCCGCTGCGGACTCGAGCGCCTCGCTGTCGCGGCCGGCCAGGACGAGAGACCTGCAACGCCCCCCCGTCACCAGCTCGACGATGTCCCGCGCCAGGTCGGAGGTCCCGCCCAGGACCACGACGGACTGGGGATGGCCGAAGGCGTCCTTCACCGAAGGATTGCCAACCGTCGGGACAGGTCGGAAGCGAGAACGTGCTGCGGGTCGACGCGCGAGCGCACCACTTCGAGCTCGTCGAGACGTGGGTACATCAGCGGGAGCAGCTCGGGACGGAGGCGGGCGTCCTTGGCGAGATAGACGCGCCCGCCTGCGTCGGCGATCAGCTCGTCCAGCCCGTCGAGGAGTGGCGGCAACCCAGGAGGACCGAGGGGGAAGTCGAGGGCGAGGGTCCAACCCTCCTGCGCGAACGAGAGCGGACCGGGGGTGCCCGGTCCGAACCGCTTCAGGACGGCGAGGAACGAGGGGATGCCGGAGGCGGCGATGGTCTCCACCGATTCCTCCACGACGTCGGCCCGGTCCGGTGGGACGACGAACTGGTACTGCACGAACCCATGCGGGCCATAGAGGAGGTTCCAGCTCCCGATGCCATCGAGCGGGTGGAAGAAGGAGGTGAGAGGGCGGAGGAGGCGGCTCGAGGGCGACGACGCCCCGAACCACACCTCGTTCAGGGCCAGGACGGACATGCGGTTGACGAACCTTCCGGGAATCGGACGCGGGACCGAGAGCTTTGGTTCGCGCGGGGCTTGGCGACTGTGGGCGCGCAGTCGGGCCGGGAGTTCTGCCAGCGGTGCGTGATCACCCCGGGTGAGCACCGCGCGCCGCGCTCCGCCTCTCTGTCCCAGACAGTCCAGCCAGGCCACGCTATAGCGGTACTCGTCGTCTGTTTTCTCCATGGTGGTCATGAGGTCGTCGAGCCGAGTGAAGCGCTCTCGGTCGACCTGCATCCACGACGTCTCAATCGGGATGAGCCGCAGGGTGGCGAAGACGATCACGCCCGTGAGTCCCATGCCGCCCGCCGTGGCCCAGAACAGGTCGGGATCACGCTCCGGCGTCACCGTGACCGTGCCGGTCGGCGTTGCGAGCGTCATCTCCAGCACGTGACGGGCAAAGCTCCCGTCACGATGGTGGTTCTTGCCGTGGACGTCGGCGGCGATGGCACCGCCGACCGAGACGTACCGCGTGCCCGGGCTGACCCCGACGAACCACCCGTGTGGGATGATCTGCTGCATCAGGCGGTGGAGACTGACGCCGGCTCCGACGTGCACGACGCCTCGTTCGGCGTCGACTGGCCCGATGGCAGAGAGTCCCGACGTCTCGATGACGGATCCGCCCCCGCACTGCGCCGCGTCCCCGTACGCACGGCCGAGGCCGCGCGGGATGACCGGCCCGGTCGCGTCATGGAGCAGGTGCTCGACGGCGGCCGCGCCGGCGGGCCGTGCCACCGATGCCCGGGTGGGCGCCGTGCGCCCCCACCCGCTGAGGAACTGTGGCGAGGCCTCGGTCGCCGGGGTCACCCGTAGAGGCCGATACCCATGCAGATGAGCCAGAGCCCCCCGTAACCCTGCAGGACGTGATCGTGAATGGCCAGATGCTCGGGTTCCCCGCCCTGGCCGGCATCGAGCAGGCGGAAGACGTGCAGGACGGCGAGCACCAGCGGGATGACCGTCAACTCGATCCACACGACGTGGTGGCTGGGGTTCGCCAGCAGGCCGGTCCGTTCGAATGCCCAAAGACAATACGAGGCGACGGTGATGGTGGCCGAAATGGTCAACGTGGACCGGAGGAACGACTCGGTGTACTCGTCGAGCACGGTTCGGTGCACGGCACGGACCTCGCCCAGATGCCGGTGTTCAGCGAACCGCTTGCCGGTGACGACGAACAGGGCACCGAACGACGTGAAGACCAAGAACCAGCTCGAGAGGCGTACGTTGGCCACGACCCCACCCGCAACGGCCCGGAGGACGAAGCCCGACGCCACGATGGCCAGCTCGACGACCGGCTCCGTCTTGAGCCGGAGGCTGTACGCGATGCTCAACCCCGCATACGCGGCGGCGACGACGGCGAAACCCCACGGCCCGATGATCAGTGCCGCAGCGAGGCCGCACGCGATGAGGCCGGTGCCGACTCCGAGGGCGATGTTCGCACTGAGATCGCCGCTCGCCACGGGGCGGCGACGCTTGAGAGGGTGATGCCGGTCGGACTCGGCATCGATGACGTCGTTGATCAGGTAGGTCCCGGACGCCACGGCGCAGAACACGAAGAAGGCCGCGATCACGCGCCAGACGGTGTGCCACTCTCCCAGCACGCCGGCGGCCGCAGGTGCGGCGAAGACGAGGAGGTTCTTGATCCACTGCCGCGGCCGCATGCTGCGCGCCACGAGCCACGGGATGGTGCTCCGCACCCCCGGGGGAGCGAGGTCGTGGACCGGCGCCAGCGGCATGTCGAGCGCTAAGTCGGTGTCGGGTTCGGAATTGAAACTGCGAGATCGAACGGGCGACGTCATGGCTTGGCCGCGGACATCGTGATGAAGTCTCGCGCCCACCACGGCTGGAAGTAGCGACCCGGCCCACCGGTCATGCCGGCCAGCAGTTCGGAGCCGTTGGCGGGGGTGGCTGCACCCAGGGTCGCCGCCGGCTGGTACGAGCTGAAATTCACCCAGTCCGTATTGATGTCCAGCTCCATGGCCCGCACCGCTCCCGCATGCACCATGATGTTCGCAAGGTCCGCGATGTCGAGCCCGGGCCCGCCGACGTAGAGCAGCGCCCCGTTGGCCGTGATGCCCAGCGCGGACCTCCAGACGAAGTCGTTGTTGCCCAAGGTCGCTCCCCACAGCGCAGTGTTGGGGTCGTTGGCAGCAGGGTTCACCTGGCCGTTGTCGACCAGCAGGTTGAGGTTCTGTCGCACCGACACCACGTCGGGGCTCATGGCGACGTCGCGACCCCACTGCCCCAGGCCGAACGAGCCGTTCTTGTAGACGACGAACGAGGCCGCGCCGGCTCGGAGCGGGATCTCTGTTTTGTTGTCCGTGTAGTAGCCGCCGTTGGCGCTGGACATGAGGAAGCCCGAGTTGAACGCGGCCACGAGCGTCGTCGCGTCGTTGGGCGTGATGGGAGCGGTGTGGGTGTAGGGACCGCCCCCGGGGATCTGGCTGCCCGAGTAGAGGGTCGCCTTCAGCAGTCGGGGGTCCATCCACGCCACGCCGACGACGTAGCTGGTGTGGATCGCGCTGGGGCGGATCATCGTCTCGTACACGGCCGGGACGCCGTCCACCAGCCTGCCGGCGGGCGACCATTGCCCTTCGTTCGAGACCGGAGGGCTGGCGAGCGGGGCGATCGGCGCCGGTGGGGGCAGGTGTGGCACCGCTGCCGCGGCAGGCACGGTGGTGGCCGTCTTCGGCTTCTGGATCGCGCCCTTCGGAAGGGCACCACCGACCTTCGGCTGGTGGTGCGAATACCACTCGTTCTCGGCCCAGTTGACGATGCCCGCTGCTCCGTGCTCACGGAACCACTCCGCCAGGCGAGCCCCGGCGGAGCTGCCCAGCGCGGGGTTCGTGAGTGCGCCGCCGATGGAGACCGCGAGCCAGATCAGGAGGACGGCCAGGACAGCGCCGACCATCGCCACGACACGCCGTCGCCGGTGCACCGGCGAGCTCGACCACCGCTTCCGGCGATGGCGCGCCCCCCCGGGGCCACGCGGAACATTGATCTCTTGCTCGTCCTCCAGCGGAGGGCTCAACATGGGCACTTCGCCCGGTGCAGTGCCTTCTCGGCGCGCGGAACCGGCCCGGCCCACGCAGCCAAGCCGTCCAAATTCATGCGCCAAACGCTTGCCCGCCTCAACATCCGGCCGACCAAGCTATTCGGTAGGGGCTCGATTCTGGAGGCGGGTCACCGTGTCGGCCTCGGGGCGCGAGGACCTGCCTCGACAGTCGAGTTCCGCGCGGTTGAGCATGATGGAGCATGATGCGAGACATTCCCTGGTTCTCCCCCGGGAGCCATTTTGCCCGCGTGCGGCCCGATGGCGGTGGCATTGGGCCAGGAAACCAGGACAATTCATCCTTCCCGAGGGCGATTCATCCTTGAGGAGAGTTGCAATTTTGAGCGGCAACACCAAAGATGACCTCGGTTCTGAAGGCGGCACGGAGGGAACTGGGTAGACGTGGAGCACTTTCTTGCAACGTGGGGCTATGCCGCGGTCTTCGTGCTCAGCTTCATCTCCTCCATGGGGCTCCCGGTCGGCTCCGAGCTCGCGATCATTTACGGCGGGGTCCTGGCCAGTGGTCAGGTGTCGGGCGAAAACCCTCTGAACCTGGCCGTCGTCATCCTCGTGGCCGTGCTCGGCGAGGTCCTCGGATCGGCGGCCGGCTACGCAATCGGGCGGTACGGCGGGCGGACCCTGGTCGACCGAGTCGGCAAATACGTCCTCCTCACCCACAAGGATCTCGACCGGGCCGAGGCGTGGTTCGCCCGCCGCGGCGAGCCTGTCGTCTTCTTCGGCCGGTTCATCCCGTTGTTGAGGTCGTTCGTCTCCTTTGCGGCGGGCCTCGGCGAGATGGCGCCCGCGAAGTTCCTGGCGTACACAACCATCGCGTGCGCCATCTGGTGTACGGCGCTCAGCTCGCTCGGCTACAGCCTCGGGAGCAGTTACAAGCACGTGCTCAATGCGTTCAGCTTTGC
>JBPYFR010000191.1:0-3595 GCA_051985685.1 Acidimicrobiales bacterium
AACCACACGGTGCGACTGAAGGTACCCAGCCGCTTGCGGAGGCGGATGAACCCGGCGTCCTCCGACAGCAGATCGATCGGGAGAGCGGTGTGCAGGAACACCAGGTCGAGCGGCCCGTCGCCGCTCACCTGGTAAGCGAGGTTGGTCCCGTCGGCCGATCGGGTGTAGTGGGACTCGGGGGCGGTCATGACAATGCCCTATAGAGCTTCCAGGTCCCCGGCACACCCTTGAGTTGGTGCTTTCCCCGGTCCACGAAGTCGATCCTCGACCCGGCGACTAGGTCCTTGACGGTGGATGAGACTAGGACTTCGCCCGGTCCGGCCAGGGAACCGATGCGAGCAGCGATGTGGACGGCCAGACCGCCCAGGTCGTCGCCTCTCACCTCGCACTCGCCGGTGTGCAGCCCCAGGTGCAGGTCCATGCCTAGTGCGCTGGTCGCCTCAGCGGTCGCCAGGGCACAACGAATGGCCCGAGCGGGGCCATCGAAGGAGGCCAGGAACCCGTCGCCGGTTGTGTTGATCTCCTTTCCCCGGAACCGGCGCAGGTGGTCACGTACAGCCCGGTCGTGGGAATCGAGGAGCAAATGCCAACGTCGGTCGCCCAGCGACGAGGCCTGCTCCGTCGACCCGACGATGTCGGTGAACAGCAGGGTGGTGAGGATGCGATCGACCTCGACAGCAGGGCGCTCACCGGTCACGAACTCGGCGATCTCCTCCATCGCCGGGGCCGAGAAGGCGACGCCACCGTCACCTCCGGGTAACTCCACGAACTTGGCCCCGTCGATGTGGTCGGCCAGGTAGCGACCCTGCTCCACGGAAAGGACCACGTTCTCCCTGGTGTGGAGAACCAGCGTTGGCACCCGGATGAGCGGCAACGCCTCCCTGGCGTCCAGGCTCTCGATGAAGTAGCGAGTCTGAGCCGCCCCACTTCTCGGAGTTGCGGCAGCCCTGGTGTACTTTGCAAACCACTGGGCGAACTCGGGGTCATTGGCCCGGCTCGGCCAGGCCCTTGGAACCATAGCGGGCGTTCCCCACGCCGCCCTCTGCCCCTCCACTATGTTGTCTACCGCTTCTGGGGCGATGCCGATCGGATAGTCATCTGCCCGGAGGCGGCGGGCAGCGGTGGTGGCCAGGATCAACCCGCTGACCCGTTCTGGATGCATTGCGGTGAACAGCAGTCCGGTCGGCCCACTATGGGTTTCAGCCAGCACCACCGTTTTGGCTGAGCCAGCGGCGTCGAGCACGGCTCGTACGTCGTCGGCCGACTCCTCCCAGGTCGGCATGGCAGTGTCGGGCACGGCGTCGGATGCCCCCGTGCCCCGCCGGTCGAAGACGATCAATCGGCTAAAGGAGGCCAGCCGTTCCAGAAACGTGGCGTACACGGGGTCTTCCCACCGCAGATCGAGGTGTCCAAAGCCAGTGACCCAGACCACGTCGGGCGGTCCCTGTCCGACGACCTGGTAGGCGACCTCGGCCCCGCCGACGTCCACGTACTTGGTCTCTGGCCGCTCCATAGTCTCTAACAGTCTGACTCGTGTACCCGGAAGTCGCCGGGAACGAGGGGTAGCCGGAAGTGCGATGACTCCGGCGAGAAGAAAGACCCAACGGGGGCGAGTGGTCGGGTTCGGGAACCCACGGCGTGGGACGCTTGATGCCTATGGCGACCACGTCGAGGACCAACAAGAGCCGGGGTACTACCCGAGCCGCCCATCGCCCGACGGAAGACCGAGGCGGCAACGGAAAGAACCGGGCCATCGTCGAGAAGCTGTCCCCGCGGGCGAGTGACATCTCGAGAGGCCCGGCCAACAACCGTGACAACAGCAATCCGGCCGCTGGCGAGGCAAAGACACGTAGACGGTTTCTCGAGACCTCCAAGGGCTCGGCCCGATCAGCGCGCGAGGCGGTCGATCAGCGAACCAGGGCCAGGGCTGGTACGGCCAGGACGCAGCGAAGGGGAAGGCGATGAGGGAGGTCAGCGTCCGTGAGTTCCGGCGGCTGGCGGGAGCAGAGAACGCCGAGAAGGTGGAGGAGATCCTGGATCACGCCGAGTGGGGCGCGGCTCTCTACAAGACCGACAGCGGGATGAAGTTCGTCGTCTCGTTCGGCAACAGATTCGCCAATCTCCGGGGCAGGTATCCGCCCGCGGCGTACGGCGACAGTGTTCTCGCGGAATACGTCGCGGCCGAACCCGTAGAGCAGGAGATGGTGTCGCCCGTCTTCAAGGCGCTTCACGACCCCGATCGCTTCCCCCAGGTCCACCGGCCCCGGTCGGAGCCACCAGTCACTCGTTACCCGGAAATGCCTTGGGGGCGTTAGCCCGGGTACTAAGTGACGACCAACCCTTTGTTCGCTAGGGAACTGACGGTCGGCCAGTACCTGGAGTCATGGATCACGGGCACCTTGGCCGTGGAGGTGAAGAACAAGGCCCTTTCGCCAAAGACGGCCGCCGATTACGCCGACAACGCCCGTCGGCACATCATCCCCGCCCTCGGCCACTACGGCCTGGCCGAGGAGCTCAAGCCCCCGCATATCCGAACCTGGCTGGCCGCCAAGCGCGGAGAGATCAGCTTTCGAGGCCGTCAGCTGTCGGATCGGTCGGTCCAGTACTACTTCGCCACCCTGCGCCGGGCCCTGGCCGACGCCGTCCGCGACGGGCTCGTCGACCGCAACGTCGCCCTGCTGGTCCAGGTCGGCAAGGTCGAAGGCCGCAGGGGCAAGCCATTGACTCCAGAAGACGCGAGAGCGGTGGTGGAAGTGTGTGAGTCAGACCCTTACGGCGCGATGTGGCTCACCATGTTAGGGCTGCGGCTCAGAAAGGCTCAGGCCCTCAACCTGCGCTGGGACGGCGTGGACCTCGACAACGCCACCGCAGAGGTACCGGAGTCCAAGGGCAAGAAGGCCCGGATTGTGCCTCTGCCTGCCGACGTGGTCACCGTCCTGCGCGCCCATCGCTCCGCCCAAAGGCGTCAGCGACTGGCCGCGGCGACGTGGATCGACACCAACTTGGTGTTCACCTCCGAGGTCGGGACCCGCATCGACCCCCGCAACGTCAACCGGCTGTGGGCTCGAGTCTTGAGGCAGGCCGGGGTGGAAAGCCATCACACCGTTCACGACATCCGTCACTCGGCGGCGACATTCCTGCGAGCGGCCGGCGCCGATCTCAAGGACATCCAGGCCGTGCTCGACCACACCCGGTTGTCGACCACCAGCGACATCTACACCCACATCCAGGCGGAGCAGCTGCGCCAGTCAGCAGCGCGCGTGGACGGGGTGCTGCGGAAGCTCAGGTCGTAATGACCTACTGATCCGCCCGAACCCTGAGCCTGTACATGCCACTCGCGCGCTCGACAGAACTCCGAAGCTGTACCCCAAGCTGTACCGGCAGCAACCTTCGAGAGCCTGCTCGAACTCAAAACCCTTTCCCCCGTAAGGGTTTTACCAGCGCGCTCGGAGGGATTCGAACCCCCAACCTTCTGATCCGTAGTCAGATGCTCTGGTCCATTGAGCTACGAGCGCAGAAACAGGGTCTTCAAACGACCCAGACTAGAGCATCTCATTCACCCTGCCAGCCGGCATCCAGCAGACTCGGGGCGTGG
>JBPYFR010000192.1:0-22425 GCA_051985685.1 Acidimicrobiales bacterium
CAGCGCGTAGGACATGCGGAAGTACCCGGGTGCGCCAAACGCCTCTCCTGGCACGACAGCCACCTTGGCCTCGGAGATGCAGATCTCGGCCAGCTCCGCGCTCGTCGCCGGACGTTGATCCCGGATGCGCCGCCCGAGCAGTCCTTTGACCGAGGGGAAGGCGTAGAACGCACCTTCGGGTTCCACGCAGACGATCCCCTCGATGTCATTGAGCATCGACACGATGGTCTTGCGCCGGCGGTCGAACGCCTGGCGCATCATGGCCACGTCCTCGAGTCCGCCCGACACCGCGGCCAGGGCAGCGCGCTGGGCGACGTTGGACACGTTGGACGTCTCGTGGCTCTGGATGTTGGTGGCGGCGGCGATGGCGTCCACCGGCCCCGCGAGCCAGCCCACGCGCCAGCCGGTCATGGCGTAGGTCTTGGCGACTCCATTGGTGACCAAACAATTCTCGGCCAGTTCGGGGACCACCACCGGCATGGAGTGGTGCTCGGCCGTGCCGTAGACGAGGTGTTCGTAGATCTCGTCGGTGAGCACCCAGATCCCCTTCTCCAGGGCCCAACGCCCGATGGCCTCTATCTGCTCCCGCGGGTAGACCGCGCCGGTGGGATTGGACGGCGACACGAACAGCAGCGCCTTGGTTCTCGGCGTCCAGGCCGCCTCGAGGTCCTCGACCGAGGAGCGAAAGCCAGTGGTCTCGTCCGACAACACCACCACCGGTGTGCCGCCGGCCAAGGCGATCGACTCCGGGTAGGTCGTCCAGTACGGGGCGAGCAGCAGGACCTCGTCGCCAGGGTCACACAGGACGGCGAAGGCCTCGGCCACCGCCTGCTTGCCCCCGTTCGTCACGAGCACCTGGGACGCGGTGAGCTCCAGACCCGAGTCGCGCTTGGTCTTTGCCGCGATGGCCTCGCGGAGCGCCGGGATGCCTGCTGTCGGGGTGTAATGGTGGTTGGCCGGGTCGCGGCACGCCTCGACGGCGGCCTCGACGATGTGGGCCGGGGTCGGGAAGTCGGGCTCGCCGGCGCCGAATCCGATGACGTGCTCCCCCGCCGCCCGCAGCGCCTTGGCTTTGGCGTCCACGGCGAGGGTGGCCGACGGCGCCACGAAGGCGGCGCGGCTCGATATCCGGCGCAGCTCGGTCGTCGAGGAGGGGGTCGTCACGGATGCCATGATCTCATACGTGCCAGACGCCACCGACATAAGAATTCCCGCCGAGCTCCTGCCCTCCGACGGCCGCTTCGGATCGGGCCCGTCCAAGGTGCGGCCAGCACAGGTGGACGCGCTCGCTGCCGCGGCTGGGACCTACCTCGGCACGAGTCATCGTCAGAAGACCGTCAAGGCGCAGGTGGCTCGCGTCCGCGGCGGGTTCCGCGAGCTCTTCTCCCTGCCGGACGACTACGAGGTGGTGCTAGGAAACGGTGGAACGACCTGTTTCTGGGACGCGGCGACGCTCGGGCTCATCGAGACGCAGAGCCAGCACCTCAGCTTCGGCGAGTTTTCTTCGAAGTTCGCCGCCTGCGCCAAGGCTGCTCCGCACCTGAAGGACCCCCAGGTGATTGAGTCCGAGGTCGGAACGCACCCGTTGCCCGTCGCAGATGGCGCGGTGGACCTCTACGCATTGACCCACAACGAGACCTCCACTGGGGTCTCGATGACGATCCGCCGTCCGCAGGGCGCCGCCTCGCCCGGCGAGGGGGGCGGCCTGGTGGCGGTCGACGGAACCTCGGCGGCGGGAGGGCTTCGCTTGGATCCGTCGGAATTCGACGCCTATTACTTCGCGCCACAGAAGTGCTTCGCCAGCGACGGCGGCCTCTGGATTGCGCTCATGTCGCCCGCCGCGCTGGAGCGAGTGGAGAGGATTGCGGACTCGGGGCGTTGGATCCCGACCTTCCTCGACCTCAAAACCGCCCTCGACAACTCCCGGTTGGACCAGACCTACAACACGCCTGCCCTGGCCACGATCTTCCTGTTGGCCGAGCAGCTCGACTGGATGAACGAGCAGGGCGGGCTGGAGTGGACAGCGTCGCGTTGCGACCGTTCGGCGGAGATCCTGTACACCTGGGCGGAGCAATCCGGCTTCGCCCGCCCCTTCGTTTCCAACCCCGCTGACCGCAGCCACGTCGTGGGCACGATCGACTTCGTCGACGCGGTGGACGCGACCGTGGTCGCCGCGGTGCTGCGCGCCAACGGCATCGTCGACACCGAACCCTACCGAAAGCTCGGACGCAACCAGTTGCGCATCGCGATGTTCCCCGCTATCGAGCCGGAGGACGTGGCGTCGCTGTGCGGCTGCATCACGTATGTGGTGGGCGCGCAGGCGAACTGACGACGTCCCGACCTCGAGGTCGAATGGCTCCGGGCCGACTGGCTCGAGCAGTCCTCCACGCAGAACCGTCGCTAGGGAACGGGAAAACCGGCCGAGTCCAGCAACCGCTCGCTCTCGTCCCACAGACGCACCGCCGTCGCGTCGTCACGAGCCCTTGGGCTCATCTGGCCCGGCTTGCGCCGCACCCAGTACATGCCGGTCTTGTCCTCGACTTCGGCCGCGGTGGCGAGGAAGATCGACGTGCGGGCCCCTTGTGCAGGACTGATCTGGAACGGGCGGAGGATGTGCATGCCGACACTCGTGCCGGCCGTGGTGTCGCCGTCCATCCCGAACCTGCTGCGCACCCAGCCCGGATGGGCCGCGTTGGCGGTGACGCCGCTCCCGGCCATGCGCCTCGCCAGCTCACGTACGAACAACACGTTGGCCAACTTTGAGCGGCAGTAGGCGTCCATGCCCTGGTAGTGCTTCTCGCTCTGCAGATCGTCGAAGCGCATGCCGCCACGGGCGAAGTGGTGCCCCATGGAGGTGACGCTGACCACCCGCGCCCGCCCGTTGGAGCGCAGTCGCTCTCGCAGCAGGTTGGTCAGGTAGAAGTGACCGAGGTGGTTCACGCCGAAGGTGTATTCGAAGCACTGCGCCGTGAGCTGGCGCTCCGACCAAGTGCCCCCCGCGTTGTTGACCAGCACGTCCAGGCGGTTCCAGCGGTTCAGGATCTCGTCGGCGGCCTTCTTGACCGACGCCAGGTCAGCGAGATCCAAGTCCACGACGTGCACCTCGTCATTCCAGGTGCGCCTGGTGATCTCCTTTGCGGCCACCTCCGCCTTGTCCCGGTTCCTGCAGGCCAGCACTGTGGTGGCCTCGAGCGCAGCCACTCCGACCGCGGTCTCGAACCCGATGCCGGTGTTGGAGCCGGTGACGACGACGACTTTGCCTCGCATGCTCATGGGACGATCCAGTCAGGAATGGGACGGAGGCGTTCTTAGCCCCGAAATCACCGGCCGTCCAAGCCATCGAGACGGATGCGGGACAGCGGGGCCGGCTCGCCCGGGCCGGACTTGCGGGGCGCGGCTAGAAAGAACGCGGTGGGCATCGTCTCGAGCCCGGTGATCGATGGGCTCCTCATGCAGGCACTGATCACGCCGGAGGGCCAGGCGAACCCGTACCCCCTCTACGCCCGTATGCGCCAAGAGGCCAGGGTGAGCCGCCATTCGTTCGGGCCCTTCGTCGTGAACGGCTACGACGAGTGCCAGTCCGTCCTGCGCGACCCCCGCCTCGGCCGGGGCATCTTGATCGAGACGCCCTCCGCCGGCCTCTTCGGCGAGACCGGGACCCGCCGAGGCGAGTTCATGGACATGTCGCAGCACAACATGCTCATGGCCGACCCACCCGACCACACCCGACTGCGGCGTCTCGTGTCGCGCTCGTTCACCCCGCGTCAGGTTGAACGGCTGCGCCCCGCCATTCATGCACTCGTCGAGGGGCTACTCGATTCCATGGCCAAGTCGGGCGACGTCGAGTTCATCGGAGACTTCGCGCTGCCTCTGCCGATGGCGGTGATCGGCGAGCTCGTGGGCGTGCCGTCCTCGGACTGGGTCATGCTGCAGCCGCACGTACGCGCGGCAGCAAAGGGCATCGAGCCCGTGCTGAGCAACGAGGAGACGGATGCCGCCATCGACTCGGTCGGGTACCTCGGCGATTACTTCGTAGCCCTGATGGACGAGCGCCGGAAGCGACCGCAGGACGACCTTCTGAGCTCGCTGGTCTCGGCCTGGGAAAATGATGACCGCCTCACCGACGAGGAGGTGTACTCGACTGCCATCTTGCTGTTCGCGGCCGGGTTCGAGACGACGACGAACCTGCTCGGCAACGGCCTCCTGGCTCTGCTCACCCACCCCGACCAGCTGCACGATTGGCGTTACCATCCGGAGATCGCGTCGTCGGCGGTCGAAGAGCTGTTGCGATACGACAGCCCGGTGCAGTTCAACCTGCGCACCGTCCTCGAACCGGCGGAACTCGACGGCCAGCCGCTCGAGCGCGGGGAGCGCATCATCGTCCTGCAGGGTGCAGCCAACCACGACCCGGCTCGCTTCGAAGATCCGGACGGGTTGAATGTGCGGCGCGAGGACAACACGCCGCTGAGCTTCGGCTGGGGAATTCATTACTGCATCGGTGCGCCACTGGCCCGGATGGAGGGTGAAATTGCGTTCAACGCGTTGTTGAAGCGTTTCCCCACGATCGACCTGCTGTCGGAGAAGCCGCCTTGGCGGCCCAGCTTCACCTTGCGCGGGCTGCTCGAGCTCCCGTTACGCGTGTCAGATCACTGACCGGCGGGCTCGCCGGAGCCGTGCCCGCTCCTACGGCGCGGGTGGGCCGATGGTCGAGGCCTCGGGCCCGAGGCGCTCCACGTACCCGTGGTGCACCTCTCGCCAGCGTTCCGGGGACTTCGGTGGTGGCACCGTGCCGTCGACCGCGTGCGCAAGCTGCTCCAGGCAAACGTGCCAACCTGCGCCGTCTCGGGCCGCCTTCCCGTGCTCCGGGAAGATCACGGTGAGAACGAGGAGGCATTCGTCGTCGCCCTCGGGTGTGAGCTCGAAGCGCAGCACGTCGTCGGCCCAGCGCATCTCCATGACCGAGGGCGGGTCGAAGACCCGCATCTCGCCCTCGAAGGGCTCGCCTTCAGATTCTCGGAACGAGAAGCGCAACGGCGCTCCGGTCGCACGATCGCCCTCAACTGTGGTGGGAAACCATTCGGCCAGGTGCTCGTCCTCGCTCAAGGCGCGCCAGACCTTCTCGCGTGGGTGCGCGAGCCGACGGCGGTAGCGAAGGACGGAACGGTCGCCGTCCCGCTCGAGGGTGCCGTACTCCTGAGAAGCGGTCATGTTCTGGTCCATGTCCTGTCCTCCTTCACGCCGACGACTCTCCGCCGGCTTCGTCCATGATCTCGAGGTGTCGCTCGAGAGCGTTGAGGTGCCCCGCCCAGAGCCGTCGGTAGGGACCGAGCCATTCGTCCACTTCCTGCAGCGGCTCCGGCCGTACCCGGTAGATGCGCCGCTGTGCGTCGATCCGGACATCGACAAGTCCGGCGTCGCGCAGGACCTTGAGGTGCTTCGACACCGCGGGCTGGCTCAGCGACAGAAGCCCCACCAGGTCCCCGACCGGACGCTCGTCATCCCTCAGGAGATCGAGGATGTGGCGTCGGTTCTCCTCGGCCAGGACCTCGAACACCATTGTCATGGAGCTAATATGCTCCTACAAGCATATAGCTGTCAAGTCATATTGAGGAGTTGAGCCCGGAGGGGTCAGTTGGCGGCCCTGGCAGCGATCCGCCGCAGCGGAGGGAGATTCGGGGGTGGTTGCTTCCGTGGAGGCAGCTCGGCCAGCAGCTCGGTGGTCGCGGCCGTGACCTGCGAGACCGCAAACTCGAAGGCGGCTTCGGTCTGGGGTGACGTGGTCTGCACCCCACTGACCTTGCGCACGTACTGACGCGCCGCCGCTTCGATCTCCTCTGGCGTAGCTGCGGGTTCCAGCCCCCGCAGCGTCGTGATGTTTCGGCACATGAGGCCACCCTATGCCGGACGCGTCTCCTGGCTCGCCGGTGCGCAACCTCCAGGGGTCAACGAGACGGTGACTGAGTGTCCCGATCTCGAGTTCCTGACCTGGAGCAGGTCGCTGCCCGGTCGTGACGTCACGCGGGCACCCCTTACCCGGGCGCAGTACCCGTGGTGGTAGTGCAGCCCCGTCGGGACGAACACCACCGTGGGCGCATGGATGCGGTGGTTGGGCACATAGGCCAGATGGAACACGTCACTGAGGGGCGAGTAGCCGAACGAGACCGGGGTGCCGGCGACAGCCTCGGGGTAGGCCTGGCTCAGCACCATCGCGGTTGACCGCAGGTGCCCGTTGGCCATGACGAGCGACTCGTCTGCGCTGCCGGTGGGGTCTGCGTAGTACTTCCACGACCAATAGGTCCACCCGACCTGTTCGGCGTCCATCTGCGCCGTGACAGCCGCCAACATGGCTGGGTCGCTGGTGGCGCCAAACTCGGAGACGAACCAGGCCGGGCCGCCTGGCTGGGCACTCGAGGCCATCTCGGGTCGGTCTTCGGCCCGTACGCCCAACGAGTGCACCTCTTGATGGACGCACGCGTCCACGTTGGTCGGATTGCCGGTCACCGGGCTGCGGGCCCCGCAGTAGGCGTGGACGTTGTAGACGAGGTTGTGGATGTTCATCGGCCCGATGTAGGTGGGAAAGCCACGGCTGGCGTAGTTGTCGGGCTCGTCGAAGATGAGGTGGCTGGGATCATTGGCGAGGATGGTGGGCAGGACGCCGTTGGCGGGATCGCCATTTGGGCAGCGCATCGGCCGCGCGCCATGAGAGGGAGCGCCGATGTGGGCCGTGCCGGTATAGAAGCACTCGAGTTGTGAGTCGAAGTGTGCGTCACCGAGACGGATGAGCGAGGTGGAGTAAGGCTCGTTGAAGGGGTCGTAGCCGAGAACCCACGGGTCGCCGCGGAACGCGCGCGCCACGAGGCCCCACATCCTGTCGTACTCGCCCTGCAAGTCCCCCCGGACGTCGTTGCGCCAGAAGTGGTTGTAGGCGGCGCCTGCCGCGGCAGTGCCGTACTCGAGGGACCAGCGTCCGGGCGGGTCGAAGCTCGGAATGCCGTTGGTGCACACCGCCCACCCAGGAGCTCCCTCGCCGTCGAACATGTGGTTGTACACGTCCTGGTGCATGTCGAGGATCGTGTAGATATGGAAGCGCCCCAGCAGATCCACCGTGGTGCGAAGCCGGTTCACATAGCGATCGAACACGGCTTGCTTGAACTGGTGCGGGTTCGACGGTGTGCCCGGGGCGCAGATGGCGGGGTCGTTGGGTGGGGCAGACCCGGGCTCCAGGCCACTCCACGTCATGCCGAGCCGCACGACGTTGAAGCCAAGGCGCGCCATGAGCGAGGCATCGGCGGACGAGAAGTTCCATGCCTTGCCCGGGGCTGGGAAGAGCTCGAAGGGCGGGTGCTTGTAGACGGCGTTGACGCCGTGAAAAAAGACGACCCGGCCCGAGCGGTCGTGGAGATAGGGCCCCCCTGGCGCCTCAATCGGCCCGGACACGAGCGGTGTGGCATGCACATCCACGGTCGGGGATCTGAGGGTGGGGAGCGTCGAGGTCGTGACGGTGGATGCCGAGCCGGGCCCAGGCGACATCGTGGTCAGGCCTACCACCACGGTGATCATCAGGACGGCAGCTATTGCCCCCAAAAGTCGCCCCGCCACGGCGAATAGTTTGGCCGCCGTCTCGCCCGAGCTGGGCGCGGCCGCGGCTTACTGGGCCAACTGGGTGTCTGCCCGCCCCGGGAGGCGGGGCCGTAACGGATAGTCGGCGATGATGGCCCGGCAGGCGGCCAGCGGCCGCACACCGTGGGGGGTGTGGGGCGGCACGATGGCGACGGACCCAGCGGAGAGCACTTGCTCCTCGCCGGCGATCGAGAGTGCGACCTCGCCTTCGACGATGTGCCAGACCTCTTCCTGCTCGTGCTGGTGCTCGTGCAACGGTGCGGCACCCTCGGCGATGTCGTAGTGAGCGAACGTCATGTTGGCCGAATGGAAGAACCGCCCCCGCCACCCTGGAAGCGGTTCTCCGGTCAACATCTCGGGGGGTCGGACGAACGGCACGATCAGTAGCTGAGGCTCGCGTACCAGTTGCCACGACCTTGCGGGGTGAGGTCCAGGAGGTGCCACACCGGCGAAAGCAAGTCGATGCCTCGTTCGGAGAAGTCCTCGGCCATCTGGGGGTGGCAGCTGTAGAAGTGGCGTGGTGTCCCGTCGGGGTCGAGTGTGAACACGGAGAACGTCGAGTTCTGATTGCCTTCCTCGTCTTCAGCGCCGAGGTCGTACTGAAACGTGTCGTTGCCACAACTGAGCAGCCGGACCTTGTCCCAGCCTCGGGCGCGCGCGTGGGCGCGTAGGGCGACGGGTTCGGCGGCGGACGCGACGACGAAGTCGACGTTTCGTTCAAGGTGCGGCACGACCCCGTTGAGGCCGTCGACCCACAGCGTGCACATCGGGCAGGGCGAAGTCTGACGCTTCCCGTACATGACGTGCTGAACGACGAGCGGCCGGTTCGATGCACTGAAGAGCTCACTCAGCCGGATCGTCGTGATCGGTGCGTCGCCGTCATTCAGCTCTCGCGGGCCCTCGAGAAACTCGTAGTCCTTGACGGCCGTGCCCTGCGGGAGGGTCCTGCGGAGGGCAGCGACGTTCTCCCGCTGGCGCATGAGCTCGACCTCGGCTTGGCGAAGCTCCTCACGTTGGGCGGCGTAGTCGGCAGGCTCCTGGAGTCGAGTCTGCTGCACGAAAGTCCCTCCCTTCGCTCCAGACCGAATGTAATGGTGAGCCGCCGAGGGCGCTCGCTGGCCGCGGACTCAGGGGCGATCAGCCTCCCGAGGCATCTTGCACCCGGGTCTTTCCAGCCGAGATGAACGGCATCATGGCCCGGAGCTCTTCACCCACCGCTTCGATCTGATGGGCCTGGCCCTCCCGGCGCAGAGCATTGAAGCGAGGTCGCCCGGCCTTGTTCTCCGCGATCCACTCCTCGGCGAAGGCGCCGCTCCGGATGTCGTCGAGGATCGTCTTCATCTCCGCGCGCACCGCGTCATTGATGACCCGGGGGCCCCGGGTCATGTCCCCGTACTCCGCCGTGTCGGAGATGGAATAACGCATGCCGGCGATGCCCTGCTCGTACATGAGATCGACGATGAGTTTGAGCTCGTGCAGGCACTCGAAGTAAGCCGACTCGGGCTGGTACCCCGCGTCGACGAGCGTCTCGAACCCTGCGGTGACCAGAGCCGTGAGCCCGCCGCAGAGGACCACTTGCTCGCCGAAGAGGTCGGTCTCGGTCTCCTCGTCGAAGGTGGTGTCGAGGACACCCGCTCGAGTGGAGCCGATCGCGTTGGCGTAGGAGAGCGCGAGCTCGCGGGCCTTGCCGGTCGCGTCCTGGTGGACTGCGATGAGCGTCGGCACCCCGCCCCCCTCGGTGTACGTCCGCCGCACCAGGTGACCGGGCCCCTTCGGCGCGACCATGGTCACGTCGACGCCCGCCGGAGGCACGATCTGCTTGAAGCGGATGTTGAACCCGTGCGCGAACATCAAGCAGTCGCCCTCTTTGAGGTGGGGCTCGATGAAATCGTCGTAGGCGGCTTTCTGTTCGGTGTCGGGCAGCAGGACCATGATCAGGTCCGCCTCGGCGGCGGCATCGGCCAGCGATGTGACCCGCAGGCCAGCCTCCTCCGCCTTGCGCCTGCTCGAGCTGCCCTCGCGCAGCGCGACCCGGACATCGACGCCCGACTCCAGCAGGTTCTGGGCATGGGCGTGCCCCTGCGAGCCGTAGCCCATGATGGCGACCTTGCGACCGGCGATCAGGGTGGGGTCGGCGTCCTTCTCGTAGTACAGCGTGGCCATGGTCGAACTTCTTTCTCTCTCGCTTCGTTGGGAAATGTCTGCGATTTACTTGACGATCTGTGGTGTCGACCGAGCGGATCAGTGACGATCCAGCTTAGGCAGGGCCACCCGGCCGGTCCGCTGGAGCTCGACGACGATGTACTGCTCCAACAGACCTTCGAAGTCGTCGATCTTCTCGGGCGGCCCCGCCAGCGTCACCGTCAGGCGGTCCTGACCCACGCTGACCACTTCGCCTCCGAAGACGCCCACCAACTGGATCACCTGCGAGCGCTCCGTCGGCCCCACCGCCACCGTCACCAGCACGAGCTCGCGCTCGACCGCTTCTGCAGGCGAGAGCTCACTGATGGAGACGACGTTGATCAGCTTGTCCAACTGCATCATCACCTGTTCCAGCGGGGCGGACTCCACGTCGACGACGATTGTGATGCGGCTGAAGCGCTCGTCCTCGTCAGTGGGCGCAACGGCCAGTGAGTAGATGTTGAAGCCCCGGCGGCTGAACAGGCCGGCCACCCGGGCCAGGACCCCGGCCTTGTTCTCGACCAACACCGAGAGGATGTGGTGACGCGGTGGCGTTGGAGCTTTGCCTCCGTCGAGCGCGCTGAGCTGGGCCGTCATCGGCTTGCCAATTGATCGGGGTGCACGACGATGTCGTCGTTCGACGCGCCGGCCGGCACCATCGGGTACACCTTCTCGAACGCGTCGATGCGAAAATCGACGACGACGGGCCGGTCATCGATGGCGTTCGCCTTGTCGATGGCGGGACCGACGTCTTCGGGGGACTCGGCTCGGATGCCGACGCATCCCATCGCCTCGGCCCACTTCACGTAGTCGGGTAGGTCGGGCGAGAGGTAGACCTCTGAGTAGCGCTCCTCATAGAACATCTCCTGCCACTGGCGCACCATGCCAAGGTAGGCGTTGTTGAGGATCGCGATCTTCACGGGGATCTGCTCGGAGCTTGCTGTCACGAGCTCCTGGGCCGTCATTTGGAAGCAGCCGTCGCCGTCGATCGCCCAGACCGTGCGGTCCGGCCGGCCAACCTTGGCCCCGATCGAGGCGGGGACGGCGAAGCCCATGGTGCCGGCACCGCCCGAGTTGACCCACGTGTATGGGTGTTCGAAGTTCCAGTACTGGGACGCCCACATCTGGTGCTGCCCGACTCCCGCCACCACGATCGTGTCGGCCGGCGCCGAATCGCGCAGCTGCTCGACGACGTTCTGCGGCTTGATCGCCGCACCGTTGGGGTCCGAATAGTGGAGGGGGAACCTCGCCTGCCACTCGCGGATCTGCCGCCACCACGGCTCGAGATCGCCGACGGTCGGCTCGTCTCGTGCGTCCATGGCGAGGAGCAGCTCTTCGATCACGAGGCGGCAGTCCCCGGCGATCCCGACGTCGGGCACGCGCACCTTGCCCAGCTCGGCCGGGTCGATGTCGACATGGATGACCTTTGCCTCAGGGGCGAACGCGCTGATCTTGCCGGTCACCCGGTCGTCGAAGCGAGCGCCCAGGTTGATGAGGAGGTCGCTCTTCTGCATCGCCGTCACGGAGGTGTAGTGGCCGTGCATCCCAGGCATCCCGAGCGCCTGGGGGTGGGAATCGGGGAATGCGCCGCGCGCCATCAGCGTGGTGACGACGGGGATCCCTGTGCGATCGGCCAGGGCGCGGAGTGCCTCGGCCGCGCGTGCTTTGAGCACTCCACCCCCCACGTAGAGGACGGGACGTCGAGCAGACGCAATCAGCTCTGCGGCCTGGGCTACGAGGAGCGGATCACCGACGGTCACCGGGTGGTAGCCGGGCAGATCCAGGTCGTCGACTGAGGACGGCCAGTACCACTCCATTGGAGTGTTGGAGATGTCCTTGGGCAGGTCGATGAGCACCGGTCCCGGCCGCCCGGTGGTCGCCACGTGGAACGCGGCGGCCACCACCCGAGGAATTTCCTCCACGTCCTTGATCAGCCAGTTGTGCTTCGTGATGCCCATGGTCACGCCGGTGATGTCGCACTCCTGGAAGGCGTCGCTGCCGATGGCGGCCGTCGAGACCTGGCCCGACACGACGATCAGTGGCGTCGAATCCATATAGGCGTTCGACAGCGGCGTCACGATGTTCGTGGCCCCGGGGCCGCTCGTCACCATGGCGACGCCGGGGCGGCCTGTGACCATGGCGTATCCCTCGGCCATGTGTCCAGCGCCCTGCTCGTGCCGGACCAGGACGTGGCGAATGGACGAGTCGATGATTGGGTCGTACACGGGCAGGATGGCGCCTCCGGGCAGGCCGAACATGACGTCGACCCCCTCCATCTCGAGGCTCTTGATGAGGGCCTGCGCTCCTGTCAGCTTCATGGCGGGTTCCTGTTCCTGTGTTGGGTCGTTGCTCGATGTGGTGCGGAAATTGAAACGACCTCCCGATATGGGAGGTCGTGAGGCGCGCGTCTGCGTGTGGGCGCGCGCCTACGTGACGAGTACCAGAATCTCGGGCCGGGTGCTGCGTGCCTGCATGGGGCACCTATTGTGACACGGTCGCCGCCTTGGGACAACCCGGGGCCACAGACGACCTTCGTGGAGACAGTCCTCAGACCTCTGCCGAGTACAGCTGCCACGGACCGTCCAGGCCCTTCAGTTCGTGCAAACCGCGATCGTGGAACGCGATCCCCGAGCCGGCGACCAGGTCGACCACAGTCCTGGAGACGAGGACCTCACCTGGTCCCGCCCGCGCCGACACCCGCTGCGCGAGGTGCACGGCGATCCCGCTGATGTCGTCCCCTCGGACCTCGACTTCACCGGTGTGGACGCCCGCCCGCACCTCGACGCCGAGGTCAGTGGCTCGCAGGCAGATCGAGCGTGCGCACCTGATGGCGCGGGCCGGGCTGTCGAAGGTGGCGAGGATCCCGTCACCGGTCGTCTTCACCTCACGACCACCGAAGCGGGCCAGCTCTGTCCGCACCACCGCATCGTGACGGTCCAGCACCTCGTGCCAGGACCGGTCACCCGACCGGGCCAATTTCTCGGTCGAGCTGACGATATCCGTGAACAAGACCGTGGTGAGCACGCGATCGGTGCCGGCACCCCCGCGGGAGCCGGTGAGGAACTCCTCGATCTCGTCCAAGATGGCGTCACTCCCCTCGCCGTAGGGCAGATGGTCACCGCCGGGCAGCTCGACGAAGCGGGCATTGGGCAAGTGGTCTGCAAGGTATCTGGAGTGTTCCACCAGGAAGAGGCTGGGGTTCCGGTGGAGGACGAGGGTCGGAGTCTCAATGCGCGGGAGAAGATCGCGAACATCGGCCCTGAAGGCGCTGGCTTGGATCGCGCGCGCCACGGCCGGGCTCGCGCCCAGCCGTCCGGCTCGACTCCACCACTGACGGTACGCGGCATCATCCTGCAGGCTCGGGGTCATGAGGCGGACGTCGTCCAGGTTGGGGTCGGCTTCCGCCCCGCTGACGTCGAGAATCGAATCGAGGAAACGGTCGAGGACCCGCTGGGGGAAGCCGAAGGGGTAGTCGACGTCCCGCATGAGGCGCGCCGAGCCGTGAATGAGGATGAGCGATGCGATCCGTTCGGGCCGCTCGGCTGCGGCCTGGAGCGCGTGCAGCGAGCTCAAGGCCACCGACAGCAGCGAGGCACGCGGGGAGCCAGTGGCGTCGAGCACCGCGATGATGTCGTCGACCACCGGGTCGGCGCCGGGTGCCACGCCCGAGGGAAGCTCGTCGGAGAGGCCGATGCCACGCGGATCGAACCGAATGAAACGGCTGAAGGAAGCCAGACGCTGCTCGAAGCGACGGACGTGGACTTCCTCGTCCCGCATGTCGATGGAGAAGTGAGTGCCGTAACCGACGCTGACCAGGTCAGGCGTCCCGCTGCCCAAGACCTGGTACGCCACGTGGCCGCCATCCGCCGTCCTGGCGTACCTCGTTTCCGCTGTGTCGGGCACCAACATCAGTCTGACCAGCCTGTCCCCTCCTTGTCACGAGGGGCCCCGCCCCTCGTGCCCCGATGCGACCCGTCAGGTCGGCGGTGGCGTCGACATACCTCCGCCCAGAAGAGCGGGGCGCGCCGTCGCTCGCATCCGCGCCAGGACTCGGTCCGTCACCGGCGCGGCGTCCGGATGCACGCCCCCGTTGACCTCTGCTGCCGCCCGCCATGCCGACGCCCGCCGCTCGAAGAGGCCGGGCTCGTCGAGCTGGACGCACTCGAGTCGATCGGTCCTCAGGTCGACGACGATCGTGTCTCCGTCCTCGACGAGCGCGATGGGCCCCCCGAGGAATGCTTCCGGGGCGACGTGGCCGATCACCAGGCCCACCGATCCCCCGGAAAAGCGAGCATCGGTCATCAACGCGATGGTGATGTGCCGCTCGCGGCACAGGGCGGTGATCCGCGAGGTCGGGTCCAGCAGCTCCGGCATCCCCGGAGCGCCTCGAGGGCCCTCGTAGCGGATCACCACCATGTCGTTGTCTTCGAAACTGTCCGGGTGCCGGTCCAGGGCTTGGATGAGAGAGCGTTCTCCGTTGAACACGCGGGCGTGGCCGGTGAAGACACCGTCGCTCACACCACCTTCGACCCCGGCGACCTTGAGGATCGCGCCGCCCTCAGGCGCAAGGTTGCCCCGGAGTAGACGGTGGCCGCCGGTCTCCTTGAATGGCTTCTCGACCGGGTAGATCACGTCCTGATCGGGAGGCGGTGGGGCAAGCCGTCGAACCTGTTCGGCCAGGGTTTCGCACGTGCAGGTCAGGACATCGCCGTCGAGGAAACCGGCCTCGAGGAGCTCCCTGACGATGACCTGCAGTCCGCCCTTCGCATCGACGTCCACCATGGAGTAGTCACCGAAAGGCCTCATGTTGACCAACACCGGCAGGCGTCGAGCGAGCTCATTGAAGTCTTCCTGGCTGAGCACGTCGCTCCACAGGTCGATCCCGGCCGCCCGAGCGATCTCGACACTGTGCAGCACCACATTGGTGGAACCACCCATGGCAACGGCGACCGTGAGCGCGTTGCGCAGGGATGGGGCGGTCACGATGTCGCGGGGCCGGATGTCCCGGCTGGTCATGGCCAACAGGCAGTCGACGATCTGATCGGGGAACTCCGTCAGTCGGCGTGGGTCATCCGACGGTGGGGACACCATGTGCAGCGGTTCAAGGCCGAGCACGGCGATGAAGGTCTGCATGGTGTTGTAGGTGAACATCCCGCCGCAGCTGCCTTGGCCCGAACAGGCGTGCAGTGCCAGCCGGGCGCGGACCTCGGCGTCTTGATCCGCCGCCTGGAAAGCCGTGATGATGTCGATGGGCGCACCCGTCGCCGGGTCGATTCCAGGCCGGATGGGTCCGTCGGAGAGGATCACCGCCGGCGTGTTGTTCTCGAGCACGGCAGCGAGTGTCCCGACGGGGGGCTTGTCGCAGGCCACGACTGCCATCACCGCGGCAACGCTGTTCGCCGCCAAGTGCATGTCAGCGACGTCGTGGACGAGCTCGCGACCGACCAGGGAGTACCGCATCTGCGGCGTACCGTTGAGCTGGCCGTCCGAGACCCCCAGGGTGAACGCGGGCGGTATCAAGCGGACGGGCAGGTCCGCCTCGGCGACACGGCGGGACAAGGCGGCCTGGATGGCCTGCACTTTCTCCGGAACGCCGAGATAGCACTGGCTGTCTCCGAGGTTGCCGATGACCGCCCACACGGGGTCGTGGATCTTCCCGACGTCCTCACCGATGAAGGCCGCCGTGCCGACCCGCTGCACGTCCCGCCCAGGATTGATGGACACGAAGGTGGCCACCGGTTCCGATTCGTTCTGCACGGATACAAGGTAGCGGGCGGGATTGCGCCACCCGGAGGTGCGCCGAGAGGATCAGGCCGGTGACGGCAAGGGCCTCGGTACCGGTCCCGGAGTCACCTCCACGCCGATCTTCGGGATGGAGCGGTCCAAGGCACGCGGCATCCACCAGTTGACCGGGCCAAGGATCTCCATGATCGAGGGCACGAGCACCATCCGCACCAGCGTCGCGTCTACCGCAACGGCCACCGCCAACCCGAGGCCGAAGACCTTCAAGACGTGCAGCGGATCGTTGATCACGAACGACCCGAAGACGCAGAACATGATCGCCGCGGCAGCGGTGATGATGCGGCCGGTCACGGCCAGCCCGTCGGCCACCGCCGTGGAGTTCTCGCCCGTGCGCAGCCACTCCTCGCGGATGCGGGAGAGCAGGAACACCTCGTAGTCCATGGACAGGCCGAAGAGGACGACGAACAGCGCCACCGGGATCCACGGGTCGATGGGGCCCTTCTCGCCGATGCCGATGACGCTGCCGGCCCAGCCCCACTGGAACACGGCGACGAGGACCCCGTAGGCGGCCCCGACGCTGAGCAGGTTCATGATGACCGCCTTGAGCGGGAGCACCACCGAGCGGAAGACGGTCATGAGCAACAGGAAGGACAAGATCAGCACGGCCCCGATGACGAGGAACAGCCGGCCACCCAGGAAGTTGGCCGCGTCGATGCCGGCGGCCGTCTGACCCCCGACCAACGCCTGCACGTCCGTCCCGTGCACCACCGGAGGGATGACGTTCGATCGCAGCGTGTTGACCAGCGTCTCGGTCTGGGCCGCTTGAGGGGCAGTCTTGGGCACGACGGCGATGACGGCACCGGTCTTTGCTGCGTTGTACTGCGGCGGTGCCACGAACGCAACATCCGGCACGCCGGAGCGCAGCGCTTCGTCGAGGCGGGAGACGGTTGCGGTATCTGAGGGCCCGTGCATGTCGACCGCCACGATCAGTGGACCGTTGAAGCCGACGCCGAAGCCCTGGGAGAGAAGGTTGTACGCCTGCTTGGTCGTCTGGTTGGCCGGGTCGTTGCTGGCATCGGTGAAGGCAAGGCGCATGCTGAACAAGGGAAGGGCCAGGACGACCAGTACGAGAACGGCGAGGGTCCCCGTGATCCAGGCTCGCCGTTGGATCAACCTGCTCCAGCGGTGCCAAAAGCCGTTGTCAGGGGGAGGGCCGCCACTTTGGAGGAGGCCGGGGATGTGCAGCTTGTCGATGGCGCTCCCGGCGAAGCCGAGCATCGCCGGGAGGAGGGTCAAGGCCGCAAGGAGCACCATGAGGACGGCCAGGATGCATGCCGTAGCCAAGCCGATCATGTACGGCTGCCCGATGAGGTAAAGGCCGAACAGTGAAATCACGACGGTCCCGCCGGCGAACATGACCGAGCGGCCCGAGGTCATGAGCGAGGTGACCACCGCGTCGCGCGGGTCGCGGCCCTCGAAGATCCCCTGCCGGTAGCGGGTGACGATGAAGAGCGCATAATCGATGCCGACGCCGATCCCGATCATCGCCGCCATCTCCGGAGAGAAGTTCGGAACGACGAGGAAGTGCGTGATCAGCTCAAGCAACGCGACGCCGATGCCCAGGCCGAACAGCGCGGTGATGATCGGAAGCCCCATCGCCACGACGGACCCGAATGCGAGCAGCATGATGATGATGGCGGCAGTGATGCCGATGCCCTCACTCGACCCCGGGGAGATCTTGGCGACCGAAGAGATCGGCTCGCCGCCCAGCGCGACCTGGAAACCCGGGTGCGCGGCGGCCTGCGCCTTGTGGATCACGGCGTTGACGGCGCCCGGCGGCAGGTCCGACGTCGACTCGTCGAACTGCACGGTGGCGTAGGCGATGTTGGCGTGGGTCGAGATCTGGTGGGCCCCGCCGGGCGAGAACGGGCCGGTGACGCTCGTGACGTGCGCCAGCGGGCGCAAGCTGCTCACGACCGAGTCGATGGACGCTTTGTTGTCGGCGATCGGCGTGGTCGTGTGAAAGACCACGTCCGCGAAGTCGCCCGCCCGCGACGGGAACCTCGCGTTGAGCAGGTCGGTGGCCCGCTGCGACTCGGTGGAGCCGGCGGTGAACTTGTTCTGGAAGTTCGTGCCCACCACCACGGCAATGACCGTGATCCCGATGATGGCGAAGATCCAGAGCACCAAGACCCCGCGCCGGTGGTCGTAGCTGTGGCCGGCCAGCCGGCCGAGGGCGGTGGGGGGGGTCCCGCCCTCGGTGCCGGTCTGGCGGGCTTCTGCAGTCGCGGTTGCCACCATCAGTCAGTATCAACCTCCCATGGCCCGAACGGAACCCGGTAACACCCTGGTCGAACCCTGAGTGCCACCGGTGCGGCTCAGGGACGAACCCGACCCGCGGCTCACGCCTGCGCCACCGTATGATTCACCACTGATGAGTTGTACCACAGAATTCCCCATTGGTGAATACCCTTTGACCCGCTTGTTTCGGGATATCCACCGGTGAGCGCCGTCGGCCGGCGTCCGGGGGGTGCCGACACTCGGGGCGAGATCGTCGAGGCGGCTAAGCGGGTCTTCGCCGAGAAGGGATACGACGGCGCGAGCCTGCGGGCGATCGCCCGCGCCGCCAAGGTGGATCCTGCCCTCGTCCATCACTATTTCGACGGGAAAGCGGACCTCTTTGTGACAGCGATGGCCCTGCCCTTCGATCCCCGGACCGTCCACGCGCAGCACGCGGCGCACGAACACTCCGGCGACGCCGCCGTCGCGGGCTTCCTGACCATGTGGGACAAGGCCGAAGGTTCGGGTTCGTCGTTTGCCGCGTGCCTGGGGGCCATGGCTGCCTCCCGCAACGTGGCCGACGCGATGCGCGAGTTCGTCAACGAGCGGGTATGGAGCCTGATCCGGAGCGAGAGCGAGTCCGAGGGCGAGAGCGAGGCCGGGGCAGAACGTCGGGTCGCCCTGGTGTCGTCGCAGCTCATGGGGCTTGCATTCGCGCGCTACATCCTGCGCGTGCCGCCTCTTGCGACGGCGACGCCGCAGCAGATCGCCCGATGGGTCGGGCCCACACTGGACCGCTACATGAGAGAGCAGATCGGCTGAAGTATCAGCCGGCGCGGCGCCGACGAAGCTCGGCCGCGACCTCCTTGCCATTGGCCTTGCCGGATGTGGCCTTCATCACGGCGCCCGTGAAGAAGCCCGTCAGCTTCTTCTGCTCGCCCTCGTCTCCGTCGACGAAGCGGGCCCACTCCTCCGGGTTGGCGGCGATCGCCTCGTCGACGACTGCGGAGAGCGCGTCCGCGCCAAGAGCTTCGAACCCCATCTCCTTGGCGATCAGCGCTGGGTCACCGCCGCCCCGCTCCAGCATCTCGCCCAGAACGGCCTTGGACTGGGTTGCCGAGAGCCGGCCGTCGGACTCCATGGCGAGCAAGGTGGTGAACGCTCCCGCCTCGAGTCGTGCCCCGGCTTCGGGCTGCGCCGCCACCTCGTTCGCGGCCCGGGCCAGCGCCAGCGCCGTCGGCGCCCCCGCGTCTCCCGCCGCCGTCACCAGACCGTCGAGGCCCAAGTCGACCACCGCCTTGATCTGGTCCGTCTCGGCCTCGCTCGGGGAACCACCCAGCACCGCCGCCAACGCCGCCCGCCGTTCGGCCGGCAAACGGCCCAGCGTGGAGCGCACCCGTTCCTGCCACCCCGCGTCGGGCGCCAGCGTCACGAGGTCCGGCTCGGGAAAGTAGCGGTAGTCGTGGGACTCCTCCTTCGAGCGCAGCGACTCGGTGCGCCCTGACGACTCGTCCCAGTGCCGAGTCTCCTGCTCCACCTGGCCGCCCGCCTCGAGCACCGCGATCTGGCGGGCCGCCTCGTACTCGACCGCGCGCCCCAGCGAACGAAGCGAGTTGAGGTTCTTGATCTCGCAGCGGGTCCCAAAGGCAGCGCTCCCCACCCCGCGCACCGAGACGTTCGCGTCGACCCGCAGAGACCCCTCCTCCATGCGGCCGTCCGAGGCCCCCGTCGCCACCAGGATCGCCCGCAGCTCCGAGACGTAGGTCCTCGCCTGTGCCGCCGAGCGGATGTCGGGTTCGCTCACGATCTCGACCAGCGGCACTCCCGAGCGGTTGTAGTCCACCAGCGCATACTGCGCGGCGCCGATACGCCCACCGGCGCCGACGTGGGTGAGCTTGCCGGTGTCCTCCTCCATGTGGGCGCGGGTCACGCCCACCCGGGAACCGTCGGGCAGTTCGAGCCAGCCGTCCGCGTTCAACGGCAGGTCGTACTGGCTGATCTGGTAGTCCTTCGCCTGGTCCGGGTAGAAGTAGTTCTTCCGGGCGAACTCGGACGGTCGGATCTCGCAGTGCAGGGCCGCACCGATCCGCATGGCCAGATCGACGGCATGCTCGTTGAGCACTGGCAGCGCGCCCGGGAGCCCGACGCAGACGGGGCAGATGTTCACGTTGGGCGCGTCACCGAACGCGTTGCGGCACCCGCAGAACAACTTGGTTGTGGTCGAGAGCTCGCAGTGCACCTCGAGCCCGATCACCACCTCCCACTCGCTCACGAGCCCGACCCTATCGGCGCCGGCGCGTGTGCCTCGAGTAGCTGGGCCACGCGGAACACGGTGGTCTCGTGCAGCGCCGGCGCGAGCACCTGCACGCCCACCGGCAAGCCGGCGTCCCCGGTGCCGAACGGCACCGAGATCGCAGGGTGACCGGCCAGATTGGACGGGATGGTGCAGACATCGTTCATGTACATGGCCAGGGGGTCGTCGACCTTGGCCCCCAACGCAAACGCGGTCGTTGGCGCGGTGGCGCCGAGCAAGACGTCTACAGATGAGTAGGCCCGGTCGAACGCCTGCATCACGAGTGTGCGCACCCGTTGTGCCTGCGCGTAATACGCGTCGTAGTACCCGGCGGACAGCGCGTAGGTGCCCAGCATGATCCGGCGCTTCACCTCGGCGCCGAAGCCCGCCGTGCGGGTGGCCGTGTTCATGGCCGCGGCGTCCTCTCCGTCGACGCGCAGCCCGTAGCGCACGCCGTCATAACGCGCCAGGTTCGAAGAGGCCTCGGCGGGCGCAATGAGGTAGTAGGCCGACAGCCCGTAGACGAACTCGGGCACCGAGACGTCCTCCACCTTGGCGCCCGCTCGGGCGAGCGCCTCTGCTGCCTCCCGCACCCGCGCCACCACGTCGGTCGCACAGCCGTCGACGAGCTCGCGGCAGAGGCCGACCCGAGTACCCTCGACCCCGTCGTGCAGTGAGGCAAGCGTGGACTCGGGCGCCGACGGCAGCGAGGTGCTGTCGCAGGGATCGTGTCCCGCGAGCACGTCGAACAGCAACGCAGCGTCCTCGACGGTCGACGCGAAGGGCCCGATCTGGTCGAGTGAGCTCGCGAACGCCACTAACCCATAACGAGACACGCGTCCGTACGTCGGCTTCATTCCGACCACGCCGCAGAGTGCGGCGGGCTGGCGGATCGACCCGCCGGTGTCCGAGCCGAGTCCCAATGGTGTGAAGCGGGCCGCCACGGCCGCAGCCGACCCGCCGCTGCTTCCTCCGGGAACGGTCGTCAGGTCGCGCGGGTTGCACGTGGGGCCGAATGCGGAGTTCTCGGTCGAGCTCCCCATGGCGAACTCGTCCATGTTCGTCTTCCCGAGCGCCACCGCGCCTGCTTCTCGCACCGCCTTGACCACGGTCGCGTCGTAGGGCGGGTGCCAACCCGCCAAGATCTTCGAGCCACAGGTGGTCTCGATCCCACGGGTACACAAGTTGTCCTTCAACGCCACCGGGACACCCGCCAGCGGTCCAGGGTCGCGACCGGCCGCCACCGCCGCGTCGACGGCGTCCGCCTGGGCCAACGACTCGTCCTCCAACACAGTCAAGAAGGCGCGCACCTCGCCGTCGCCGGCTGCCACCGCGGCCAACGCCTCCTCCGTCACCTCCCGCGCCTTCCGCTCGCCCGACCGCACGGCCTCGGCGAGTGCTCGTGCCGTGCTCACGGCGCCTCGCCGCCGATGCGCGGCACCCGGAACCGGTGGTCCTCCACGGCCGGGGCAGCCGCCAGCACTTCGTCGCGGTCGAGGCTCGGCACGGGCTCGTCCGGACGCAACACGTTGTCGAGCGCCACGGGATGTGACGACGGCGGCAGATGCCCGAGCTCGAGGGCCGCCACGTCGTCGGCATGGTCGAGGACGGTCTGCAACTGCGCCGTGAAGAGCTCGACCTCTTCCTCGGTCAGCTCCAGGCGGGCCAGGCGGGCGACGTGCACGACGTCCTCCCGGCTCAGGCGAGCGGCGACGGACCGGTCCTCGGTCACCGCGAGGGGAGTAAGCCGGTCAGGAACTCGACCGTGCGCGTTTCGATCTCGTCCTGGTCGTAGTCGAGCGTCGCAACGTGGTAGCTACGGTCCAACACGATCTGCTCGACCGGACCCTTCGCCCGTTCCACCAGGAGCGCGCTGGACTTCGGGTCGACCACGTGGTCCTGCGTGCTCGTAAAGACGAGGACGGGGCACGTGACCGACTCGAGCGCGGCCTCGACCTCCGCCGCAGCGGAGAACAGGGACAAGGTCGCTCGCAAAGGCAGCTCCGCATAGGCGGACTCGACCGATCCCTCCATCGCGATGTCCGACCCGACGCCCGGCGCCAGCTCATCGCCGCCGTCGACCATCGCTTGCAGGAAGGCGACCGTGTCTCCGTCTGGCGGAGCCACCAGGGGGTTCACCACGGCGATGGCCGCGATCTCGGGGTGGCGCTCCGCCAACCAGACGGCCAGCATGGCACCCATCGAGAGCCCGATGACGACGACCGCGTCGGTCCGGGCCGTCAGGTCGACGTACGCGGCCTCAGCGGCTCCCGACCAGTCCTCCCAACGCGTTGGCAGCATGTCAGCCA
>JBPYFR010000193.1:0-21298 GCA_051985685.1 Acidimicrobiales bacterium
CCCCACTCGTACTCATGGTGGGATTCATCTTCGTCAAAGGGGTCCGGCTGCTGTCGTGGCACCTCCTCACGGCGACGCAGACCGGAGTGCTCGAGGTGTGCGCGCGTGGGCACACCTGTGCCAAGCCAGGTGTGTTCCATGCCATGGTCGGGACGCTGCAGCAGGTCGGCATCGCAGTCGTGATCGGCGTCCCGCTCGGCATCATCACCGCCATCTTCCTCAACGAGGTGGGTGGCAGGTTCACCCAGCCGGTGCGGGTCATGGTGACCGCGATGAGCGGCCTCCCCGCGATCGTGGCGGGCATCTTCGTCTACTCAATCATCGTGGTCCACTTCAAGTTCTCCGGTGCTGCCGGTGGCCTCGCCCTGGCCATCCTCCTGCTCCCAACCGTGACCCGCGGTACGGAGGAGGTCCTCAAGGTCGTTCCCGACGAACTTCGAGAGGCCTCCGCGGCGCTCGGCGCGCCGCAGTGGCGCACCGTGTGGTCAGTGGTGCTCCCGACGGCGCGCTCGGGGATTTTGACCGCAGTCCTGCTCGGGATCGCCGTGTCCGTGGGTGAGACGGCACCGCTCCTGTTCACCGTCTTCGGGGCCAACGGCACGAACTGGAACCCCTTCAGCGGGCCACAGGCCTCGTTGCCCCTTTTGATCTATCAGTCGGTGAAATCGTCGCAGAGGGCGGACGTCTCGCTCGGCTACGCCGCCGCCTTGGTCCTCTTCCTCATGGTGTTCTTTCTCTTCATGGTGGCCCGTATCCTGTCGAGCACCTGGCTCTCCGACAAGACCCGATCGCGCGCCAGCCGCAAGATGGTGAACGCCGCTTCTCGTGGCGTCGGAGGAGGTCCGGTCAATTGAGCAGCCTCGCGGATGGCATGACGACCGTTCCACGGACCGAGCAGCTGCCCCAGGTCGAGGGTCCACTCGGTTCGGGAGCCGGGGAAATCGTGACGAACGACGTGTGCGCCTGGTTCAGTGGCCGGCTCGTGCTCGAGGGTGTCTCCCTCACCATGGAACGGAACCGGGTGACCGCATGCATCGGGCCATCCGGGTGCGGCAAGTCCACCTTCTTGCGCATCCTCAACCGCATGCACGAGACGATCAACGGTGCGCAGCTGGCCGGAACGGTCGACCTCAATGGGGTCGATATCTACGGTCCCTCGCAGCGAGCCGTTGACGTTCGCCGCCACATCGGCATGGTCTTCCAGCGCCCGAATCCCTTTCCGGCCATGACCGTCTATCAGAACGTCCTGTCGGGCCTGCGCTTCAATCAAATCAAGCCACCCGTTCCCGACGACTTGGTGGAGGAGTCGCTCACCAAGGCCGGACTGTGGAACGAGGTACGCACCCGGCTCAAGGCTCTCGGCGGCGACCTCTCAGGGGGGCAACAGCAGCGGTTGTGCATCGCCCGCGCGCTCGCCCTCAATCCTGCCGTCCTGCTCATGGACGAGCCGTGCTCGGCTCTCGATCCCACCTCGACGCGCCGCATCGAAGAGACCATTGCGGAGATCTCGCACGAGGTGACCGTCGTGATCGTCACCCACAACATGCAACAGGCCCAACGGGTGTCGGATTCCTGTGCCTTCTTCCTGGCCGGAGAGAACGAGCCGGGCCGCGTCGTCGAGGCCGGACCAACAGAAACCATGTTCAGCGATCCCTCCGACCCGAGGACGCATGACTACGTCAACGGACAGTTTGGCTAGGCCAATGGACACTTTGCCTACGCGATGGGCAGGCTGTGTCCACAGAGTGGGCATCTCCGGCTTGAGCGCGCTCATGATTTTGGTGGGCGCTCTCGTCGTGCTGCCTACACCCCACATCGCCTCCGCAGTTGCCCCCGTCCCGATCAACGGGACCGGTTCGAGCTTTGCGTCGCCGGCATTGCGGCAGTGGGCCGCGCAGACAGACGCCCTGAACGGAGTTCAGATCAACTTCACGCCCTCGTCGTCTGTGCAGGGGCTCAACGAGTACGCACAGGGACTGGTGAACTTCGCGGCGAGCGACATCGGGTACTCCACCGGCCAGGCGAATTACACGCCGGGTGGGGGGCAAGTTCCGTTTCAGTACATGCCCGACGTGGGCGGCGCCCTCTGCATGGCTTACAACCTTGACTCGCCATCCGGTCAGGCGATCACCAACCTGCGTCTCGATCCCCAGACGCTCCTGAGGATCTTCAGCGGACAGATCCAGTTTTGGGACGATCCAGCGATCGCCGGTCTGAATCCTGGCGTCCCCTTACCCCACTTCCAGATCATCGCCAATGTCCGATCCGACGGTGCAGGTGAGAGCTACATCCTGTCGGATTACTTCTGGACGCTGTATCAGGGCCAGTGGAACGCATTTACCGCGGCCATGGGTGCCGCTGGGGGCGCGAATGCGATCTGGCCTTCTGCGCCGGTGGGTGGACAGAGCCAGATCGGTCCCTACAACATTCAGCAGCTTCCAGCCTGGAGCGGATCGGATACCGTGATCGAGCACACCAAGGACGACACCGGCGCGAGCAACAACACCAACAACTCCATCACCTACGTCGAGACTGCGTATGCGATAGAGAACAATTTGCCCTGCGCCTCGGTCGAGAATCCCGCCGGCCAATTCGTGCAACCGTCCTTAAGGGGAGACGCAATTGCGCTCACTCAGGACCAGCTCGAGCCGGATCTGGAGCAGATCCTCACCGGGGTGTTCCTGAACCCGAATCCGCTGTCATATCCGATTTCGGCGTACAGCTATCTGATCACCCAAGAGGGTCAGACGCCACCGCCTGTGGGTGTCGTCGAGGCCGGCTACGTCCATTTCATCGCGTGTGGGGGTCAGCAATCCGCGGGCGCACTCGGCTACACGCCCCTCCCGCCCAACCTCGTCCAGGACGACATCCAAGCCATCAACAGGATCAATCAGGGTGGAGCCCCTCCGCTCCCGCCGGCGACCGCCGCGAACTGCGACAATCCCTATCTGACAGGCCAGCTCCCGTTGTACGGCGAGCCAATTCAGCTCGGCGGCTCGGGGGCCCCGGGAACCGCGGGCGGGCCGGGTTCCAACGGGCCGGGTTCAGGGACAACCGGGACAACCACCCCCGGCACCACCGCAGCCTCTCTTGCGCAGTACGCGGCCGCGATCGCCGCCGCACAAAAGAGGGCGGCAGAGGTGGCGCAAGCGAGCAAAAAACGTGCCGGATCGATCCAGCCGCCTGGTGAGGCGCTCGTCAACGAGATCGGCCGATTACTCCGTCTTCCGTTCTCGTCGGGTCTGATGTGGCTCTGGACCATGCTCCTGGTGGGTGTCTTCGCCGTCATGCCCGCCGTCATCGCGGTTCTCGGCAAACGCCGCCGCGCTCGCGCGCCCGCGCAGGAGATGGAAAAGTGACGCATGCCTCGGGCACGCGGGGCGGGATGATCCTCCGCCGGTGCGCGATCCTTGCCGCGGGGCTGCTCATGGGCGCGATCTCGGGAGTGACGATGAGCGCACTGTCGGATGCGGGCACTGTCTCGGTTGACGCCGCGGCGCCCTCTGCGGGCACGGCACACGGGATCGGAGCGTGTCCCGCCGGGTCACCCTCGACAGACACCTGTGCCGCGATGCCGTGCCCCGCGGCGTCCAACTGCGGGCAGATCGTCGCCGGTCCGACCCAGAATCTCGGCCTGGGCCAGTACGTCAACCTGCGTCTGAGTGGGTTCGGTCCGGGCGACACCGTCATCGTGGGCTTCTGCTCAGATCCCAACAACGCCCCGTTGGCTCCACAGAACTTGTCGAATCCCCCTCCTCCGCCCGTTTGCGCCACCAGCACCCCCCAATACAACGCTCCGCCCTTCGGCATCCCCATCTTCAGCACCACCACGGGCTCTACGCAGGCCGGCACCGCCACGACCAGCGTGGAGACCGAGGAAGCCTCGCCACCCGGAATTGCGCTCCCAGGCAACCAATCCAACAGCTCCTTCTACTGCGACACCACTGCCGCCAACGCCTGTGCCATCGTGATCACCGACAAGGCGATCACCGCGAGCCAACACGACTCCAACATCGACGCGGCCAACAGCGTTGAGATCCCCTTGACCTTCGCTGCGGCGGCGACGTGCCCCGGAGCGGCACAGGTCATTACCGAGAGCGAATATGGAATTGAGGTGCTCACGCCGATGTTGGCGCAGCTCAGCTGTTCCCAGAACTCTCCCTCAAAGGCCGTGATCCCGGTCGAGACCGCCGTCGGAGGCGCTCAGGCAGTCAAGGACCTGGCTGCCGGCAACGACCAGATTGCGTTCACGGACGATCCCGAGGCGGCCGATCAACAGGCGTCGCTCAAGGCCGGCCATTTTGCCCTCATCCCCGTGGCCCTGACAGCCAACATCGTCGGGATCGACGCCGAGATCCTCGGCACGGGGCTCAACGGCACCCAGCAAGGCATTCTGTACCCGACCAATCAGATGAATCTGACCCCGACCATGGTCGCCGGCGAGATCACCAATGCAGGCAACTATGCCGCGTCGTACACCGCAGACGACCAAGTCTCGTGCAGCGGTCCGAGTGAGGATCCAAACACGCAGCAGTGTGCTTCTTCCGCGCCCGGATTGATCACCCCTCCGTGCGGCGTCCTCTCGCCCACAACCTGTTCGCTGTTCGACCAGCTCAATTATTTGCCGGGGTACCGCAACTACGGCCAGTCCTCAGCCTTCATGCAGGCAGGTGCGTCAGGTTCGACGGACCAACTCTTCACGTGGTTGTGCAACGCTCCTCTGGTTCCGCTCAACTTCGGAACCAAACCCACGGAGAGTCAATCGGGCTCACAATCGCTCGAGACGGGGTTTTTCGGGCAGAGCGGCCCCACGTCGACCTGTCCCGCTGGCCAAGACCAGCCACCTGCGTTCAATGCTCCTGCTGCCTTCTTCACGTACAACAACCCGGAAACGCAGAACATCAAGGCCCCGCCGTGGATCGTGAACGAGGGCGCGCACGCCGGCGCCGCCTTCATCAATCAGAACTGGGCCGAAGGGGAGTACTACGGCGTTGGTGGGGTGGCTGGGCTGCAGAACGGGGCCGGCAACTTCGTCACGCCGACAGCCACGTCGCTCGACGCCGCCGTGCAGGTCGCGAAAAAGAACGCGGACGGCTCGCTCACGCCCAACTACAGCAGTACCAATGCCGATGCGTACCCGATGCCGGACGTGATCTATGCGGCCGTGTCGACGGATCCGGTGTCAGCCAGCCGAGCCACCGCCGAGACGACGCTGCTGACCGAACTGCTGGCACTCACGGGCACCGGCGGCTCCAACGTGGGCCAGCTCCCGGCGGGCTTCGTGCCGATGCCGGCAAGCCTTGTGACGCAGGCCCAGGCGGCCATTGCGAAGGACATCGTGGCGACGGCGACGCCTCCCGGCGGCAAGGGTGGCAAGGGTGGCGCTGCCGGCGGCGGCGGCGGTGGTGGCGGTGGAACACCGGGCAGCGGCGGCTCAGGGTCGGCGAATTCCTTGAGCTCGGGTCTTTTCGGCCCCTCGGGGCTTTTCGGCGCAACCCTTTCCAGCCTGCCCCTCTTCGGCGGGAGCTCTCCCGTCGCCGGCACCTTGGCGAACTTGCCGGGGAAGGCGGCCGCCGCGTCCGGTCACCACGGGCCGCGGGGCTCGCTGCTCGGTCCGGCCCTGCCCGCCTACGCCTTGGCCGCGACCCAGGGCAACACGGTCGTGGCGCTGGCGGAGATCCTGGGCCTCATCGCCCTCCTGTCGGGCCTCGTGTTGATGAGTTCGGCCCTCCTCACCAGGATCCGGGCTGCTCGGGCCGCGGCAGCGGTCGCTGATGATGGCGGTAGCAGTGCCCCGCCGCCGGGCGCGGGTGCGGCCCCGACGTGATCGAGCGAGCCCAGCGCGCCGGGCCCGAGGAGCGCGTTCCCCAGACATCGGGAGCGAGCACGAGTGGTCTGGCGACGCGGTACCTGGCCCCTCCCGCCTCGGCGACGGCGACCGACGCTGATGAGGTCGGTGGCCCCGATTCGGTCGAAACTGACAAGGACGCTCAGGTTGCGGTCCTGCCGCGCGACGAGACGGACGGGCGGTCCTTCGTGCTCTTGCGTGCCGGACTGGCCGCCTCGACCGCAGGACTATGCCTGCTGCTCTTCGCGGGCTACGTCTACACCTTCAGCACGCTGCAACAACATCGTGACCAGCACATCCTGCTGAACCAATTCACCTCGGGGCACAGGACCAAGATCCTCACCGCCAAGACGGTTCCCGAGGGCGAACCGGCCGGGGTGCTCACGGTTCCCGCCATCGGCCTCTCCCAGGTGATCGTCGAGGGGACCAATGCCACCGATCTACTCAATGGTCCCGGTTTGATGCCCGGGACGGCACGGCCGGGTTCTCTCGGCAATGCGGTCATCGCGGGTCACCGGACCATCGCGGGGTCCCCGTTCGACAAGCTCCATCTGTTGCAGCGCCGCGACCGCATCATCGTCGTGACGTCCCAAGGCGGGTACGTGTACCGAGTGCTCGCCGTCGCCACGACCCGCACCGGCCAGCGCGATCCCACCAGCCCCACCCGCCATCCGCGTCTCACCTTGGTGACGTCCAACCCCTCGGGGGACGGCCGGCTCTACGTCGTCGCTGCGCTACGGACGGCTCCGAACCGTCTACCCATCCCACGACATCCGCCGACCATGGCCGAGAGGGGGCTGAGCGGTGACGCTGCGGCTGTCGTACCGGCGATCCTCTGGGGCTTGTTCCTCCTCGCCGCGTTCGCCGTCACGTTCTACGCCTATTGGCGATACCGCGGCCGACACTGGTCCGTGTATGTTCTCTCCACGCCGATCCTGCTGGCCATCACCTTCGTCTGGTATGGCAGTCTGATCCGACTTCTTCCGGGGACCATGTGATGTTTCGACTCCACTCTTTCTCGAATCGGCTCCGCGCGGGACTCGTCATCTTGTTCGCGCTCGGGGGGCTCTCTCTGCTGGCCTCGGCCTGCTCGAACTCGTCATCGCCGGCGGCGACGCCGACGACCACCACGACATCGCTCCCCACCCCCGAGATCACGACTCCGACGGTGACGATCGACGGGCGCTCCTATCCTGTCCCCAACAACGGCGCGGGCAAGCCCATCGACTCCGCCGTCGACACGAGCGGCCAGATCGTGCTGACCGACAAGGGCTTTCTTCCACAACGAGAGATCGTCGAGCTCAAGCAACCGATCACCTGGACCAATCTGAGCTCGCATCCGGTCACCATCTCGTTCTTGCATATGCCCGGCACGTCTCCCCACAAGCTTCCCGTGGGGGGCACGTTCACTTACTCCTCGCCCACCCTCATCAACTTCGAGTACGTCTCCTCATCCGGCTTCCACGGGACCGTCTCCATCGGCGCTTTCACGCAATAGCGGCGGGCTTCGGTTCTCAGACATCGCGGCAGGGGAGTCCAGGGGGAGGCGGCGCAGGCGGATGGCGAGAGGTCCCGGCGACGGCCGCCAAAGGACGAGCAGCGATCCTTCGCTCGGTTCGGACTGTCGAGTCGGGGCCGTCCCTCGCAGCGCTGAGCTCCCCCTCATCGCGGTCACTCGCCGCGCTCGCTCACGGATTCCTCGAAGCCGGTAGGGCGGGTGCCGTCGTTCGACCGATGCCCCTGTGCTGGTGGGCGTGGCCCTTGGCCACGGGCAGCACCCGCCTCTGCAACCGAGCGATCAGACTGGAGCGGCGGTGCTCCTCATCGATGCAGCCAACGCGGTCGGCTCTCGTCCAACGGGCTGGTGGCGGGACCGAGCCGGAGCAGCCCGGGCGTTCGTGGATCAGGTGCGAGCGGCCGTCGGCGCGGGACGGATCGTCCCCCCTGTCGTCGTGGTCCTCGAAGGCCAGGCCCGTAGGGGTGTCAAGGGTGGCACCGCCGATGGCGTGACGGTCCTCCTTGCCGCCGGCAGCGGTGACGACATGCTCGTCGATGTGGTCGCGAACGCATCCGATCAGGTGATCACACTCGTCACCGCGGATCGCGCGCTGCGACGGAGGGCTGAAGCCCTGGGAGCCGAGGTGGTCGGGCCGAACTGGCTCCTCGAGCTGCTCAAGTGAGGAACGGCTGAGAATTCGCGCTCAGGCGGACCTCGGACCCCTTCGATAGACCTCGCTCGCCCAGCCCCTCCGCCGCCGTCCGCCGGGAGCATTCCGGGCGCTCGGTGCTCGGTCCTCGGCAGGATTGGTTCGCCCGCCGGAGCCGGGTTCGGCAGGACCGGCGCGGCGGCCACTCCCGGGGCGGCTGACCGCGGCTTGCCCCCCCTGTTCAGGGGCCCTATCCTGGTATGTCGGCTTCCGGGACCCCCGAGAGCCAGGAGCCCGCCCCCAAGGCGTGCGCTCGTCCACCACGCGGAAGCGAAAGATCGGTCTTGTGCGCACATTTTCACCGAAGGCCCCTGAGATCCAGCGAGCCTGGTACGTCGTCGACGCCGACGGCCTCGTCCTCGGGCGCCTGGCCTCCCAGGTGGCGGCGGTCCTGCGCGGCAAGCACCGGCCCTACTACGCCCCGCACGTCGACACCGGTGACCACGTGATCGTGGTGAATGCGGCGCGGGTCGTGCTGACCTCGGACAAGGCCGAGGCCAAGGTGGCCTACCGCCACTCGGGCTACCCCGGAGGGCTGCACGCCACGAGCTACGCCCGGCTGCTGGAGGAGCAGCCCGCCGAGATGATCCGGCGCTCGGTGCGGGGCATGCTGCCCAAGAACTCCCTCGGCCGCCAGATGCTCGGGAAGCTCCACGTGTACGCCGGTCCGGACCACCCCCACGCCGCCCAGAAGCCCGAGCCACTCGAACTGCCGGCGGCCCGGCGGGCCGGCTGACCGGCGGAACACGACAACGGAAGGACGCTCGATGCCCCCACCACTCAGCCAGACGACCGGACGCCGCAAGCAGGCGGTCGCCCGCGTCCGCCTGCGGCCCGGCCAAGGCGGCATCACCATCAACAAGGTGCCCTTCGAGCGGTACTTCACCTCGGCCACGCACCGGATGCTGGTGACGGAGCCGTTGCGGCTGACCAACACGGTCGAGTCCTACGACATTGACGCGACGATCGTCGGCGGCGGGATCTCGGGCCAGGCCGGCGCCATGCGCCTCGGGATCGCCCGCAGCCTCTGCGAGGTCGACCCGGGGCACCGCATCCCCCTCAAGCGCTCGGGGCTCCTCACCCGCGACGCCCGGGAGAAGGAGTCCAAGAAGTACGGCCTGAAGAAGGCGCGCAAGGCGCCGCAGTACTCCAAGCGGTAGAAAGAGGAAGGGTCGGGAGCAAGGGGGTACGGGGAGTGGCGCCGAAATTCGGCACCGACGGCGTGCGCGGGATCGCCAACGAGGAGCTGACCGCCGAGCTCGCGCTCGCACTCGGCCGGGCCACGGCCCGCGTGCTGCCCGCACCGCTCTTCGTCGTCGGCCGGGACACCCGCCGCTCGGGCCCGCTCCTCCAGTCCGCGTTCTCGGCCGGGTTGGCCGCCGAGGGTGCCGACGTCCTGGACCTGGGCGTGCTACCGACCCCCGGGGTGGCCATGGTGGCCGCGGCGCGCGGCACGCCCGGGGTTGTGATCTCGGCCTCGCACAACCCGTTCGAGGACAACGGGATCAAGCTGCTCAGCAGCTTGGGGACGAAGCTGCCGGTCGAGGTGGAGGCCGAGGTGGAGCGAGAGCTGGACATGCTCCTGGCCGACCCGCACCGTCCGCCCCGGCGGCCGACCGGGCGCGGCGTGGGGCACATCGAGGCCGATCGCGAGGCGGAGGAGCTGTACCGGGACCACCTCCTGGCGACGACGGAGGGCCGGCGCCTCGAGGGGATGCACATCGTGGTCGATTGCGCCAACGGCGCCGCGTCGGAAACCGCTCCCTCTGTGCTGCACGCGCTCGGTGCCCGGGTCACGGTTCTGCACGACGCGCCCGACGGGCTCAACATCAACGACCGGTGCGGCTCGACCGACCCGACCGAGCTCGCGTCCGCGGTGACCCGCCTCGAGGCGGACCTCGGACTGGCGCTCGACGGCGACGCCGACCGTGTCATCGCCGTCGATCACACCGGGACCGTGGTCGACGGCGACGCGCTGCTCGCGTTGTTCGCGTTGGATCTGTCGCGCCGGGGCCGCCTGCCCCGTGACACCGTCGTCGTCACCGTGATGACCAACCTGGGGTTCCGCTTGGCCATGGAGGGACGCGGGATCGTCGTGCGCGAGACCGACGTGGGCGACCGTCAGGTGCTAGCCGCTCTCGACGCGGACGGGCTCAGCCTCGGCGGAGAGCAGTCCGGCCACATCATCTTCCGCGCGCTGTCCACAACGGGGGACGGCACGCTGACGGGCATTCAGCTGGCCGACCTGATGCGGCGCGACGGCCGGTCGCTGGCCGAGCTGTCGTCCGGCGTCGTCGAACCCATCCCGCAGAAGTTGGTCAACGTGGCGGTGCCGAAACCCGAGCGCCTGGCCGACTGTTCCGAGGTGTGGACGGCCGTCGCGCGGGCCGAGGCGGAGCTCGGTGACGAGGGACGGGTCCTGCTACGCCCGAGCGGGACGCAGCCGCTGGTTCGCATCATGGTCGAGGCACGCCGGGACGCCCAGGCCACCGAGGTCGCGGCGCAGCTCGCCGGCGTCGTCGAGTCCGCGCTGGGATCGGCCGCGGGACCCATCTCGAGCCCGAGACCCGCCGAGCGCCCCAGGTAGCCTGGACGCTCATGTGCGGGATCATCGGGGTCACCGGCGAGCCTGACGCGGTACCCCTTCTGCTCGGTGCGCTGCACCAGCTGGAGTACCGGGGCTACGACTCGGCCGGCATTGCGATGGTGATGGACGACGGGCTCTGGAGGGAGCGGGCCGCCGGGGGGACGAACTCGGTGGCCGTGCTAGGGGAGCGCTCAGCCGGCGCGCCGAGGGGGCACCACGCGGCGATCGGCCACACCCGCTGGGCCACCCACGGGAGCCCGACGCCGGAGAACGCGCACCCGCACGTCGACTGCACCGGCCGGCTCGCCATCATCCACAACGGGATCATCGAGAACCACGCCGAACTGCGGTCTGCGCTGGAGGCCGACGGGCACGTCTTCACCTCGGCCACGGACACCGAGGTGATGGCCCACCTGATTGAGCGGGGAATCGCCGGGGGCGCGTCGCTCGCGGAGGCGACCCGCACGGCGCTCGGCCAGGTGCGGGGAGCCTTCTCCATCGCCGTCGTGCACGCGGACGAGCCCGACGTCATTGTGGCGGCCCGCCGCTCCACGCCGCTCGTGCTCGGGGTGCACGACGGCATGGCCCTGTTGGCCTCGGACATTCCGGCCCTGATCGGCCACGCCCGCAACGTGTTCGCGCTGGCCGACGACGAGCTCGCGGTGCTCACGCCGGGGTCGGTGTCGGTGACGAAGTTGGACGGTACGCCTGTCGAGCCGAAGGAGCTCACGATCACCTGGGACCTGGAGGCGGCGCAAAAGGGCGGCTACGAGGACTACATGTCCAAGGAGATCCACGAGCAGCCCCAAGCCGTGGCCGACACCCTGCTCGACCGGCGGGGCCCGGACGGAGAGCTCGTCCTGGACCAGATGCGCCTGCGGGCCGAGGACCTGCGCGAGATCGACAAGGTGTTCATCGTGGCCTGCGGATCCAGCTACCACGCCGCGTTGGTGGCCAAGTACGCGATTGAGCACTGGGTCAAGCTGCCCACCGAGGTCGACATCGCGAGCGAGTTCCGCTACCGCGACCCGGTCCTCAACGAGCGCACCCTCTGCGTCGGCGTGTCCCAGTCCGGCGAGACGCTCGACACGTCCGAGGCGATGCACGAGGCGGCCCGCCTCGGGGCCAAGGTGCTGGTCGTCTCCAACGTGGTCGACTCCTCCATGGCCCGGATGGCCGACGGGGTGCTGTACACGCGGGCGGGGCCGGAGATCGGCGTGGCCTCGACGAAGTGCCACCTGGCCCAGATCGTCGCGCTCGAGGTGCTCGGCCTGTATCTCGCCCAGATCTTGGGGACGCTGCCACCGACCGAGATCAACCGGATCCTCGATGCGATGGAGGGGCTGCCTGGCCTGGTGGCGGGCACCTTGGAGCGGGCGGGCGACGTCGACGACGTGGCGGCCAAGCTCACCGACGCCCGGGACTTCTTCTTCCTCGGGCGCCATGTCGGGTTCCCGGTCGCGCTCGAGGGCGCGCTGAAGCTCAAGGAGCTCGCCTACCTCCGGGCCGAGGGCTATCCGGCCGGCGAGCTCAAGCACGGGCCCATCGCGTTGATAGAGCCCGGGACGGTCGTGGTCGGCATCGCCACCCGCAATCCCCTGTGGGAGAAGATGCTGTCCAATGTGGCCGAGGTGCGCAGCCGCGGCGCCACCGTGGTGCTGGTGGTCGAGAACGGCGACGAAGAGTCCGCCACCGCGGCCGACCAGGTGCTGCGGGTGCCGGCCACCGACCCGCTTCTCGCGCCGGTCGTCGGGGTGGTGCCGCTCCAGCAGCTGGCCTACCGCCTGGCCCGGCTGCACGGACACGACCCGGACCGCCCGCGCAATCTGGCCAAGACCGTGACGGTCGAGTGAGCATCGTCGGGATCGGGATCGACGCCGTCGACGTCGTCCGGTTCCGACGCGTGCTCGAGCGCCGGCCCAGCCTGGCCTACCGCTGCTTCACGGCCTTCGAGCAATCCGACGCGGTGAAGTCGGCCGACCGCGCCCAGAGCCTGGCCGCGCGCTTCGCCGCCAAGGAGGCTGTCATGAAGGCGCTCGGCACCGGCCTCGGCGCGTTCGCCTGGAGGGACGTGGAGGTGCAGCGGTCGGCCGGGACGGGTGCCACTCGCAACGCGCCGTCGCTGGTGCTCCGCGGAGGCGCGGCCGCGGTGGCCGGTGAACAGGGAGCGGGCCGGTTCCATCTTTCGCTCACCCACACCGACGACGTCGCCATCGCGTTCGTCGTCGCGGAGCAGTCCTGGTGCGCGCCGTCCTGACCCGCGACGAGATGCGTGCCGCCGACGCGGCCGCCCTCGCCGACGTGTCGCACGAGACGCTCGTCGCGCGGGCGGGGACGGCGGTGGCGTACGCCGCGCTGCGCATGCTGGGAGGCGCCTACGGCAGGCGGGTCGTCGTCGTCGCGGGCAAGGGCAGCAACGGTGCGGACGGCCGCGTGGCGGCGCGCGTGTTGGCTCGCCGGGGAGCGCGGGTGCTCGTGGTGGACGCCGAGGACGCCCCGGAAGATCTTCCGGCATGCGACCTGGTGATCGACGGTGCGTACGGCACCGGGTTCCGGGGCGCCTATGACGCGCCCCGGCCGCCCGCGGGAGCGCCCGTGCTGGCCGTCGACATCGCCTCGGGCGTGGACGCGGACACCGGTGCTGCGCCCGGCGCCGCCGTGCGCGCCGCCCGGACCCTGACCTTCGCGGCGCTGAAGCCGGGCTTGCTCCAAGGGGAGGGGCCCGCGTGCAGCGGTGCGGTGGAGGTGGCCGACATCGGGATCGGGTTCCCCACCCCGGCGGCGCTGCTGGTCGAGGACCCCGATCTCCCGGCACGACTGCCGCCGCGGGAGCGGGGTGGCAACAAGTGGAACCATGCCGTCGGGGTCGCCGCGGGCTCGCGCGGGATGGAGGGGGCGGCGATCCTGTGCTCGCGCGGCGCCATGGCCGCCGGCTCGGGCATGATCCGCCTCGGTTCGCCCGGCGATCCCACGGCGGGCTGGCCCGTCGAGGTTGTGCGCAGGCACCTGCCCGCCGAGGGGTGGGCGGGCGCGTTCTTGGAGGCCGCGGCGAAGTGCCGCGCGGTCGTCATCGGGCCCGGGCTCGGCACCGATGCCGGCACGGCGGAGGAGATCCGGGCGGTCGTCGCGGCGGTGCCCGTGCCGGTCGTGATCGACGCCGACGCGCTGACTGCGCTCGGCGACGCGTCGTCAGCCCGCACGCTGCTGGACAAGCGGAGCGCACCGAGCATCGTGACGCCACACGACGGCGAGTACGCGCGCATCGACGGGGCGCCGCCGGGGCCGGACCGCCTGGCCGCCGCCCGCCGGCTGGCCGCCTCGACCGGCGCCGTGGTGCTCCTGAAGGGGCCGTTGACCGCGGTCGCCGCGCCCGGGCGCGGTCCGCGGGACATGCTCCTCGCCGCCGCGGGCGGGCCCGCGCTGGCCACGGCTGGGAGCGGCGACGTCCTGTCGGGCGTGATCGGCGCGTTCTGCGCTCGCGGCGTGCCCGCGCACGAGGCGGCGGCCCTGGCCGCCCACGCGCACGGCCGCGCGGCTTCGCTCGGTCCTCCCGAAGGCCTAGTGGCCGGCGACCTCCCCGATTTGCTGGCGCGCTTCTTGTCGGGGCCCCCTGCGGAGGCCGGACCCCGTGGCTGAGGCCTCTCCGACCGGACTCGTCACCGCCTTCGGGCAGGCCGAGGATGTGGAGGTGACCATGGCGCAAGGCCGGTCCCGGCCGGCCTGGGCCGAGATCGACCTCGCGGCGGTGGTGCACAACGCGTCGGTGCTGAGCCGGTTGGCCGCGCCGGCGGAGCTGTGCGCGGTGGTGAAGGCCCACGGGTATGGACACGGCGGCCCCGCCGTCGCCCGCGCCGCGTTGGCCGGTGGCGCGTCCCGCCTGGCGGTCGCGCTGGTCGACGAAGGCGTGGAGCTGCGGGAGCACGGCGTCGGCGCCCCGGTCCTCCTGCTCAGCGAGTGCGGTGCCGACGCGGCGGACACGGCGCTCGCCTACGGGCTGACCCCGACGCTGTACAGCGCCGAGGGCATCGCCCAGTTCGCCCGCGCCGCGCGCGTCGCGGGCCAGCCGGTTTCGGTGCACGTCAAGGTCGACACCGGGATGCACCGCGTGGGAGCACAGCCCGGCGACCTCTCGGCCATCGCGGCCGCGGTCACCCGCGAGCCCATGCTGCACCTCGAGGGGGTGTGGACCCATCTCCCCGTGGCCGACGGCGAGGGTGCGGACGACCGTGCCTACACCGAGTCGCAGCTCGACCGGTTCGACCAGCTCGTGGCGGGCCTGGCCGCCGACGGCGTGCGCGTCCCCGTCATGCACGCCGCCAACACGGCCGGCACCATCGCCTTCCCCCGATCGCGTTACGGCATGGTCCGGTGCGGGCTCGGTCTCTACGGATACCTCCCCGCCCTCTGCCTGCGCGACGCGTTCGACGTCCAGGCCGGCGGTGCGGTGCTCCGTCCGGCGATGTCTCTCAAGGCGCGGGTGGTCGCGGTTCGTTCACTGGAGGCGGGCGAGCGGCCGTCCTATGGCAGGCTGCGCCCGCTCCCGGTGCGCTCGCACGTGGCGACCGTCCCCATCGGGTACGCGGACGGCGTGCCGCGTGCGTTGTTCACGAACGGCTACGAGGTCCTCATCGGCGGGGTGCGGCGCCCGCTGGCCGGGATGGTCACCATGGACCAGATCGTCGTGGATTGCGGAGACGACTCCTCCGTACAGCCCGGCGACGAGGTCGTGCTGCTGGGTCGGCAGGGCCGCGAGACGCTCACGGCCGACGACTGGGCGAGGCTGCTCGGGACGATCAGCTGGGAGGTGCTGTGTGGTGTCGGGCCGCGCATGCCGCGCATCCTGGTCAACCGTCCCGGCTCCCCCGATGGTTGACAGCGGGCCCGTTGCGCTCGAGCGCCTGCGCGTCACCGCGTCGGCGTGCACGCGCTGCCCGCTGGCGGCGGGACGCACCCAGGTCGTCTTCGGCGTCGGCAACGCCAGGGCGGACCTCCTCTTCGTGGGCGAGGGACCCGGCCGCGAGGAGGACCTGGCCGGCGAACCGTTCGTCGGCCGCTCCGGCAAGCTGCTCGACCGTCTCATGTGGGAGGAGATCGGGCTCACGCGGGGCGAGTGCTACATCGCGAACGTGGTCAAGTGCCGACCGCCCAACAACCGGGATCCGGCACCGGCGGAGATCGATGCCTGCCGCCCCTACCTCGAAGAGCAGATCGAGTTGATCGACCCGGCCGTCATCGTCACGCTTGGCAACTTCGCCACCAAGCTCCTCCTCCAGAACGCCCGGGGCATACGCGCGCTGCGGGGCCGGGTCTTCGAGATCGGGGCGCGCCGCCTGGTCCCGACCTACCACCCGGCCTACGTCCTGCGCGCCGGGGGCGAAGCGATGGCCGAGATGCGGGCCGACCTCGTGCGGGCCAAGCGACTGATGCCGGCGGTGCGGCCGTGAGTTGGCACGTGGTGCGCACGACCGGCTCGGCCGACGCCACCCGGGCGGTGGCGGCCCGCGTCGCGCCGCTCTGCCGCGCCGGCGACGTGGTCCTGCTGGTGGGCGACCTGGGCGCGGGCAAGACGGTGTTCGCGCAGGGCTTCGCCGCGGCGCTCGGCGTCGCCGGCCCCGTGACGAGCCCGACCTTCGCGCTGGTCCGCCAATACCGCTGCGGCGCGGGCAGTCCGGTCTCGACGCTGATCCACGCCGACGTGTACCGGACCGCCTCGGTCAGGGAGATCGCCGACCTGGCCCTGGCCGAGCTCGTCGAGGAGGACGCGGTGGCGCTCGTCGAGTGGGGCGACGTGGCCGCGCCCGCTCTCGCCGACGACGTGCTCGAGGTCACGCTGGCCGCGCCGGACCCCGCCGGCGCCCCGGGCACGCGCACGATCACGGTGCGGGGCCGAGGTGCGTGGGCGTCGCGGTCCGGGGAGGTGACGGACGCGCTCGGGCGCGCGGCGGCAACGGTGGCGCCGTGAACACGGTCGCCTTGGAGACCGCGACCGAGACGGTCGGCGTCGCCGTGCGGACGGAGGCCGGCGTGGAGGCGCAGCTCGCGCTCAGGGGCCGTCGCCGGCACGTCGAGTCGCTGACGCCCGCGCTCGAGCACCTGCTCGGTCAGGTCGGCCTGCGCCCGCCCGACCTCGACGTCGTCGCCGTCGACGTGGGTCCGGGCCTGTTCACGGGGTTGCGCGTCGGCGTTGCCGCGGCCAAGGGGCTCGCTCAAGCGCTCCGCCTGCGCGTGATGACGGCCACCAGCCTGGACATCCTGTTGGCCGCCGCGGAGGAGTCGGGACACCGCGGGCGGTTGCTCGCGGTCGTCGACGCGAGGCGGGGCGAGGTGTTCGCGGCAGGGCACGAGGTCGGCGCGGCAAGTGGGGCTGGCGATGACGGGGTGGGGCCGGGTCTGTTCGGGCCCGACGCGCTCGCAGCCGAGCTGCGCCGGTTTGGCGGCGATCGGGTGCTCGCGTTCGGCGACGGCGCCCAGCGCTACCGCGCCCTGCTCGAGGCTGTGCCCGGCGTCGACGTGGTGATGCCGGCACTGTCGTACCCGCCTCCGGCCACCCTGCTCAGGACGACCGCGGCGCGCCTCGCTGCGGGCGAGACACCGCTCGCGCCCAACGATGTCGTTCCGCTCTACATGCGGGAGGCGGACGCCACGAGCAACTTTGCACGGGCGGAGGCTGCGCGATGAGCATGGTGGCCCGATGACCACGGTGGCCGGGGACTTGCGCATTGAGAAGCTGCGGCGCCGCGACCTGCGCGCCGTCCTTGAGATCGAGAACGCCGTCTTCCCGGAGCCCTGGAGCGTCGGGGTCTTCAACTCGGAGTTGGCGCTGCGCCGGGGGCGCCGCTATCGAGCCGCCTGGGACGGTGACCGTCTCGCTGGCTACATCGGGTTCCTCCTGGCCGCCGAGGAGGCGCACATCACGACGATCGCCACCGCCCCGGAGTACCAGCGTTCGGGCGTGGCCACGGCGCTGATCCTCGACGGCATCTACGCACTGCGGGGCACCGGAGTGAAGCACCTCTCGCTCGAGGTCGCGGCCAGCAACGAGCCGGCGCAGTCGCTCTATCGTCGCTTCGGCTTCGGCCCCGTCGGCGTGCGCCGGAACTACTACCCGATCACCGGGGAGGACGCGCTCGTCATGTGGGTCTACGACGTCGACTCGGAGGCGTACGACCACCGGCTGGAGGAGCTGGAGCGTCGGCGCTCCCTGGCGCGGGACCGCTTCGGGTCGCGGAGGCGCTCGTCGAGGCGCTCGGCGCGCTGAACCCGGAGCCGAATGGACCAGTCGGGAGTCTCTCTATCTGGTCTCAGTGGTCTCGGTGGCGTCCGTCTTTGTGCTCGGGGTCCCCGTCGCTTCGATGGTCACGTCGAGCAGCGTCGAGGCGGCGACCCGCAGGGCCGTGACCCCGAGCTCGCGGCGGTTCACCTGCGCCGTCGCCTGGACCCGCACCAGCCCGCCCGCCTGCTGGGCCGAGGACACTGTGAGGACGCAGGGCGCCTCCCGGCCGCGCACGGTGAGGAGCCCCCGGATCTCCCACCCCTCAGGCGTGCGCGCGACCTCGGTCGAGTCGAACTCGACACTGGGGAACTCGGTCGCGTGGAGGAACGTCTTGCTCCGGATGTGCTTGTCGCGCCTCGCCATGGGGGTCTTGAAGCTGGCTGCATCGAGGACCGCGTGGAGCGAGGAGTCCTCGAGGCGCCGGCCGACGGTGAAGTCGCCCGACGCGAGGTCCATGGAGCCATGGATGGTGAAGACCCCGAACTTTTTCGCGGTGAACGTGACCGCGGTCCGCGCAGGGTCCAGGCGGTAGCGGCCCGGGATCAGGCCGAACTCCGTGACCCCACTTGCACCCCGCGTTGCCTCGATGCTCATGGTGGCTCCCTCGTTCGTGTCCCGTCTGTCGATGGTATAGGGCGGACTCTTCGGTCCGTCGGACGGCGCGGCTGTGACAGACGCCGTCAGGAAAGACGAGACGGTGGTCCCCAACGTGACACGTCGGGCGTCACATTCCCGCGCCCGCGTTCGTCCTGTCTTTGACATTTCGTGTGGTCCCACCCGGCGTCGCCGGGGTCGTCGCGGCGTGACGGGTGCGGCAGAATCGGAGCACGCGTGCCCTCCGGGGACAGCGCGGGAAAGGGTGGTCGGGATGGCAGATCTCGCTGACGTCGAACGCGTGGCTGCGGGCGACCATCATCTGGCGGTCTTCGCGGTGGAGCGGCCGGACGAGGCCGTGCAGGCCTCCGTCGTGAGCGCGGGCGTCATGCCCGATCCCGTGGACGGTTCCGCCGGGGTGGCCGCCGTCGTCGCAGGGTCGGCCTGGAAGCTCCGGCTGCTCCGGCGGTCCGGCCGGGCGACGCTCGTCTTCAAGCACGGCTGGGAATGGGTCGCAGTGTCCGGACCGGCGCGGCTCGTCGGCCCGGACGACGGGACGGATCTCGGCCTGGACGTCCCCGAGACCATCCGCTCCGTCTTCCGGGCGGCCGGCGGGACGCACGAGGACTGGGACGAGTTCGATCGCGTCATGGCCGAGGAGCGCCGTTGCGCCGTGTTCGTGCGGGCCGACGCCATCACGTCCAACCCGCGCTGAGCGACGTCCAACGCGGGAGCGAGGCTGGCGCGCACGACATCTCGGCGACGGGTACCGGTTCGCGGCGTGGGGGCTCGTAGGGTGGGCCGGCACGGGAGGGTCCTGCGGGACCCGAGCCCCACCCGCACGGAGCCGAACCAGCAAGGAGCGCAGTTATGGAGACCGTCGCACTCGGAACCCAGGGCCTCACCGTGTCGCGCCAGGGGCTCGGTTGCATGGGGATGTCGGACTTCTACGGACCGAGCGACGACGCCGAGTCCATCGCCACCATCCACCGCGCACTCGATCTCGGGGTCACCCTCTTCGACACCGCCGACATGTACGGGCCCCACACGAACGAGCTCCTCGTCGGCAAGGCGCTCGCCGGACGGCGGGACGAGGCGGTGGTCGCGACCAAATTTGGCATCGTGCGGGACCCCGATGACCCGGCCAAGCGGGCGGTCAATGGTCGACCGGAGTACGTGCGCGCCTCGTGTGACGGGTCGCTGTCGCGCCTCGGTGTGGACCACATCGACCTCTACTACCAGCACCGGGTGGACCCCGACACACCCATAGAGGAGACGGTCGGCGCCATGGGCGAGCTGGTGGCCAAGGGCAAAGTCCGCTACCTCGGTCTGTCCGAGGCGGCACCCGCGACGATACGGAGGGCTCACGTGGTGCATCCGATCTCAGCGTTGCAAACCGAGTACTCGCTCTGGTCGCGCGATCCCGAGCACGAGATCCTGCCCACGTTGCGCGCGCTCGGCATCGGCTTCGTGCCCTACAGCCCGCTCGGGCGTGGCTTTCTCACCGGGACGATCCGCAGCCTCGACCGCCTCGACGAGGGCGATTTCCGGCGCCACCAGCCGCGCTTCCAGCGAGACAACCTGGCCGACAACATCGCGATCGTGGAGGTGATCGACCGGTTGGCCGCGGCCAAGGGATGCACGCCCGCGCAGATCGCGCTGGCGTTCGTACACGCGGCCGGACGGGACGTGGCGCCCATTCCGGGCACCAGGCGGCGCTCGTATCTAGAGGAGAACGTGGCCGCGCTCGAGGTCGAGCTGACCGAAGAGGACCTCGCTTCCCTCCGTTCGGTCACGCCGCCCCAAGGCGACCGCTACGCCGACATGTCACCGTTGAACCGATAGCCACCTCTCGCTGCGCTCGAACCCTTGGTGCGTCGATTCGACCGGCGACGGCGCGACGACGGCGATCGTCGTTGGCGAGCCTCTCTCGATACCCATGCGCGAACGTCCGCAAGCTGGTCGTTACCGATGCACGCGTGGTCGTCCCCGAGGACGCACGGAGTGGCGGTCAGCCAGTGGACCCCAAGGGATACGCCCGCCCCGAGGCCATCACCAGCTGACCGACTCCGACGCTCCCGTCAGCTCATCGAGTTCTTCAGCACGACCGGCCCAGAAAGAGCGACCTGATTCGGCGTGCCGCCCGTGGAGCTAAAGGCATAGGCGGAGACGCTCATGGTGCCTTGTGCAAAGAGCCCGTTCTGTGGATTGACGACCGCACTCCACGTACCGGACGACGTGCACAGCACGTTGGCCGAGAAGTAGCTGGTGAAGATAAAGCGGTGGTAGGTCTGGCTGACCTGACCGGTCACGTTGACAACGGCGGCCCGGTTGCAGGTCACGGTGCCCGACAGCGTCGCCACCCCGGTCTTGTGATTGACGGTCCCGGTCGGTGACAGCGTGGCTCCCAGGGCCAGAGCCGGTGGAGGCGGGGCCGTCGGATCGAAGGTCAACGAGGTGCCCGTGGCCTCCGAGGTGTTGGCGAGGTTCGCGGCCACAAGAATGCACGCACCCGACACCGCACAATCGACCGTCGCAGAGCCGATCTGAAGGTAGCGGGACGCGATGAAGGGCGTCGAGAAATCCCCGCTACTCGAGGCCGCAATATCCACGTAGTTCGAGATGTCGCAGTTGGACTCGCTCGTCGCACCGGCTTGACATTCGACGACGGCGATGGTCGCCGACGGAGTGAACCCGGTGCCTGTCACCGTGATCGCTTGGCCGTCGGCCACGTTCGTGGAGGGTTGTACCTGCACGGTCGGGACGGTCGCGGCGCCGGCGAGAACGGG
>JBPYFR010000194.1:0-6025 GCA_051985685.1 Acidimicrobiales bacterium
GGCGGGCGCCGCTCAGCCCAGCGCCTCGACCTGCCACTCCAGGAGCTGCGGCGCCAGCAGCGGCCAACGGGAGAAGATGCCCTCCTCCCGCGCCAGTCCCCGCTCGATCCACTCACGGTCGCCCCACGGAGGCTCCACCAGCTTGGACTTCGGGAGCAATTGGGCGACGACCTCGGAGGTGGCGCGGGTGTGATTGACGTCGCTGGCGCCGCTGCGAAACACGAGGGCGGGGAGTTCGAGGGCGCGTGCGTCTGCATCGGGGAGACCAGGGACGTGCTCGCCGTCGCGCGGGCAGTACGCCTCCATCCAGCGCTCCATGGTGGCGACGAATTCGTCCCGGTCCCGCCCCAGAAAGCGCTGATGGTTGGAAGGATTGCGCTCTTGGACCTCGGCCCACTCGGGCAGCGCCGCCACGGCGTCCATCCCGTCGGTCCAGGCCGCTGCCAGCGAGCCCCCGCAATAGTGCGTCGCGAGCACGAGCAGTCCGTACACGCCACCGCTGATCCACCACAGCGCGAGCCCCGACGCGACCTCGCGGTGCCGCGCCGCGGTGAGCAGCGAGACGCGCGCGCCCCCCGAACCCCCGGCGATGACGGCCGGCGCCATGTCGAGGTGCTCCAAGAGCGCTGCGAGCGCGTCGGCCTGCATCGCGGACTCGTTCTCACCCTCGAAGGACACGTCGGATTCGCCGCAGTTGGGCCGGTCCCAGATCAGGACGCGGTTGCCCTGTGCCGCCAGCGCGACGGCGAGCGCGCGCACTCCGGGAGAGTCCTTGCTGAAGCGTCCGCCCGGGGTGATCACCCAGGGACGACCCTGCCCGTTGCCGATCGTCTCGTAGCCGAGGGACAGCCCGTCGACCCGCGCGATGGCCATGGCGCGGCCTATGCCTGAGGGGGCCGGCTGCGCGGGACGTCGCGGAACGGGACGTCTTTGTCCAACGTGCGCTCGCGCGGCATGCCCAGCAAGCGCTCGCTGATCACGTTCCGGGCCATCTCGGTCGTGCCACCGCCGATGCTGCCCACCTGGCGCATGAGGTAGCTGACGGCGCTCCCGGTGGCCGCGCTGTCGTCGGTCCAGGCCGCCCCGGCCGAGCCTGCGACGTCCAACGCGAGCGTGGCGATCCTTCCACCGCTGATGCCCTTGAACAGCCGATGGATGGCGGCCGCCTGGTCGGACATCCGGCCCGACCGGATGGTCTCGTCCACACGCTTCGCGAGCACGTGGCTGACGAGCTCGAGCATGCGCGCCTCGCCGACCAGCTCGCGCACGGCGGGATCTTCAATGCGCCCGGTCTTGCGCGCAATGGCGAACACTGATCTCGCCGCGCTCCCCCCGTGGACCGCCCCCGGCGGCTCGGTGACGTACGGCGTGGCGTGCAGCATCCGCTCGTGCACCATCCAGCGCGTCCCGACGGTCCATCCGTCGTCCACCTCGCCGATCCGATCGGTGTCGGGCACGACCACGTCGGTCATGAACTCCTGACAGAACTCCCGCGAGCCGTTGAGCATCTCAATCCGGTGGACTTCGACTCCGGGCTGGTGGATGGGCAGCATGAACACGGTGAGGCCACGATGTTTCGGGACGTCCCAATTCGTCCGGGCGAGACACAGCGCCCAGTCCGACCACCACGCGCCCGTGGTCCACACCTTGGAGCCGTTGAGCACCCACTGATCGCCGTCCCGCACCGCCGTGGTGAGGGCCGCGGCGACGTCGGAGCCTCCACTCGGTTCGGACAGGAACTGCATCCACAGCTCCTCGCCCTGCAGCATGGCGGGGATGTGGGCGCGCTTCTGCTCTTCTGTGCCGAACTCCAGCAGCACCGGCGCACAGGGCGAGAAGGTCGGCACCTGGGGCCGAGTGGGGTACTCGTAGCCCACCAGCTCCTCGTTCAGCGCCCACTGGTGCGCCGGCGTGAGTCCCTGCCCGCCGTAGGCACGCGGGAAGCAGATGCCCGCCAGGCCGGCGTCGAAGAACATGCGCTGGAGCTCACGTTCGTGGGCCACGGCCGCCAGCTCGACCTCCTCGTTCCCCGTGTAACGGTCCCAGCGGAGCTCGTCGGACGTGACCGGCCGCAGGTTGTCCCGGATGAAGGCACGGGCTCGCAGCCGGAAGCTCTCGAGGTCCTCGATCTCCTCGTTGCGCCCAGCGCTCTCCGCTTGCGGTGCGCTCACGCGGCCGCTCCTCCTCGTTCGTCCAGGATCGCCGCGATCAGCTGGCGATGGTCCGCCGGCGTGCCGGCCAGCGAACGGTTGACCGTGAAACGGCGAAGGAACAGATGGAGGTCGTGCTCAAAGGTGATCCCGATCCCGCCGTGCATCTGCACGCAGTCCTGCACCAGCTCGGCGCCGTACTCGCCGATGAACGCCTTCGCCGCGCTCGTCAGCTCGTCGGCGTCGGCCGAGTCTTCCTCGGTGGCCACCAAGGCGGCGTCACTGATGGCGTGACTCGCCTCGAGCCAGGTCAGCATGTCGGCGAACCGGTGCTTCAACGCCTGGTACGACGCGAGCGGCCTGCCGAAGGAGTACCGGTCGAAGGACCACTCGACCGTCATGTCGAACGCGGCCTGCATGGCTCCCACTGCCTCCGCATTGAGGAGGGCGAGTGCCTGCCGGAGCTGGCGCTCGACGTCGGCACCCGCCTCCCCTGCCGTGCCCACGAGCGCTTCGGGGGGAAGCCGCACGTCGTGGAAGGTGACGGTGCCGAACCGCCGGGTGAGGTCCACGGTCTGCATCGGCACGACGGACACACCATCGGCTGACGCCGGCACCAGGACCTGGGTGGTGCGGCTGCCCTCCCGCGCCGTCACGAGCAGGTGACCCGCCTGGCCCGCCGACTCCACGGGGCGGGCCTCTCCACGTACGACCCAAGCGGCCCCGTCGCGGTCGACCTCCACCGTCGGCCTCCACGCGCCGCGGGCAGGCGCGGGCTCGGGGGGGCACCAGGTCGCGATGCCCTCACCGGAGAGGAGAGCCGCGACCACGTCGGCGTGCGCGTCGTGCGCGCTGAGCGCGGACGCGACGACATTGGTCGCTACGAGCGGGCCCGGCGCGGCATGGCGTCCGAACTCGTAGGCCACCAGGCTGAGGTCGACCAGTCCCGCCCCGCTGATGGTCCCACCGCCGTGGCTCTCGGTCACGAGCGGCGAGGTCCAGCCGAGCTCGGCGCCGCGGCGCCAGTACTCAGGGTCGAAGCCGGCCGGGTCGTCGCGCAGGGCGCGCAGCCGGTCGGGCGGGGCCTGCTCTTCCAGGAAGCGGGCTGTCGTCTCCCGGAAGAACTCTTGATCGGGGGTCAAACTCAGCAGCATGGCGGTTCTTGGTCCTCGGGACTCGGTTCAGATGGCGCCGACGCCGGCGGCCTCGTTGCGCTGGCGCCACTCGTCGCGAGACATGCGCGTGACGTCGACGTCGCGCGCGACACCTCGCAGCGCGCCCACCGTCCCCTCAGCTTTGGTCGTGTGCGCGAAGGGGTCCCAGCCGTAGAAACGGCACGCGTTCTCCCACGTGATCTTGTGGATCTCCTCGTCGGTCACCCCAGCTTGCTGGAACTCCTCCCAGGCGAATTCGGGCGACGTCGGCCAGGTGGTATCGGTGTGGGGGTAGTCGCACTCCCAGGCGATGATGTCGACGCCGATGCGGTCCCGCAGGAGCAGGCCGGAGGGGTCGGTGATGTAGCAGGCCAGGATGTGGTCGCGGAACACCTCGGAGGGCAGCTTCCCGCCGAAGTCGCTGTGGAGCCAGGCCTGGTTGTTGTAGTGGCGGTCGATGCGGTCGAAGTAGAACGGGATCCAGCCGATGCCGCCTTCGGACAGCGCGACCCTGAGGTCCGGGAACCGCCGGAGCGTCGGCCCGAAGAGGAGGTCCTGGGCCGTGATGGCGCTGATCTGGCACGCCAGCACCATGAGGTGGTCGACCGGCGCCTCCTCCGCCCGCCGGATGATCTGGAACCCGGCGCCGATGTGGAGGGACAGCACCATGTTCTCGTCACTCAGCGCGGCGAGCATCGGATCCCAGTAGCCGGAGAGGAAGCTCGGGAACCCTTGCACGTGGGGCGTCTCGAGGAAACTGATCGACCGGCAACCCTTCTTGGCGACGCGCCGGACCTCGGCCACGGCCGCCTCGACGTCCCACATCGGGACGATGCCGAGCGGGATGAAGCGGCTCGGGTAGGCGCCGCACCACTCGTCGATGGCCCAGTCGTTGTACGCCTGGAGCATGACGTGCGCGATCTCTTTGTCACGCGCCTCCGCGAAGGTCCGGGCGTTCCACCCGGCCATGGTCGGGAAGCACATGGACCCAAGCACGCCGTTCGCGTTCATGTCGCGCACGCGCTCGTGCACGTCGAAGCATCCCGGCCTCAGTTCCGTGTAGGTGCCCGGGTTGAAGCCCCACTCCTCGGACGGCCAGCCCACCGTGGCCGACATCCCGAAGGACGTGCTGGTCTTCTCGCCCTGGAAGACCCACTGGTCGATGCCGTCCTCGTGCACGACCCTCGGCGCCTCGTCCAGCCACTTCTTCGGCACGTGGTTCTGGTACATGTGCGGGGGCTCGATCATGTGGTCGTCGATGCTGACCAGGATCATGTCCTCGAGCTTCATCCCGGGCTCCTCTCGCTCCACTCCCGCAGTCTCGCGTCCCACGGCGTCATGCGGTGCGCACCGGCAGGGTTTCCCAGCCGCGCACGGTCGAGGTGCGGGCCCGCCGCGCCCGGTCGTAGTCCACGTCCCATTCGGGGAAGCGCTTCAGCACCTCGTCCAGCGCCACGCGCCCCTCGAGCCGAGCCAGGGCTGCCCCCAGACAGAGATGGATGCCGTAGCCGAAGGCGTGGTGGCGCCCGATCTCGCGGTGGATGTCGAACCGATCGCCGTCGGTGAAGCGGCGCTCGTCCCGGTTGGCCGAACCGTTCAGGAGCACCATGGCGCTGCCTTCGGGCACGGTGTGGCCGTACAACTCCACGTCGTGCTCGACGTAGCGGGACTGCACGGGCGAGGGCGACTCGAAGCGGAGCAACTCCTCGACGGCGTTGGGGATCAGCGACGCGTCTCGCGCCAGCTCGCGGCGTTGGTCGGGGTGCCGGCCGAGGACCTCTCCCGTGAAGCCGATGAGACGCGTCGTGGTCTCGTTCCCCGCCGACGCCAACAGGCTGACGTAGGTGAGGATCTCGATTCGCTCCAGCTTGCGCTTCGTGCCCGTCTCGTCCTCGAACTCCGCGTTGAGCAACTCGGTCATGAGGTCGTCGGAAGGATGTTGGGCGCGCCACTCGATGTAGTCGCCGAAGATCTGGGCGTGCGCCAGGGCGTCGGGAAGGTCGGGCTCCTTGCCCTCCTCGAGACGCAGGCCGGCGTCGATCCGCTCCCGGATGGTCTCCTGATCGCGTTCGGGGATGCCCAGCAGCATCCCGATGACGCGCATCGGCATGAAGGCGCCGAGGTCCTTGATGAAGTCGAAGCCCCCCGCGCCCACCAGGGGGTCGAGCACCTCGGCGCAGAAGGCACGCACTTCGGGCTCGAGGGCCTGCATCTTTCTCGGTGTGAACACCCGCGACAGCAGGGAGCGGTGGACGTCGTGCACGGGCGGGTCCTCGAAGAGGATCACCCCCGGCGGGATCTCAGCCTTGGCCCGGATCAGCTCCAGGACCGACCCGTGGCGGCCTGAGCTGAAGGTCCCCCAGTCGAGCATGGCTCTGTCGACGTCGTCCCACCGGCTCAGCGCGTAGAACTCGTACTTCTCGTTCCAGTAGAGCGGCGCCTCGTCGCGCAGCCGCTTCCAGACCGGGTACGGGTCGGTGTCGATCTCGAAGTCATACGGGTCGTAGTAGACGTCCGCGCTGCTGGTGAGGGCCACGCCGAGGCTCTCCGGCCCTACTGTGCGTCCGCGGGCCAGGCCAGCGACTTGATCTCGAGGTACTGCTCGAACCCGGGGACCCCGTTCTGACGTCCGATGCCGCTGTGCTTGAAGCCGCCGAAGGGCAGGTCCGGACCGTAGGGCGCGCCGCCGTTGATGCTGAGGCCGCCGGTACGGACACGCCG
>JBPYFR010000195.1:0-9470 GCA_051985685.1 Acidimicrobiales bacterium
ACCCAGCCCAAGTCGAGCTTGGGGTCACCCACCGTGCCCATCTCCCAGTCGACGATCGCGGCCAGCCGGGCCGGTGCCCCGTGCCTGAACATCACGTTGGCGAACTGGTAGTCCCCGTGCATGACCCCCGGGATGTAGTCGATGGGCCGGTGCGCCCGCAGCCAGGCCGCGGCCTCCTCGAAGCCGGGCAGGTCGCGGCCCTTGATGCGCTCCAAGAACGCCGTCCAGCGGTCTACCTGGCGCTCGTGGAAGCCGTCGGGCCGGCCCAGATCTTGGAGGCCCTTGGCCTGCCAGTCCACCTTGGAGAGCAATGCGATGCCTTCGACCAGTTGGAAGGCCAGTCCCTGCCGTTCCTTCAGGTCGGCATCGAAGGGGGCCGGCCACTGGCGCCGCGTGGACATGGGCGACCAGCCGTCGACGAAGCCCATGAGGTAGAAGGTCCGCCCCAGCACGGATTGGTCGGTGCAGACCGCGATGGCCTCGGTGTGCGGCACGTCCGTCCCGTTGAGCGCATCGATGATCCGCCACTCGCGCACGATGCCTTCGTCGCGCGGCGCCGGTGCGCCGGGAGGCGGGATTCGCATCGCGCAGTGCAGGTCGCCCCGGCGGATCTCGTAGATCTCGTTCTGGCTCCCCCCGGAGATGTAGCGGTGCTCGAGCGGTTCGCCCACCCCGAGCCCCCGTGCATCGAGCCAGCTGATCAACGAGTCCGTGTCCGCGATCGTCGGCGCGGCCATGTCCGGCTCGGCCGAAGGTGGAGGGGCAGCCGTCGGCGACGCCGTCCCCTCGTTCGCACTCACAGGTTCGCCACCTCGGCCTCCAGGTACTGGGCGAACTTCTCCCTGGCCGCCTCCTGCTTCTTGGGCAGCCATTCGGTGGGCCAGATGTCGTCGCTCGCCTGGTAGTCCCGCAGCACCTGTCGCGCGACGGTGACTTTGTGCACCTCGGTCGGGCCGTCGGCCAGTCCCATCACGCCGGCGCCGTGGATCATGCCGAAGAAGGGCATCTCGTTGGTCGTGCCCAGAGCACCGTGCACCTGCATGGCCCGCCAGGCGATGTCGTGCAGCACCGTGGGCATGACGACCTTGGCCGTCGCGATGTCTTTGCGAACCCGCTTGTAGTCGTTGTACTTGTCGATCTCCCACGCCGTGTAAAGCACGAACAGCCGGAACTGCACGAGTTGGGCGTAGGAGTCCGCGATATAACCCTGCACGAACTGCTTGTCGGCGAGGAGGCTGCCCGCAGTCTCCCGGCTGAGCGCACGCTCGCACATCATGTCGATGGCCTTCTGCGCCATGCCGATGGTGCGCATGGCGTGGTGGATCCGTCCGCCGCCCAAGCGGGTCTGCGCGATCACAAAGGCCTGTCCCTCGCCGCCGAGCAACGCCACCTCCGACACCCGCACGTCCTCGTAGTGGATGAGGGCATGGGAGCCCTCGTTCACCCGCTCCCCGTAGAGGCCGATGTTGCGCTCGATGTTGACCCCGGGGGTGTCTGTCGGCACGAGGAACATCGACATCCCTTTGTATGGGCTCACATCCGGGTTCGTCACCGCCATCACGATGAGGAAGGACGCCGTCTTAGCGTTCGAGGAGAAGAACTTCCAGCCGTTGATCAGCCACTCGTCGCCGTCCTTCACCGCCCGGGTCTTGAACAGCGTCGGGTCGGCGCCGGCGTGGGGCTCGGTCATGGAGTAGCAGGAGAAGAGCTCACCGTCGAGAAGCGGCTGCAGGTACCGCTGCTTCTGCTCGGGCGTCCCGTAGTGGGCGATGATCTCTGCGTTGCCGGTGTCGGGTGCCTGGCAGCCGAACACGATGGGCGCCCACGACGAGCGGCCGAGGATCTCGTTGAGCAGCGCGAGCCTCAGCTGGCCGTACCCCTGCCCGCCGAGCTCAGGCCCAAGATGCGTCGCCCACAGACCCTGGCGTCGCACCTCCTCCTTCAGCGGGTCGACCGCCTCGCGCCGCTTGCCCTCGAGCGGCGTGAACTGCAGATGCGGGAACGCGAGGTCGAGCGGCTCGACCTCCTCCCGGACGAACTGGTCGGCCCAGTCCAATTTCTTCTGGTACTCGGGGTCGGTTTCGAAGTCCCACGCCATGTGCGCCCTCCTTCGGTCTCCGCCAGAATATGATTCTGGCTATCAAGAACGCAATACCGGACCCACGAGCATCCGACACCCCGGCGACTCAGGCCTCTGCACCAGCACGGGGTCCGGGCGCCTCCACAGCGGGCCCCGACCCAGCGGCCGACGTCGCCGACCGCATCGTCCGCCGTTCCCTCGCGAAACGCGAGGGCGAATACGCCGACGAGGTGCGGCGGCTGCTCGATGCGGGCCTCGAGGTCATGCAGAAGTGCGGCACCTCCTCGCGCCCTCGCGTGGCCGACATCGTCGCCGCGGCCGGCCTCTCGAATGAGGCCTTCTACCGCCACTTCCGCTCGAAGGACGCCCTCGTCACAGCAATCCTCGAGGATGGTGCCCAGCGCCTCCGTAGCTACCTCACCCACCAGCTGGCCAAGGCACCGACGCCCGAGGGCAAGGTGCGCTGCTGGGTCGAGGGCGTGCTCGGGCAGGCCGACGCAGACATCGCGGCGACCACGCTGGCGGTGCTCTGGAACGGCGGAGGCGCCGCCGGCGGGCTCGCCGCGGGACGCCACTTCGCGAGCTCGCCGCTCGCCTCCTTGCTCTACGAGCCGTTCGCCGCGATGGGCAGCGACGCACCCGAGGCCGACGCCGCGCTCGCCGCGCACGCGACGCTCGGCATGCTCTCGGACTGCCTGTGGCGGCAGGTCCAGCCGACCCGCGCCGACGTCGACCGCGTCACCAACTTCTGTCTCCGGGCCGTGGCTCGCTGACGGACTCCTGAGGAGGCCGCCGCCCCGGTGCGCCGGACCACTGCAGGCGGGGGTTCTGCGCCCCCGCCCGATACCGTCCAATCGTTGGACTGCTCACCCGAACCGACACTCGAAGAGCTGCCTCGTCCTAAACCCGCTCAGTCTTTGCTGTCGTCACGCGAGAATTGGTCGGGGACCCAACTCGGCGACCGCTTCTCCATGAACGCCTGCATGCCCTCGCGCGGCTCGGTCGACTCGTCCAAGGCCCAGAACATCGTCTGGTAGTCGATGAGCCCGTAGCGGTCGTTCAGCATCCGCTTCACATGTGTGCGCGCCATCGGCGGCGTCTGCAGGATCTCGCGCACAGCGTCGAGAGCGGCGTCCCGCAGCTGCTCGTGCGGGACCACTCGGGTGATGACGCCCAAGCGCTGGGCCTCGGCCGCGTCAAAGCGGCGGCCCGACAGCAAAAGGTCACGGGCGACGGCCACACCGACGTGGGCGGGAAGGACGGCGGCATAGGTGGCGTCCGGGATCCCGCGCAGGAGCTCGGGCACCCGGAAGGTGGCCCGGTCGCTGGCCACCGCGATGTCGGCCAACATGGCGATCAGCAAACCTCCCGCCTGACAGATGCCGTTCACCGCGGCGACGACAGGTGCCCGGCTGTCCCGGATGGCCAGGAAGGGCAGGATGTCGTGGCCGATGTCCGGCGTCTGCTCGTCGCCGGGCTCGGAGCGGCCGCCGAGGTCGCCGCCCGGGGCGAAGACGTCGCCCGTGCCCGTGATGATGAGGGCCGCGAGGTCCGGGTCCCGGTTCACCAGGCGCACCGCCCGTTTTATTCCGAAGTACATCGCCGGCGTGAGCGCGTTGCGCGCCTCGGGCCGGTCGATCACGCACCACGCAACCACGCCCTCGCGCTCGAAGCGCAAACCGGCCGCCCCGAGATCGTCTGCCACGGCGCCTCCTTCGTCCGCAGATCAGTCGGACACTACCGGGCGTCCGTGGGCGAGAGGCGACATCGCAGGCTTCGACTGCGGCAAGCCGCGCCCGTTACCGCTGAACTGGCACGACTGTTGGGAGCGAGCGAGGCCATGACAGCCCGCCGCTACTGCCGCGCCGAGCGCGAGCTGGTGATCTACGACGCCGACGAGCTGAGCCTGCGAGACCTGACGTTCACCGACCCTGACGCCGCCCGGCGCGGCGTCGCCGAGAATGAGGCCGAGATCGTTCGTCGCCGGGCAGCCAGCAGCCCCGCGCCGCCCGCAGGTCCGCGGGTCCTGATGGACGGCGTCGAGCTAAGCGAGACCGACAGCGCCGTGATCGTCGTGGCGCTTGAGAACGACGTCCCGCTCGCCGACATCCGCCCGCGCCTTCCAGCAGTGACGGGCTGCCTGCCCTAGGACGTGGCTCAAAAATAGAGCCTGACCTGGGCAATACCGGCTTCGGCACTTGCCGGACCTCTCCACTACCATTCGGCGACCGTCGGAGAAATTGGGGAGGAAGTTGATGAAGCGTCTTGCGATGGTTGTTCTTGGGCCGCTCGTGCTTGGCCCACTCGGAGCTTGCCTTGCTAGCCAGAGTGCTCAGGCAGCGCCTTCCAATCCGATTACCTTCAAGATCGGACCTACGGCTGTCATCTCAACTTCTCAAATCCTCAGCTTGAAGGTTGCGGTCAATTGTGATGTCGCCTTCGGGACCCCCTTGATTGAGGTGACTGTTCAGCAACCACAGGCTCTTGCTTCCCCTTTCGGATTCTTTACGGGTCAGCTCCCTTGTACTGGACAGTGGCAGACCGTTGAAATTTCGTTCCCTGCTCCTTGGGTTCCAGGCAAGGCGTTCGCGTCGGGCAATGCTGCTAACGGGATTACTGGTGGTGGCGTCACGGCATCTGCCAGCCGCCAGATCAGCCTCAGTTCCTAGCGCCCCGTCACGAGCCATCTTCGGCCACGTTCAGAGCGGCGGCAACTCGCTCCCACGCATCGTCGGCGCCAGAACGCCCGAGCAGCGCGGCGTCTTCGGCGCGGTAGCGCAGCGCGTCCCACTGCTCTGCGCGCTCGCGCCAGTCCCAGCGATGCGCCCAGCGTGGTGTGTGACCGACAGAGGCGCCGACGATGCCCGCTGCGGCTCGCGTGGTGCGTCGGTCGGGCGAGATGCCCTTGAAGCATCTGAACGCCGCATAGGCGCATCCAGGCTCGCCCGGTTGCCCATCCCACGGCATCACGCTCCGTAGTTGAGCACCACGCGCACGGTCGCGCACGCAAGGGCCCGCGCACACTCGCGCAGGAACGCGCACCGGACCGGGCAGGGATGAACCGGGCGATAGCAAGGGGGTTGCTAATCGGGGGGCGTTTTTGATCCGTGGCGATTCACCCCTCTGGCCCGGCTCGCTCGGACGAACCGGCTTTGGCGATGGCTTCGGCGAAGTCAGCCAAGGTCTGCTGGCGCGCGGCCAGCTAGCCTCCTGTCGGTCGCGTCCGGCGTCGGGCGAGGCCGGGGCTTCTGAGAGACCGAGCCGCGACCCGCGGCCGCGAGGTGGGGGTGGTGTTCCGTGCACAAGGAACGAGGTGACCGGTGGGGGCTGCCTGGCCGCTTTTTCGACCGACCACGCCGGGCTGTCGTCACGTGGCGACGCCGGGCGGTCCTCGCCATCGGTTTGCCGGCTGCCACGATGGGAAGCCTCGCGTCCAGTGCGCTCGCCACGGCTCCCACGACCGCGGTCGCTGCCGCGGCGAAGTCCTCGGTTCCCTCCCCAACGGTGCAGGGCCCGATCCTGCCGGCCAGCGGGATCTCCTTCGTCGGCTCCACGCTCTTCAACCTGTCGACGGTCGGGTACGAGGAGTCCGAATACTTCCTCTCGGGAACCGCGACCTCCTATTCCAGCGCGACGCGGCTCACCAAGGACGGACGATGGCACGTCACTCCCGCCAGCACCGCCTCGTACACGACCCGCGTCGTCGTCTACCGGCCGATAGACCCGAAGCGCTTCAACGGGACGGTTGCCGTCGAGTGGCTCAACGTGACCGGCGGGGTCGACGCCGCCGCGGCGTGGCTCACCAGCCACATCCAGATGATTCGTGACGGGATGGCCTACGTCGGCGTGGACGCGCAGGCCGGAGGCATCAATGGCGTCAGCGGATCGATCGCCACGGCCGCCGGTGCGGGTGGGATCAAGCAGACCGATCCGGCCCGGTACGGTCAGCTCGTACACCCCGGGGACAGCTATTCGTACAGCATCTTCGAGCAGGCCGGGGACGCGGTGCACGCGTCGGCCGGCAAGTTGCTGGCGGGGCTCGAGCCGAAGCGGGTCCTGGCCGTGGGTGAGTCCCAGTCGGCCTTCCGACTCGTGACCTACCTCGACGCGATACAGCCACTGTCGCCGGGTATTTACGACGGGTACTTCGTCTACAGCCGCGGTGGGAACGGCGCAGCCCTGTCCCAGTCTCCGCAGCGCACGATCCCGACGTCAGTCCCGACCCTCATCCGCACCGACCTCCATGTGCCCGTCCTTCTCTTCGAGACGGAGGCCGACCTCATCAGCTTGGGGTACTTGCCCGCCCGCCAGCCGCCGACCCAGTACATCCGGGAGTGGGAGACGGCGGGGACCGCGCACGACGACACCTACGGGTTGCTCTACTCGCGCTCGGACGACGGCAGTGGAGCGGCCGACACCGAGGCCTTCCAGTCCATGCTCAATCCTCCCAAGGACCCCATTCAAGGCGTCGTCGATTGTGCCGCGCCGATCAATGCCGGCTCTCACACCTACGAGGTCCGCGCCGCGCTCGCCGCGCTCGAGCACTGGGTGCGACCTGGCGCGGCTCCGCCCCAGTCGCCGCGCCTGGCGGTGAGTGCAAACAAGAATGCGTTCGTCCTCGACGCCAACGGCAACGCACGGGGTGGAATCCGCACGCCCCAGGTCGAGGCACCCGTGGCCAAGCTGTCCGGTCTGGGGCAACCGGGGAGCCCGGTACCGAGCCAACCGGGTCAGCAGTCCCCGACGGTCGGGGCGGGGACGCTCTGCACGATCTTCGGAACCACCGTCCCGTTCAGCGCCACGAAGCTCGCATCGCTCTACCCGAGCCACGCGGCGTTCGTGAAGACTTGGGACACCGCGACGGCAGCCGAGGTTCGCGACGGCTACCTGGAGCGCGCGGACGCACAGGTGCTCAACAGGGTGGCCGCACAGTCGAAGGTCGGCGGATGACGGACAGCATCATGCCGGAAGCGACAGCCGCAATCGGGATCGTGACCGGGGCCGCGCGCGGGATGGGCGCCGCGTGTGCGGCAAAGGTCGCCGATCTGGTCGATGTCCTGCTCGTCGTCGACCGGGACGAGGAGAGCCTCGCGGCTGCAGCATCGGAGTTCGCCCCTGGCGCTTCTGGGACGAGGGTCGAGCCGTTTCCGCTGGACGTGAAGGACCGTGACGGCATCGCCCGACTGGCGGGTCGCGTGTCGGAGTTGGGCCGGTTGCGTGCCGTGGCGCATGCCGCCGGCGTCTCGCCGACCATGGCCGACTGGCGGGAGATCTTGGCCGTCGACCTCGTCGGCAGCGCGCTACTCGTCGAGGCCTGCCGTCCGCTGGCCGCGCCGGGGACGGCCGTCGTGTGCTTCGGCTCGATCTCGGCGCTGATGGCGATACCCGAACCGGACGTGCCGGCCGACGCCGTACTCGACGAGCCGCTCCATCCCGATTTCCTCAACCGCATCCGCGACGTGGTGGGAGCCGAGATCGAGGACCCCGGGATGGCGTACACCTGGGCGAAACGGGGCGTCCACCGATTGGTCCGGCGAGAGGCAGTGCCCTTCGGGCGCGCCGGGGCGCGAATCTGCTCGGTCACGCCAGGGATCATCGACACCGTGATGGGACGCCAAGAGGCCGACGCGCACTCGGTCATGCAGATGCTCGTGCAGGCGTCGGCGCTCGCCCGAGAGGGGCGTCCAGAGGAAGTAGCCGCCGGGGTGGGCTTCCTGATCTCCGACGAAGCCCGCTACGTCACCGGCATCGACCTCACCATCGACGGGGGCGTGGTCGCAGCTATCCGGAGCGGGAGTGTGTCGCTCGGATGAGCGGTCTCGAAGGGCCCCGATCGATGGCGGGTGCGGAAATCGACGTAAAGCCTCTTCTCGATCCGCAACTGCGCCCGATCCTCGACGCGTTCGAGCTCCCGACGTTCGACGCAGAGGCCATCGCGGCCATCAGGGACACACCCTTCCCGTTCCCTGATCCTTCCGACGCGGTCGCACGCACGGACCACCTGGTACCCGCGCTCGCGGAGGGAGACCCGCCCGTCGCCGTGCGCGTGCACCGCCCCGCGGCCCCAAAAGAGATCCTCCCGGCCGTCGTCACCATCCACGGTGGGGGCTACGTCATCGGGACGTACGACATGGACGGCCCGCTGCTCGACCGATGGTGCCGGGATCCGGGTGTGGTGCTGGTGTCCGTGCAGTACCGCCTCGCGCCCGAGACGCAATATCCCGGTCCGCTCGAAGACTGCTACGCCGCCCTGCGTTGGGCGCACGACCATGCGGCTGAGCTCGGCATCGACGCCGCGCGCATCGGCGTCTCCGGGGTCAGCGCCGGAGGCGGGTTGGCCGCGGCCCTGGCTCTGCTGGCGCGCGACCGGGGCGAGATCCCGCTCGCCTTCCAGCTGCTCGACTGCCCGATGCTCGACGACCGCCAGGCGACGCCTTCCATCCGGTCCCGCGGGCTGTACGTGTGGAGCGCCGCGTCGAACGAGTTCGGCTGGCGCTCGTACCTTGGGACGCGCTACGGCACAGACGATGTGCCGCCCTACGCGGCCGCGGCGCGGGCCGCCGATCTCGCAGGTCTGCCGCCCGCCTGCGTTGTGGTCGGATCCATCGACGGCTTCCGGGACGAAGATGTCGACTACGCACAGCGCCTGAACCAGGCCGGTGTGCCGTGCGAGCTCCATGTGATCGCGGGGCTGCCTCACGCATATCTCCTCGCGCCCGACGCGCCGGCGGTGCAGCTGGCGGAGCGCTGCAAGGACGACTGGCTGGCCCGCCTGCTCGGGTCGTGACGCCCGCTCTCTCATCGATGCCGTTTGCACACGAACGACCGCGCCGGGGGCGATTCTCTGCGACGGTGTTCCGCGTTCAGAGCTTGCCGGCGCCCCCCGACCGGGCGCGGATCATGGCGTCCTGGACGAACGACGCCGCCAATTGGCCGTCCGTTCTGAAGATCTCGCCCCGCCCGTAGCTGCGGCCGTGCCCGGCGTAGGAGCTCCATTGCTCGAGCAGGTGCCATTCGGACGCGGGACACCGCTCATGGTAGGTCAGGGTGTGGCTGAGCACACCGGTCGAGAGCGTCTGGTGCGCCTGCGCCTGGCCCACACCGGCATGCGGCCGCATAGCGGTGCCGATGAGGAAGCCGTCCGTCGAGTACGCGACGAGGGCCTGGTCGGTGGTGGGGTCGTCGGGCGCTCCCACGAAGCGGATCCAGACGTCGAGCTCGGGCGGGCCGACCAGCTCGGGATCGTTCAGGTCGACGGCGCCGACGACGCCCACCTCCCACGCTCCCACGGTCCGCACCGTGCCGGCGACGTCGTCGGGGCTGGTGGCGTTCTTGGGTGCGTCGGCGTGGCGGATCGCGTCCGCTTCCTTCGCGCTGAGGAGCACCAACG
>JBPYFR010000196.1:0-5967 GCA_051985685.1 Acidimicrobiales bacterium
GCGCCTGCAGGCCTGAACGGGCTCATACCACCGGCCTCGTCATGCCGAGGCAGAGGTTCTCGAGAGCGTGGGGCCGAGTGCTAGGTGTCCGTCGCGGCGGCCGGGGCCGGAGTCGGTGCCGGCGCCGCCTCTGAAGGTGTCGGCGCGAGTGGGGTGAGCGGGGGCCGAACTGTGTCGTAGGCCGACATGGCGAGCGTGGCGAGCCCCAATCCGGCTCCGAGCACGCACACGCCCGCCCAGCCGTGGCTGCCGTAGAGGGCGCCCGCGCCGATGGAGCCCGCCGCGCCGCCCACGAAGTAGCAGACCATGTACGCGCTGTTGATGCGGCTGCGGGCGTCCGGGCGCAGGGCGTAGATCAGAGCCTGGTTCGTGATCTGCATGCTTTGCGTTCCGATGTCGAGGATCACGACCCCGACGATGAGCGCCGCAAGAGAGGTTCGACCGAGCCACAGCAGGCCGAAGGAGCCGGTCAGCAGGACGCCGGCGCCAATCGTGGTGGCTCTGGCTCGTGCGGCGTCGGCCAGCGAGCCGGCCAGGTTGGCCGCCACGATGCCGGCCGCGCCGACGAGCCCAAACAGGCCGATCACGGCGTTGGAGTAGTGGTAGGGGCTGCCGGAGAGCAGGAAGGCGATGCTGGTCCACAGCACGCTGAAGGCGGCGAAGGCGCAGGCGCCGTGCCAGGCCCGCCGGCGCAGGACCGGTTCGTCGACCAGCAGCTTGACTGACGATGCGACCAGGCTGGGGTAGGAGCGCTGCGGTCGCGGGCGCTCGGCCGGGAGCGCCCGCCAGAGCACCACCGCGAAGCACACCATCAGTGCAGCCGAGAGCCAGTAGATGGCGCGCCAACCCGCGGCCTGGGCCACGAGGCCCGAGACGGTGCGGGCGAGGAGGATGCCCAACAGCAGGCCCGTCATGATGCGGGCCACGACCCGGCCGCGCCGCTCGGCCGGCGCGAGATCGGCGGCGAAGGGGATCATCACCTGCCCCGCCACGGAGGCGGCGCCGACTGCGACCGAGGCGACGGCGAAGAACCAGAGCGCGGGTGCGAGCGCGCAGGCGACGAGCGCCGCCGCCGCGACGCAGAACAGCCGGGTGACGAGCGCGCGGCGGGGATGGAGGTCGCCCAGCGGGACGATGAGCAGGAGGCCGGCGGCATAGCCGACCTGGCTCGCGGTGATGATCGACGACGTCGGTCCCGGCCCCGCGCTGAACGAGCGCGCGACCTGGTGCAGGAGGGGCTGGGCGTAGTAGAGGTTGGCGACGATGGCGCCGGTCGCGACGGCGATCAGCGCCACGAGCGCACGCGGCAGGGCGTGGGGGGCGTGCGGAGCGTTCGGTGCTCCGCCGGCGCGGTCTCGACCGAGGCTGCTCAGACGTGCCCGCCGCGCCGGCTCTCGGCCGTGACCCCCGTCAGCGCGGTGATGATCAGCGGGATGCCGATGAACATGAGCCAGGCGCCGAAGACGAGCGCCAACACGGTGAAGAAGCAGCCCATGCCCAGGACGAAGGGCCAGATCGACGACCCCGGGAAAGAGGCGACGTCACCGGCGCCCTCGGCCATGGTGGCGTCGTCGCGATCCGACGGGCGATCGCCGGGGGCGTAGACCTTGCCCCAGAAGAAGTACTTCCGCCCGTGGAAGCGCTGGTGCCAGAAGAAGTAATAGAGGCCGGGGAGGAACCCGAGCAGGGTGGCGCCGAGCAGCATCATGCCGCCGCCGTCGTCGTAGCCCCAGAACCAGTAGACGAGGCCCACGATTCCGAAGAAGAACCCCACGAAGAGCAAGAAGAGCGCTTCGACCCTCATACCGTCGCGTGGGCCTTCCCGCTCGTCTTCCCGTTCCCGTTGCGGGCGGCCCTGCCGTGGGGCACCGTGATGGCGTCCGGGTGGTTGTAGTCCCAGGTCGGCCGCTCAGAACGGATGGGTGGCAGATGGGTGTAGTTGTGGTGCGGCGGTGGCGAGGTCGTGAACCACTCGAGGGTGTGAGCGTCCCAAGGGTTGTTCCCGGCCGCGATCGGCTTGCGCCACGACACCCAGAAGTTCACGAGCAGGAAGGCGAAGCCGGCCGCGATGACGAACGCCCCGACGGTGGAGACGATGTTGTAACTCTGCCAGCCCAGGTTGTCCGGGTAACTGGCTACTCGCCTGGGCATGCCGAGCAGCCCGACGATGTACTGCGGCATGAAGGTGATCCAGAAGCCGATGAACGTCAGCCAGAAGTGCCATTTGCCCAGGCCCTCACGCAGCATGCGGCCGAACATCTTGGGGTACCAGTAGTAGACGCCGGCGAACCCGGCGAAGACGGCTGTTCCGAACAGCACTTGGTGGAAGTGCGCCACCACGAAGTAGGTGTCGTGGACGAAGAAGTCGATCGGAGGCGAGGCCAGCATGACCCCGGTCACGCCGCCCATCAGGAATGCGAACAGGAAGCCGATCGAGAACAGCATGGCGGACGTGAACTGGAGCTGCCCGTGCCACATGGTTCCTATCCAATTGAAGAATTTGATTCCTGTCGGCACGGCGATGAGCAGGCTCAGGATCGAGAAGAACGGCAGCAGCACGGCCCCGGTAGTGAACATGTGGTGTGCCCACACACCCGTCGACAGAGCGGCGATGGCCATCGTGGCGAAGACCATTCCCTTGTAGCCGAACACCGGCCGACGGGAGAAGACGGGCAGGATCTCGGTCACGATGCCAAAGAACGGCAGGGCCAAGATGTAGACCTCGGGATGGCCGAAGAACCAGAAAAGGTTCTGCCATAACAGCGGGGAGCCGCACGAGGGCATGGGAAGGCCGTTCACATAGTGACAGCCGACCGCCGAGTAGATGTGGGTGCCGAAGTGGCGGTCGCAGAAGAGCATGATCAGCGCCGAGGTGAGCACCGGGAACGCGATCAGGATCAGGATCCCGGTCACCAGCATGTTCCAGGTGAAGATCGGCATGCGGAACATGGTCATGCCCGGCGCGCGCAGGTAGAAGATCGTCGCGCACAGGTTGACGCCGGTGAAGATCGCCGAGAAGCCGGTGAGCGCCAGCGCCATGATCCACACGTCGGGCCCGGCGCCGGGCGAGCTCGTTGCGCTCGAGAGGGGTGCGTAGGAGACCCACCCGAACTGGGCGGCGCCGCCTGCGGTGAAGAACCCCATCAGCATGGTGATGGAGCCCGTCAGGTAGAGCCAATAGCTCAGCGCGTTCAGGCGGGGGAACGCCATGTCGGGCGCGCCGACCTGCAGGGGGACGATGAAGTTGGCCAGGCCGCCGAACGCGAACGGACCCGCGAACAGGTACAGCATCAAGCTGCCGTGCATGGTGAACAGCGCGTTGAACTGCGAGAAGCTGAGCAGCGACGAGTGCGGCGAGGCGAGCTGCAGCCGCATGAACATGGCCATGATCCCGGACAGGTAGAAGATCACGATCGCCGTGATCATGTAGCTCAGCCCGATCACCTTGTGGTCGGTCGAGGTCAGCCACTTGAGGATGCCGGTCGGGCCGTGCTCCTCGTGCTCGACATGCCCGTCGCCGTGGACCTGGGGAGGAGCGTGGAGCCCGGTCTGCTCCGGTTGCTCGTCGGGTGGGGCGATGACGTCAGTCACCGAGGAGCGCACCTCCTGTGTTTCCCGCTGTGGCGGAGCTGCCCGAACCGCCAGAGTAGCTGGGGACTGTGCCGTTGATGTTCGGGTGCAAACTGCCCGGGAGCTGCCCGATCGACCCCGGGTGCGCGTTCTGGAAGGCCCGCTCCGTCCGGAGCCAAGTCTGGTAGGCCGGCGACGACACCGCCCGCACGTTGAAGAACATGATCGAGTGGTAGAGCCCGCACAGCTGGGTGCACTGGCCCCGGTAAACGCCATTGTGCAGGACGTTGATGTTGAAGTCGGTCCAGTAGCCCGGGCTGGCGTAGCGGCTGAAATTGAATTCGGGCACGTAGAAGCCGTGGAGCACGTCGTAGGAGCGCAGCCAGATGTGCACCGTCGCGTTGGAGGGAACGACCATGGTGGGGGCGTCGGTGGTCTGCCCGATGATCTTGACCCCGTTGTCGTATTGGAACTCCCAGCCCCACTGGAAGGCGTACACGTGGATCTCCGTGGCGGGGTTGGGTGAGATGGCGTCGACCTGGTTCTCGACGATGACCGTGGCGACGAAGAGCCCGATCACGGTCAGGATCGGCAGGACGGTGTAGACGATCTCGGTCAGTGTGTGGTACTGGGTCTGGCGCGGCATCTCGTCCGACCGGCGCCGGTACCGGATGGTCACGTAGAGGATCAGGATGAGGACGACGCCCCCCACGATCAGGCCGGCGATGAAGAACCCCTGCCAGAGATGGAAGGACGCCCGGCCCTGGCTCGTGGCGCCCTTGTAGGCGCCGAAGGTCGGGAGTTGGCAGCCGGTGAGGAGGATCGCGCCGAGCCCGACGGCCGCCGCCGCGAGCCACCGCCGGGACCTCCTCGGGGTCGAGTTTTGGGGCGTGTGTGGAGAGGGGCTGGTCAGCGACGAGTCCACCGCGCCGACACTATCGAACCGACCCAAAAAACACTAAAAGAGCAGGGCAGGGGCGGTCGCTGCGCCCCGATTCCGGGCGCACTCGGAGGCGTTTCAGTGCGGGTGGGGTCCCGTCTCGTGGTCCCCGTCGCTCGCGCCGCCGACGGATTCGTTGGAGGTCCAGGTGAACACCCCCCGCGCCATCGTGGAGGTGGCGCGCCCGGCCCGGGCCGCGAAGACTTCCCGGCGCGCCCGCTGCACCCCCGGGTCATCCGGGGAGGCCAGCCAGGCGTGCTCGGCCAGGTGACCCGCGATCCGCAGCGCCTGCTCCGCCTCCTTGGTGTCGGGTGCCCCGGTGGCCAGCGCCAGGAGCTGCTGGGCGCGGTCGGCCAGTACCCCGGCCCCTCCTGCCAGGGCGGCGAGCTCGGCGGCCAAGGCCCGCTCGGGAGCCGGCTTGAGGGTGGCCGGGTTGCCGTCCCACCAGCCGCCGTATTGGCGCCACACGGTGTGCACGATGAACTCGGGCTCGTCATAGACCGGACGGAGGTAGGGCCGGGCCTCCAGCTCCGCCGGCGGGCGGACGGAGTGCACGGCGTCGTCGAGGCGGCCACCGGCGTTCATGACGGACAGGGTCTGGTCGACGAGGGAATCGAGTAGGTCGGCCGTGTCTGTGAGGGCCTGCCGGACGCGGTCGGCCCCGATGACGGGGAACCCGTGGCCGGGAAGAAGGAACTCGGCGTTCAGGGCGAGCATCCGACGCAGTGCATCGGCCCACTCGCGCGGGTAGCGCTGCACCTTCTGCGGGTTGCCCGCGTTCGGTGAGGCCCAGATGAAGAGGTCCCCGCAGCACAGGACCTTGGTCTCGGGCTGCCAGGTGACGGTGTGGTCGTCGGTCTCGCCCTTCTCGTGGCGCAACGAGAAGTCCCTCCCGCCCACCGAGACGTCCAGGACGTCGTGGTACGTGCGATCCGGGTAGCGGTACCGGGTGGGCCAGTTCAGGTCGGTGAAGCCGAACTGGCGGCGATTGATGATCGTGTTGTACCCGGCCGTGAAGATGTAGCGGTCGAAGCGGGCCGGGAGGGCGTGGTGTGCGACGACCTCTGGGGCGGGCCATCCCTCGGCAGCCGCCTCCTCCTCCCAGACCGGCACACCGAAGACGTGGTCGATGTGACCGTGGGAATAGACGGCCGTGTTCAGCCGGTCCGGGGACCAAGTCCGGATGTCGTCGTGGACGGCTTGGGCCAAGGGCGCGCTGCCGGTGTCCACCAAGACCAGGCCGTCGCCGGTGGCGAAGGCGGACACGTTGGCGAAGGAGGGGCAGAAGCCGACGCCATCGGTGATCTCGACGAATCCCCCCAAGTGGGTCACGGGATGGAAGGTGGAGGTCGAGAGCTCTCCGTTCCAGAGCCGCTCGGCGACGGACAAGACGTCTGATGGCATATGGCATCGGCTCCCCAGTTGGCCCTGTGGCTTTGGCCCGTGGCCTCGGCCCC
>JBPYFR010000197.1:0-9641 GCA_051985685.1 Acidimicrobiales bacterium
CGGCAGACGTATCCTCTTTGGCTTTTCTCGACGGAAAGCGACGCGTAGGCCGCACTATCCGTTCTACCGTTCGTCACTACAACCATCCCGAACACCGGTTAGGTGCGCCGGAGAATGGCAAAGGACAAGAGGTCGAATCGGGTTCGATCGGGTTCGCGCCCCGAACCGGTGTTGAGGGCATCCTCTCCCAGCCTCCCGTGAGGATTAGGACTTCCGAATGAGACCCTTGACGTTGGCAACCGTCTCCGGGGTCAGCTCCATGTCAGGGTGAACTGCAGCGGCGTGAGTCGCAACGTGACACACGACTTCCTCACGCTCATCCCAGGGATGCGCCACCACCAGCTTGAGAAGATTCCTCTGGGTCACATCGGCGAACCCGGCGAGGTCGCCGATGTGGTCGTCCTCCTCTGCTCCGATCTGATGCGATATGTACCTGGGCAGAACCTCGTCATCGATGACGGGATGCTGCTTCATGGTGCCGGATCTGATGGGCTGCTCTTCCGGATCCGAGAGCTACTGGCCAATCGAATCGCCCCTAGTGGCGCCACGATGCGGCCGCACCGGTCTCGCGCTGTTGTCCGATAGGGCGGGCGGCCAATCCGCACCGGTTGAACTGGGCGTTTGCACGAGTGCAACTGGGGTGGCAACGATATGAGGGTCCACGTCGTGGACTGACCTATGAGGAGGGGGACATCAGGATGGGACCTTCGGAGATGAACGAGCTCATTGAGCGCCACCTGGCCGCTGAGCGAGCCAGGGACCCGGCCGGGAGCGTCGCGGTGTACACCGAGGACGTCGAGCACGACGTCGTCGGCTTCCCGACCGGTCCGGTTCGGGGCAAGGAAGCGGCCCAAGGGTTCTACGAGTACTTGGGCAACAACTTCCACACCGAGGTGATGGAGGTGACGCACCAGTACTACGGCGACGACTTTTGCGTGATCGAGCACAGCACGACCGGGACCGTGCCGGGAGAGTTCTTGGGAGTGCCGGGCCACGGCCGCCGGATCACGTTTCGTCTGCTCCACGTGTGGGAGTTCCGTGACGGGCTGATCAGTCGCGAGAACGTCTGGCTCGATGGCGGGACCGTCATCGCCCAGCTCACTGCTCCGGACCTCGCGAGCGCCTCGGCATAAGCCATCGCCACGGGCGCCTTAGACCCGGCGATCGGGGGCAACCTCTCAGGCAGTCTCCAAATAGCCGAGACGACGAGTTTCCTGGCCCGGCGGGTTCAGCTGGCCTGGCTCACGGAGCTCATGTTGAAGTCGGGGATGCGTAGCGGCGGCATGATCGTGCGGTTCAGGTATTCGCCGAATTCGCGTCCGAGTGAGCGCACCGGAGTACCGACTTCGGTCGTTCGGGCCAACAGGTCGACTGGGCTCTCGTTGAAGCGGAAGTTGTTCGCCGCCGCAATGACCGTGCCGTCCTCTATGACGTAGACCCCGTCCCGGGTGAGGCCTGTCATGAGCAGCGTGGCCGGATCGACCTCGCGGATGTACCAGAGACAGGTGAGGAGGAGGCCGCGTTCGGTGCGGGCCACCATGTCGTCGACAGAGCCACCGGAGTGCGGACCGCAGCGCAGCACGAGGTTGTCCACGTACGGCGCCATCTCGGCTCCCGACTTGGCCGCACCCGCACGGTGGTAGCGCAGGTGCGTGAGCATGCCGTCGCGGATCCAGTCGGTCCGGCCGATGGGTAGTCCGTCGTCGAAGACCGAGACATCCGAGCTCGAGGCGCCCGTCGCCACGAACGGAGTGGACTCGACCCCGGCTTCGTCAGGGTCGCCGTAGAGAGTGAACGGGAGGGCCGCGACGGTCTCGCCGACGCGGGTGCCGCCACCTTCCTTGGAGAACACGGTCCGGCCGTCCTCTGCATCCTGTCCGCCGAGGCCATAGAAGGCGAGCGTCGCCATCAGGTCGCCGACGCCCGACGGCGGGAGGATGACCTCATAGCGGCCGGCCTCGAGCCCCACCGACTTGCGCCCCCAGTCCAGCCGCCGCCACACCTCCTGCTCCATCCGCTCGAACGAGGGAGTGATGGTCGGCTCGGCGACCCAGGCGGAACCGGTACCGTCGGCAGTGCGCCCGACGAGGTTCACGGCGCCGGTCGGCTGTGCGTGCGAGAGTCTGAGGCCCGTCGAGCTCCCGAGATACAGCGTCGCAACGTCGCATTCGGCGAAGCCCGCCAACACTGCGTCGCGGGCCCGCGCCCGCTCGAACGCACCCGACAGCGACGACAGCACCGGGTCCAGGACGGCCGCATCCGTCTCTTCGGGCGGCAAGCCGAAGTCCCGCCCGACGTCCGACGGCCCTTCGACGAGAGGGAACGCGTCCTCCGACGCCGGCGCCGCCTTGGCGTCGGCCCAGGCGGCCGACACCATCTCCTCGACGCCGGCTTCACCGACGACACCAGTGCGGGTGGCGGTGCCCACCGACGTCCCGGCGATCACGACGACGCTCACGGTGCGCCCGCGGTGCACCCCGTTGGTCGTCGTCTGGTTCAGCGCGAAGCGCACGTCCGCGTGGCTGCTCTCCTCGACGAGGACGACGCACCCGTCGGCTCCGGCGCGCTCAGCGGCGGCGACCCCACGCTCGATCAGATCCTGGCCGGGGATCACGCCGGCGCTCCGCTCACCGGCCCGATTCCGCGCGGGCGTTGAGCACCCTGACGCCACGCACGAGCACCGACGGGCAGCCGTGCGACACCGGGGCCACCTGGCCGGGCTGGCCCTTTCCGCAGTTGAACGCGCCCCCCAGCACCCACGTGGACGACCCACCCACCGCCTCCATGGCGCCCCAGAAGTCGGTCGTCGTCGCTTGATAGGCGACGTCCCGCACCTGTCCGGCGAGCTTCCCGCCCTCAATCCGGTAGAAGCGCTGGCCGGTGAACTGGAAGTTGTACCGCTGCATGTCGATCGACCAGCTCTTGTCGCCGACGACGTAGATGCCGCGGTCGACCCCGGCGATGAGGTCCTCCGTGCTCGGACCCTCGTCGCCGGAGTGCGCGAGGGACACGTTGGCCATCCGCTGGATCGGCACGTGCATCGGCGAGTCTGCGAACGCGCAGCCGTTGGAGCGCGCGAACCCCATGGACGCCGCGATGGAACGGTCGAGCTGGTAGCCGACGAGTGTGCCGTCGCGTACGAGGTCGAAGGACTGCCCCTCCACGCCCTCGCCGTCGATGGCGACGGTGGCCAATCCGTGCTCCACGGTGCGGTCTCCGGTCACGTGCATCACCGGGGAGCCGTAGCGCAAGGTGCCCAACTTGTCGAAGGTGGCGAACGAGGTGCCCGCATACGCGGCCTCATAGCCGACGGCCCGATCGAGCTCCGTGGCGTGACCGATCGACTCGTGGATGGTGAGCCACAGGTTGGATGGGTCGATCACCAGGTCGTACGTGCCGGCCTCGACGGACGGCGCCGCCAATTTCTCGGCCAGAAGCTCGGGCAGCAACTCCAGTTCCCGATCCCAATCCCAACCTCCGGCCGCAACCGGACCGCTCAACCATTCCCAGCCGCGGCCGACCGGCGGGGCGAGCGTGCGCATGGTCTCGAAGCCGGCCTCGGAGACGGCCAGAGCCTCGAGTTGCGACTGCATGCGCACGCGGTGCTGGGTCGCCCGCGTCCCGTTCAGATCGGCGAGGTACGTCTGCTCGGACACCGCGAGCAGTGCGGCCGACGTGTGGGCGACGACCGGATGTCGCCCAAGTCGGTCGCTCCACTCCGCGAGCAGCGCGATCTTGTCCGCCACCGGCACGTCCGCGGGGTCGACCTCGAACGCGCTCGACCAGACGACGTCTCCGTGTGGAGGCTCCGGCGCGAGCTCGACCCGTCCGCCTCCGGCGCGGCCGGTGATCTCCGCCATGTCCACGGCGCGGCGGACCAGCGCGGCGGCCTCATCCGGCCGGACGTCCACGGTGGCCGCGAACCCGGTTGCTCCGTCGACCACGACGCGCACGCCCATCCCGAAGTCCGTGTCGTCGGCCATCGTCTCGGGCTGAGTGTCGTGGAGGCGGACCATCTGGCTCCGGATGCGTTCGACGCGTAGCTCGGCCGCCTGGCATCCGGCTGCCGCGTCGAGTGCAGCGTCGGCGAGCGCAGCGAGATCGTCAGCAGCCAGTGGCATCAGACGGGCGTGGGCTGGCGCAGGGGGAGACCGGCGGCGGTGTAGATCGAGTCGATGAGCTCCATCGTACGTATCGCGTCACCCGACGTCGTGGGGAAGGAGGAGCCGTTCTCGACCGCGCCGGCGAACGCCTCTAGCTGATAGTCGTAAGTCGCGCGCCTGCTGAAACGCTCCTTGCGCGTCCCCGACGCGGTGGTGACCTTCAGACGGTGCCCGTATTGGGGGCTGAACGGGTTGAAGACCGAGAGCGTGCCTTTGTCGCCCGTGATCTCAGCGTGGAGCCGGAGGAGGGAGGACGAGAACATCGAGCACCCGATGTGGGCGCTCCCCCCGTCGGGAAGCGAGAACTGCGCGTCCATCGCCCGGTCCACCCCCGGCGAGGAGAGCTTGGCCTCGGCGCTGATGACCCTGGGACCGGCGGCGAGGAGCCGGAGCAGGCTGACCGGATAGCACCCCATGTCCATGGTGGCTCCGCCGGCCAGGGCGAGCTGGTAGCGAATGTCGCCCTTCTTCCAGAGCGGCGCGGAGAAGGCGATGTCGACCTTCTCTATGTGGCCCAGCTCGCCGGAGCGCACGACTTCGGCCAGCCGCTTGGCCAGCGGATGGTACTGGTAGTGGAAGGCCTCCATCACCACCAGACCCGGGTGCGCGTTGTCGGCCTCGGCCACCGCGCGGGCTTCGTTCGCGTTGGCGGTGAAGGGCTTCTCGCACAGGACGTGCTTGCCCGCGTTGAGCGCGGCAATCGTCCAACGACCGTGCAGCCCGTTGGGGAGCGGGTTGTAGACGGCGTCGAGGTCGGGGTCGTTGACAACCTCCTCGTACGTATCGAGAACCTTCGGGACGCGGTGTTTGCGCGCGAACTTTTCGGCTTTGTTGCGATCGCGTGCCGCGACAGCGACGACGGCAACCCGGCCCGTCCGTGCGGCCGGTTTCACCAAGGCTGTGGGTGCGATCCGCGCCGCCCCCAGGATTCCGATGCGCAACACCCGTCGCTCAGCTCGTGGCGAGGCTGATCGGGCCGCCGGCGCCCGCGCACCACCTGTGGTGGGTCGATGGGGATCCCTGCGCGAAGGCAGGCGCGGGCGATATCTTGCGCCGAAACATGTCCACGGACGCTAACGCACCCGGGGCCCGCTCCCTAGGGCTCATCCGGGGGCTGGATGGCATCCGGGCAATGTCGGTGCTCGCGATCATCGCCTTCCACACCGGGCTGAGTTCCTTGCCGGGCGGGTTCTACGGCGTGGACGCGTTCTTCGTGCTGTCAGGCTTCCTGATCACGTCCTTGCTCCTCACGGAGTGGGGGAGCACGGGAACAGTGCGCCTGCGCCACTTCTGGGCCCGTCGCGCCCGCCGCCTGCTCCCCGCCCTGTTTCTTCTCATCACGGTCATCGGCATCGTCACGGCGATGGTGCCCCGGCTGCTGGCCGCGCCGCACAACCTCGGCGTTGCCCTGGCGACCGTGTTCTACGCGTCGAACTGGTACTCCATCCACAACGGCGCCACGTACTTCACCCTCACGCAACAGCAGTCGCCACTGCTCCACACGTGGTCGCTCGCGATCGAAGAGCAGTTCTACCTGATCTGGCCACTGGTCGTCCTGGCCGTGCTCAAGCTCGGCACCAGGCGAGAGGACAAGGCACACGCCCGAGCGCGCGGCCACCCGGTGTGGACGCGCCGGCGCCGACTGCAGGTGCTCCTCGGGTTGGCCTGCGTCGGTTCCCTCGCCTCCGCGTTCGACATGGCGCACCTGGCGCCGGACGGTTACACGACCCGCGCGTACTACGGGACCGACACCCGCGCCCAGGCGCTGCTCGTCGGCGCGGCCATCGCCATCGGCCTGACGCTGTGGCGCGAGGCGAGCCGGCGGCGTTGGTTCGTCCGCTTGGGCGCGGTGTTGGGGCTCGCCGGCGCCGCCGGCTGCGCCATGTTGTGGGCGACCACAACGGAGAATTCGGCCTTCGCGTTCAAGGGTGGTTTCCTCCTCACCAGCCTCGCGGCAGGTGGGGTCGTGCTCTGCGCAGCCGTGGCACCCAAGTCGCTCGTGGTCCGCGTCCTGGAACTGCCGCCGCTTCCGCAGCTGGGCCGCATCTCGTACGGGATCTACCTCTGGTACTGGCCCGTGCTCATTGTGATGTCGCCCGCTCGGCTGCACTGGGGCGTGTACCCCCTCTTCGTTGCTCGGGTCGCCGTGACCGTGTCCATCGCGGCGATCAGCTACGAGCTCGTCGAGATGCCCATCCGGCGCGGTGTGCTGCGGCGACGGCGCTCGTGGGTGGCGGCTCCGCTGGGCGCCGGAGTGGCGATCAGTGCGGCCTTCACCGGCGCTCTGGTCCCGGCCGGCGCGGCGGAGCTCCAGGGCTCAGCCTTGACCATGTCGCAGCTGCATAACGAGTCGCGTCCCGCAACGACCGCGACGGTCTCACCGATGGCCTCCGGCAGGGTGGGCCACACGCCCACCACCCGTGCGACGTCTACGCCGACGACCGCGCCGGTGGCGCTGCCACTGCTCAGCCCACCGGTGCGGCCGATCCCCACCCCGAAGCCGGTCAAGGTGCTGCTCGTCGGCGACTCGCTGGCCGGCTCGCTCGGCGTCGGCCTGGCCACGTACGCGAGCGAGGAGCACGTGCAGATCGTGAACGAGGGGATCCCGGGCTGCTCGCTCTCCATGCAGACCGAGATCAAGGTGCTGTTCTACACGGTCCCCCCGAGCGCGCCCTGCGACGTCGGCAACAACCCGGACTCGCTGTTGGACGTGTGGCGCCAGTGGGTGGACGCCTTCAACCCCGACGTCGTCGTCTATCTCGGCCGTGGGGAGACGTTCGACCAACAGGTCGGGGGCGAGTGGGAGAGCGCGGACCAACCGTCGTTCGACAGCTACCTGGCCAGCCGGTACCAAGAGGCGGTCAACGTCCTCGGGTCACGTGGTGCTGCGGTGGTGCTGGCGGCGACGCCGTACTCCGACAGCGGCACGACACCGAGCGGTGCGCCCTGGCCCGAGGACGTCCCGGCCCGGGCACAGCTGGCCGACGCCACGATGCGTTCGGTCGAGGCGGCCGCGGACGCCGCGGGCCAAGCGGGCACCGCCGGCCAAGTGGGCACCGCCGGCCAAGCGGACCCTGCTAGCAAGACGGGCGCCGCGGAAATCGCCGCCCATGCGGGGCTCGCCGCTGCCGGGCCCAAGGTCTTCGTCTTCGATCTCAACGCGCTCATCTCGCCGGGGAACCAGTACGCACCGAGTGTCGGTGGCGTCAACGTGCGCTGCACCGACGGCGTGCACTTCTCACCGTCCGGCGGGCTCTTCGTGGGGCTCCAGCTCGTTCCGGTGCTGGCGGTGTTGGGCCAGGTTCACGCCTTGGCAGCCCCGGGTGGCGCGTGGCCCGGGCCTCTGCCACCATCGACTCCGCCATGGTTCCAGAAGTTGCCCTGCCAGTAGTCCGGCGAGCCACCGCCGCTGACGTCGACGCCATGGCCGGCCAGCTGGCCGCGACATTCTGGGACGACCCCGTCATCGACCACGTGTTCCGCGACGAAGCCCGCCGCGACGCGGCTCTCCGCGCGTACTTCACGACGCAGATGCGGGCCGATTACCTCGCCTTCGGAGGGTGCTACACCACCGAAGGCCACGCCGGCTCGGCGATCTGGGCGCCGGCAGGCAAGCCGCTCTTGACCGGGCTGCCCGGCATCCTGACCATGTTCCCTGTCCTGCCCTACGTGTGGCGCAATCTCGCGACGGTGGTGCGCGTCCTGAACGTGGTGGAGGGGATGCACCCTCACCAGCCGCACTGGTATCTCGCCACGCTCGGCACTGCGGTCGACATGCAAGGGAAGGGCGTGGGCGGTGCGCTGATGGCGCCGGTGCTTCGGCACTGCGACGCCGAGGGGATCCCGGCCTACCTGGAGTCGTCGAAGGAGCGCAACGTGCCCTTCTACCGGCGCCACGGCTTCGAGGTTGTGAAAGAGGTACCGCTCCCCGTCGGCGGCCCGCCCGTCTGGACGATGTGGAGGGAGCCGAGACCGCGCTCTGACGAGGGCTGATCTCAGTCGGTCGACGGTCGGGGAAGTGTGGTGCGGTCGGCAGATCGCTGCCTTCACGCCGGCGCTATTCGAGGTCGCGCCGCGCGTAGGTCACGAAGCCGAGCCCACCCGCCACGGCAGCGATCGCGAGCATCACGACGAGGGCCGTCCAGGCGACGGGGGAGACAGGAGCATTGCTCAAATGGCTGAACGGTGAGACGTCGACGACCGCGCGCGGCCAGTGCAAGGCCGGCCCGACGAACGTCAGTGCGTATGCCGCGACAGCCGCACCGGTCCCCACCGGCACCAGCAGGCCGGGCCGCACGCCGAGGAGCAGGACGGCCAACCCGAAGAACACCGCCACCGCGGGGAGGACGTTGAGGGTGGCGATCGCGACGTCGTGAAAGCTCACTCCGGCGCGGCCGGCAACGGCCCCGACCCACATCGCGACGATCGAGGCGAGCACCGCGACGAGGGCGGCCCCCGCCGCGGCGAGCACCTGGGCGCTCAGCCACTCGCTGCGGGTGACGGGATGGGCGTAGGGCAGGTCGAGCCGGCCGGCCACCTCGTCCTCGTGGCAATGGCCGAGCGACGAGATGACATAGAACGCGTAGGCGACTGCGAAGAAGGGAGAGATGCTGGCGATGAAGCCGGCCGGCGTGGAGAGTCCCGTCATCCCGAGCTGGTGGGTCAGGTGGGCGACGGAGGGGTTCTCGGCGATGAACTTCGATCCGGAGGCGGTGATCGCCCCGACGATGATCCCGTAGAAGGCCAAGCCCCCGGACCAGCCGGCCAGACCGCCAAGACGCTGGCGCCAGGCGAAGCCGGCCGGGCTCCCGAGCAGGCGGGTCCGGGGCGGTGCACGCTCGGAAGTCCGAACCAGTCCCGCCCCCACGTCGCGACGATGCACGAAGGCCATGGTGAGGGCGATCAGCAGGCACGGGGCAGCTGCGAGGAGCAAGAGCGGGCCCCAGCGGTTTCCGGCGAAGGCGCGCAGCTCGGCCACCCAGCCGAACGGGGTCAGCCAGCGCAGCCAGTCGGCACCGGCCGACGCGTCGGCCGCCATGCGGAGCACCATCGCCCCGCCCAAGAGGGCGCCGCTTGCCCCCGCCGCGAGGCGCCGGTTGCCGAACACCTGGGCCAGACAGGCGCCCATGGCCGTGAAGGTCAGTGCCAAGAGCGCGACGCCGGCGCCGTACAGCAACGACCCCGCTGCAGGGTCCCCGCCGGCGACCATGGCGGCGGTGACGGCTGCCCCCGCCGCGAGGCAGACTAGCGCGAGCACCGCGATGTGCAGGGCGGTGAACCACGTCAGCTCCACGGGCCCCGCGAGAAGGAGGTCCCAACGCTCTGCGTCCTCCTCCCCGCGCAGGACGCGAATCGCGGCCAGCGCGCCCCACAGGCCGACGAGGAGGAGCACGATCGTGGAGCCACGCCACACGGTGAACCCACCCCGGGTCGAGATGTCGAACGGCACGCCGTACAGCGCGCGCACGGCGGGGCTGT
>JBPYFR010000198.1:0-16868 GCA_051985685.1 Acidimicrobiales bacterium
TCCTGGATACTCACCTCTCGCATCTCAACCTTGCGGATCTTGCCCGTGACGGTCATGGGAAAGGACTCGACCACGCGGATGTAGCGGGGGATCTTGTTGTGCGCAATCCTTCCCTCGCAATAGGCCCGCACGGTTTCGGCGTCGAGATCTGGTGCTCCCGGTCGAAGTCGCACCCAAACCATGATTTCCTCACCGTAGCGTTCGTCTGGCACCCCGATCGCCGCCACCTCATCGATGTCCGGATGGGTGAAAAGGAACTCTTCGATCTCTCTCGGATAGATGTTCTCGCCCCCACGTATCACCATGTCCTTGATGCGACCAACGACATTCAAGTAACCGTCGGAACGCATGATGCCGAGGTCGCCGGTGTGCATCCAGCGTCCTGTGTCGATGGCTTCGGCAGTCTTGTCCGGCTCGTCCCAGTAGCCCAGCATCACGGAATACCCCCGCGTGCAGATCTCGCCGGGGGTCCCCCTCTGGACAAGCATCCCGGTTTCAGCGTCGATGACCTTGATCTCGACGTGGGGCATGACTCCACCAACTGTCTCCGTGCGTAGCTCAAGATCATCGTCCGCCCGCGTCTGCGTCGAGACTGGAGAGGTCTCGGTCATTCCATACGCGATGGCGACCTCCCCCATGTGCATCTCGGCCATCACACGCTTCATGACCTCAACCGGGCAGGGCGAACCGGCCATGATTCCGGTGCGAAGCGAAGAGAGGTCGTACTGGTCGAAGTCGTCGACACCGAGTTCCGCGATGAACATGGTCGGCACGCCATAAAGAGACGTGCAATGCTCCGATTGGATCGCGTGGAGCGTTGCAGCGGGGTCGAAGAGCGGTGCTGGGATCACAATGGTCGAACCGTGGGTCGTGCAGCCGAGATTCCCCATAACCATCCCGAAGCAGTGGTAGAAGGGAACCGGAAGACAAACCCTGTCGCGCTCGCTATACCCGAGCAGTTCGGTGACGAAGTAGGCATTGTTCAAGATGTTGTGATGGGAAAGAGTCGCACCTTTGGGGAACCCGGTTGTCCCCGACGTGTACTGGATGTTGATCGGGTCGTCAAAGGACAGCGTCGCTCCCACGCGATCGAGGTCATCCGAGTTCAGTGAGTGCCCAGCCTCCTCGAGTTGCTGCCAACTCTCATCGCCGATAAAGACCACGCCGTCGAGCGATTCGATCTGTGGTGCGACCTCGTCGACCATGGCCCGATAGTCACTCCCCTTCACGGTCGTGGCACTCACCAACATGCGGACTCCGGCCTGACGCAGCACATAGCTCAACTCGGAGCTGCGGTAGGCCGGATTGATGTTCACCAGAATGGCGCCCATACGAGCCGTGGCGTACTGGACCGCGATCCATTCCGGGCAATTCGGTGACCAGAGTCCGACCCGGTCCCCCTTCTTCACCCCGCGTGCCAAGAGGCCTTGTGCGACCAGGCCTGACCAGGCGAAGAGCTCTGTGTATGTCCAGCGTCTTCTCGTCGGTACGTCGACGAGCGCTTCGCGATCTCCAAATCGAGAGGCGGCTGCGTCCAGATTCTCCCCGATGGTCTGGCCGAGCAATCCGACGCCCGACGCGCCATGGGTGTAAGACACCAGTACAGTCAATTGTCGCTCCTTTCGCGACAAGAAAAGCGGGGCTCTCTGACGAATATCAAAGCACCGCCGCGCGCGGAAGGGCCGAACGTGCGATGGTCTCAGATCCGGCGATTGAGGGCAGGGGTCAGCGCCTGCGTTGGGCTTGAATGAGGGGAACGCCAAAGGGCGCAAAGGCCACAACGGCGGCGATGAGGGCGAGAAACGCGCCCCACGACCAGCTGAAGCCGGCCGGCTTGAGTATGAAGCCCAGTAGCACGACGAGGGCCAGATTGATTCCGGTCAGGAGAGCCAGGAGTTGATCCTTGGACAGACGGCCCAGTTCCGCGAGGTCGCCCGCACCGAATGCCGTGATCAGCGTGTAGAGCACCAGGACAATCGAATTCAGGACAGCGATGAACAGCCAGCCATGGGCACTGAGTCCACTGACAGAGAAGGGACCGATGCTGTACCAAGGCATCCAGAACGAAACCAAGAGGACCAACGTGGCGGGGCCGAAGACCCATTCTCTGCGGTCCAGGGCGTTCAGCCGTCGTCGCGACTTTGCAAAGCGTTTCTGCGTCGGTCGCGGTCGCGGGATGACGGGCGACCTGATGGCGGCGCCGCAATTCGGGCAAAGTGCTGTTCCGGGGCGCACCTCAACCAGGCAGCGGGAACAAGCAGGCAATCGGCCGACCTCCTTCCTGCTGTCAACGGACGCGCCCGCTCAGGTTACTGAGATGGACCCAGGTCAACCATACTGGGGACCCAGCCAGCCGCAGCGTAACCAATGCGGTGTCGATCGGCGAGAAGCGAGGACTCGATCGCGCACGTCGCAAGCAGACGACCCCGACGTCGAAGCTGAGTTGCGGGACCTGCTGTCGCTGACCAGCGCAAACGACAAATTCGAACAGGATGCCGTCAACACCCTCTGGAGCGTCCGAGCTAGACGAAGACCCAAGCGTTACGCAGTGGCAACAACGTCAGAGTGTTGACGGACGGGCGAAGGCGGTAACTTCAGGGGTGGGGAAGCCGAGAAACGGGGCGGCAGGAGGAGGAACAAATCGTGGCGGACGTTGTGGTGGTGGGCGGCGGCGTGGTTGGGTTAGGGACGGCCATGCTCCTGGCGGAAGACGGACATCGAGTGACCTTGATGGAGCGGGACCCCGCTCCGCCGCCTAGCGACTTCGAGGCCGCCTGGGATGCCTGGGAACGGCGGGGCGTCAATCAATTCCGCCTCCCTCACGCCTTCCTCGGCCGTTACCGCGCCCTCGTCGACGCCGAGCTACCCTCGGTGTCCGAGGCCGTTGAGGCTGCTGGCGGCCTCCGTCACAATCCCTTACTGGCTCTACCGGAGGAGATCCGAGGTCCTGAGCGCCCCGAGGATGGCGACGTGGAACTCCTCACCGGCCGCCGACCAATGGTGGAGATGGCGATGGCGGCGGTGGCGGAGGCGACGCCCGGGCTCACCCTCCGCCGGGGTGTGGCCGTGGAGGGCCTCCTCACCGGACCCGACGCTCGCAAGGGGATCCCCCACGTCGTCGGCGTGCGCACGGACGCGGGCGAGCAGGTGCGCTCCGACCTCGTCGTCGACATGTCCGGGCGGCGATCCCCACTACCTCGGTGGCTTGATGAGGCCGGCTTGCCCCCGCTGCGAGAAGAGATTGAGGACTCGGGGTTCATGTATTACGGCCGTCACTACAGGTCGGCCGACGGATCGCTTCCATTCGCCTTCGGCCCCGCGCTACAGCCGCTCGGAACGATCTCCAGTTTGACTCTTGCCGCGGACAATGGGACGTGGAGCGTGGTCATCACCACCAGTGCCAAAGACAAAGCGCTTTACGGCCTGCGCAATGTCGACCGCTTCGAGAAGCTGTTCCGCTCCCTCCCCTTGGTCGCGCACTGGCTCGACGGAGTGCCGCTCGAGGACCGTATCGTGACGATTTCGAAAATCGAGGACCGCTGGCGCTCGCTGTGCAGAGACAGGGAACCGATCGTGACCGGCCTCGTTGCAGTGGGGGACGCATGGGCGTGCTCCAATCCCTCCTTCGGGCGAGGCGCGTCGATCGGGATGCTCCAAGGTCTCGTGTTGCGCGACACCATGAGGTCGGTCGGTGGTGAGGACCCCTACGCACTGGCCGTGGCTTTCCACACCACCAGCGCCGAGGTCGTAGAGCCGTGGTTCATGTGGACCCGTTTCGAGGACCGACACCGCCTGGCCGAGATCGACAGCCTGATAGCCAGTGAGCGCTACGAGCCGGGTGACCGACGCTGGGAATTGGAACAGGCGCTCGCGACGGCCGTCACGAGGGATCCGGACCTCCTGCGGGTGTTCCTGCGCGCCGCTTTCGTGCTCGACCCCCTCGATGAGGCGCTGGCTGCCCCAGGTATGAGGGAGAGGGTCATGGAGGTCGGCGCAGACTGGCGGGAGACGCCAGTGCCTGCGCCTCCCCGCGAGGAGTTGGTGGCGATCGCGAACGGGTGAAGAGGCGCACAGCACCAAGACGGGTAATCGGAATTCGAAAAGAGGAGGATGGAGTGCCGCGGGTTGAGGTCGACGGAGTCGGAATCAACTACGAAGTCACCGGGGACGGCCGTCCGGTCGTGCTCCTGCACGGCTTCCCTGACACGGGAAGATTGTGGCGCCATCAAGTGCCGGCGCTTGCCGAGGCCGGTTTCAAGGTGATCGTCCCCGACCTACGCGGCTTCGGTCGCTCAGACAAACCAGAGTCCGTGGAGGCCTACGCATTGCCGTTTCTCGCCGGTGACGTCATCGGCGTCCTCGCCGACGCCGGCGAGTCGCGCGTCCACGTAGTGGGCCACGACTGGGGCGCAGGTGTGGCATGGGGACTCGGGACGCTGGCTCCGGACAACGTCGACCACCTGGTCGTGCTGTCGGTCGGGTTCCCGGGCACGTTCCTCAGCACACTCGAGCAGCATGAGAAGTCCTGGTACATGCTCCTTTTCCAATTCCGGGGTGTTGCCGAGCGGTGGTTGAGCGAGAACGACTGGCGAAATTTCAAGTGGTGGGGCCGCCACCCCGACTCGGACGCAGTGATAGCCGAGTTGGAGGCAAACGGATCGCTGACGCCGGGTCTGAATTATTACCGGGCGAACGTCACCCCCGACACGTGGGTCGGCCCACCTCTGCAGCTTCCGCCCGTCCAAGCTCCGACGATGGGGCTGTGGAGCAGCGGAGACCCCGCCCTTACCGAGACACAGATGACCGACTCGGCCAAAGGAGTCTCAGGTCCGTGGCGTTACGAACGGCTTGAAGGTCCGGGGCACTGGATGCAGCTCGAGGCGCCGGACAAGGTCAACCGTTTGTTGCTCGACTTCCTCCCGTCCTGACCAATATCGAGGACGAGACTGAACTTGAGGACGTCCACTAGATCCCGACAGGGACGTCCGTGGAAACGTGCCGGGTCATTGACTTCACTGCACGGGCCCTCACGGCTGAGTCGCCGCATATATCACGGCTCCGCACGCGGCTTCGACCTCGTCCAGCCAGCTCTTTAGTGTGGCCTTCGGGAGCAGCTGGTCATGGTGGATACTGGGATGGCCCACGCGAATGAGACCCTTTCTGATCACTTGATACAACCCACTAACGCGGACTGGAACCTGGTCGCAGCGTCATTCCGGACGGGTTCGCCACTTCGGTGACGACTGGTAATCCGATGACCGAGGAACGCCTGGCGCGCAACGCGCCCGTATCGGCGCCGAACGACCGCCAACGGTCGCAAACAAGGGCTGTCCTGCGCAGAGGCTGGAAAGTGACAACAGTAGTAACTCGTCGGGGCACGAAGATGGCATGGCACGCGGTCTCGAGCGCGTTTGGATCCCATGAGACCGAGGGGCGCGAGTTCTACGCCCGCCAGGCCCGGCTCGGTCTCGAGGGACTGGGCCCCACGTTCGTGAAACTTGGACAGCTACTGTCGACTCGTTCGGATCTCATTCCGCCCAGCCTGCAGCATGAGCTGTCGCTACTACGAGATCACGTATCGGCGATCCCGACGGAAGCGGTCATGACCGAGCTGGATCGGAGCGCCGGCTCGTCAGTCTCGGATGTCTTTGCCGCGTTCGATGTGACGCCGGTCGCCTCTGCCTCGGTCGGGCAAGTACACCGCGCCACCACGGCGGACGGCCGTCAGGTTGCGGTCAAGATTCGGCGCCCTGGTATCCGCTCCGAAATCGAAATCGATATCACAGTACTGGCTGCCCTGACCCGTCTGGCTCGTCTCTCGCGAAGAGTCCGCAGGTACGACCCCTCGGCAATAGTGGACGAGTTTTCCAGGCTGTTGCGAGGTGAAACCGACTTTGCGACGGAGGCCAGCAACATCGAAGCCGTCCGTCACACCTTCACCGATGACGGTGCGGTATCCATTCCGAACGTCGTGTGGAGCCTAACCAGCGAATCGGTCCTGGTGATGGATTGGATCGAGGGCATTTCACTGACCGACGTCGATGGACTCAAAGAAGCAGGAGTCAGTCGGACCACCATGGCGCGGACTGTCATTCATGTGTACGCCAAGATGATTGTTCAGTCCGACCGGTTCCACGCTGATCCGCACCCGGGGAACTTCATCGCAATGCCAGGCGGCCGTCTCGGCGTGGTGGACTTCGGCGAAGTCGGTACCGTCACACCAGCAACGCGCACCGCATTGACCAGCCTGCTCCTCGCGGTGGTGAGCCGAGACCGCGACGCGCTGGCCGATGCGGTGCTGTCGATCAGTCGCGTATGTCGCCCGTTCGACCACTCGGGATTCAGTCAGCAACTAGCCGAACTTCTGGATCCGATTATCGATGCCGAGTTGCAGGACATCAAACTGGGACGAGTGCTTCGCGGCCTGCTTCATGTGCTCCGCAGTCAAGGTCTCCTGCTTCCCGCCGATCTGGCGGTGTTGGTCAAGACCGTCATCGAGTGCGAAGCTACCGCTGACGAGCTTGACCCCACACTGAGTCTCAGCAGTTTCTTGGGTGAGCTCGGATCGCTCGGATCGGTGGCCTGATTGCTCACTGGTGGCACCATCTTCTACCGGTGATCGCGGGACTGCTCCTGCCTCGCGCGTCGGACTGCGAGCATTGGTCTCATGGTCTACGTGGGGAAGGCTCGTCCAAGTGACCCGCCATGGATGAGACGAATAGAAGTGCCGCGACGAAGAGCAACGCTGTAACGAACACCATGCTCGCGAGGACATCGGTGGTCCAGTGGACCCCTAGTTCGACGCGCGAGAACGCCACAACCAGTACGACGATGATCGAGCCGAGAGCAGCGAGGAGTCTCGGACCGGTTTTGGGAGTGATTACCCAGACAACCGCCGTCAGGACTGCGACGACGAGAGTGGCGGTGGCTGTGTGGCCCGATGGCCAGGACCAGCCATGCGCGGAAACGAGCCTCAGGTGCTCGGGGGGTCGGGATCGTTGTACCACGTGCTTGGCCAATGTCGTGCCGCCTTGAGTCCCTCCCCAAAGCAGCACGGCGAGGAGCAGAAAGCCAACGGTTAGCGTCCGGCGAAGGACGAGAAGGAGCAGCGCCGCGGCAGCGAACAGCTCCGCCACCCACGAGCCGAGCCAGGTAATCGCCTTCATGGCGGTGTTGAGGCCTTCGCTTCGGTGGGCGACGATGATCGAGGTGACATGATGATCGAAGCCATCGACTCGGCCAGAGTGTGTGACGAGCTCCCCGACTCCGATCAATATTCCGGCCAACGCCATCCATGCCGCGACGAGAACCGCGATATGGATCGGGTGAAGGTGAGGACCCTGTGGGTTCCGGGGACCGTACCCGACCACAGTCTCATCGAAGTTGCTCTCCTGCACCTGGGTCACACTGCCTTAGGACGAGATGCGGCCGTCGGGCCCGAAGAGGTCGGCTCGACTGTCGATCATCACGAGACTCTCCGACAGGATGAGAAGACTGATGCGCCCGAGTGTCTCATCGACCGGCAATGAGCGCGGCCGGAAGCACGGCCCAAATTTACCACCTGAGATGCTGGACCTAACCGCCTAAGTAGCGGCCCACTGGAGTCGATTTTGCCTATTCGGGCCCTCCGTCAGAGTGCCGATGACGACTGGTGACCCCAACTTGCCGATCGTCCGCACACGGATCGCGCGCGTAGCTTGAGCACAACCCAAACTTGCCGACGCGTTTGATCATTTGAGAAACACCTCACCTTGCTCCCGCGACGCTGACGGAGACAACGGCCGGTCCGGCAGCACGCAGATCATTCCGTCCGAGAAACCCGCGGATGCGATACCGAAGGCAGCGTTGAACCGGGCCAGGTTGACGACAGTGAGTAGAGCCGTGATCTCCACGATTTGCTCGTCGCTGAACTGCTCTTTCAGGTTGTCGAACAACTCATCCGTGACCTCTACGGGAGTGCGCATTACCGCCACCGCGTAATCGAGCACCACCCTCTCCCGTTCGCTGAACAAGTCGCTTTGGCGATAGTGGGGCAGCTCCAGCAGTTCCTCTTCGGACAGGCCGGAGTTGCGGCAGATCTGCGAGCCGAGGTCGACGCAGAACTCACAGCCGATCATCTGTGAGCCTTTCAGTTCGACCAGGTTCTTGGTCCGCTCGTCAACGGCCTTTCCTTTTCTCACCGCACGCTGGAATTTGCCCATCCCGCTCATCATCTTCGGCTCGTGGGCCCAAATCTCAACAGGTTCGATGCCGCTCCCCCGCGCAGGCTCACGTCCCGTCATCGTTTTCATACCCTTGCGCATGAACCGATAGATGACATTGACAATCGGGCCGGCCTTCTCCGGCGGTACTCCTTGAATTCGTGCCATTGGGCCTCCCATCACCGATGAAATCGAGTCTTCTGGGCATAAGACACTTGACCCGGAACAAACGTGACGATGGACCTGGGCCGCAGTCGATGATTTGCTCGCCGACCCCGGGTCGACGCTGATGCTGCTGAGCAGCAAACCATTCGATTCGCTGGCACGGACGGCGGTGGTTGAGGGCGTTAGACCTGGTTCGGCGGTAGGTACGTCGCGGTGTGAGCCCGCGAAACCCCGCCCACACCGGTCGAGATCAAGGCAACTCCCGGTATCCCACGGAGCCTTGGGCACAGCATTACATTGACAAGGCCGATCTACCTCTGCCACAGGCCTCGAGCCAGGAAGTTCGATGTCATATCTGCAGGCCATTGTCATCGCCCTCGTTCAGGGCGTCACGGAGTTGTTCCCAATATCGAGTCTCGGGCACTCAGTGCTCGTTCCGGCCTGGATTGGAGGTGGCTGGGAGACCCTGGTCACGCAGTCTTCCCAGCAGAACAGCGAATCCTCGTTCTACCTCGCCTACATCGTGGCGCTGCATTGCGCCACCGCCCTCGCGTTGCTCTGGTACTTCCGAGCCGACTGGGTACGAATCATCCGCGGGTTCATCAGGAGCCTCAGAGCGAGCTTGCACGAGCGGCGCTTCACTGTCTCAGATTCAAATGAGCGGCTGGCCTGGATGATCGTGATCGCGACAATCCCAGTCGGCCTGACGGGAGTTGCGCTCGAGCACACGTTCCGGACACTGCTTGCGAAGCCGGTTGCCGCGGCGATCTTCTTATTCATTAACGGCCTGGTGCTCCTCCTCGGCGAACGGCTCAGCCGCCGCACTCGAAGCGCCCGAAGCGAGCGTGGCCCGGTTCCCGGCACCCACCGAGCGGTCGCTCGTGGTGCATCGCCTGCCACGAAGGGCCGGGGCCGTCAGCGGGCCGAGGTGCGGGCAGCGAGATCCGCCGACGCCCGGATCGCAAAGTTGCGCTACCTCGATGCGTTCTACATCGGGTCGCTCCAGATCGCGGCGCTATTCGCGGGCATCAGTCGTTCGGGCGTGTCGATGGTCGGAGGGTTGTGGCGCGGCCTTGACCACGAGGATGCCGCTCGCTTCGGTTTCTTGTTGGCGACACCGGTGATTCTGGCTGCCGGCGTGCTGAAGCTACCCTCGCTGGGGGGTTCGGCTGGCGACCACATACACGGTCAAGTGATTGTCGGTGTGATTGTCGCAGGTGTCGCTGCCTACTTCTCGGTGCGTTTCCTGATGCGTTGGTTCCAGACACGCACTCTGACGCCGTTTGCAATTTATTGTCTTCTGGTCGGGGCCGCGAGCTTCATCCGGTTTGCCTGACCACGGATTCCGCCGGTAGAACCGGTGGTCCGGCTCAGTTGGGATCGAGGAGAACCGATCGCAGAGGGTCTCGGTGGGGCCTGGAACTAGAGATTGTGGGACTGCGACCGGGCGCAGGAAATTCCGGCTCGCGGCGGGTCCAGCAGGTGAACGGTGACGGCTGGGCTCGGATATTGACCCAAAAAACCCTCGACAAAGCACCTGGCTAAGGCAAGAATCAGCCCATTCCGTTCAGTGATGTGCTTCAGTCGGAGGAGCACCGGCACCGCCGGAGCCAGAGATCGCTCGATTTCTTCGCGGCAAAACCTCATCGCCCCGCTGGTTCCGCCCGGGGTTGTCCCTTGCCGGTGTTGATCGAGCGGCTCGTGCAGGAGAACGCGGGTCGCGTCATCTCGATCGTCGGGCCTCCAAGCGACGGCAAGACGACGCTGGCGGCGAAGTGGGCGGAGCACGATGACGGACCATTCGCGCAGGTGTCCGCCTCCAAGGGGGACACAGAGAAGGTCCATCTTCGCAATATCGGAGAACCACTGAACACACAGGACCGGCCCACGCCGGCCGAAGCTCCCTGTGTCTCGTCCCTTTGCTCCCTCGGACCGATGTCGTCTCGGCCATCACGGCGATGTGAGGGTCGGCCACTGAGAAAGGAATCCCCATGAGCACTTTCCCCCCGATCGCCGACTACGCCTTCTTGTCCGACTGCGAGGTGAGCTGCCTAGTGGCGGCGGACAGCGCCGTCGAATGGCTCTGCCTGCCGAGGCCAGATTCCCCGAGCGTCTTCGGCGCCATGCTGGACCGACAGGCGGGCTCCTTCCGTTTCGCTCCGGAGGGGACAGGCCATCCCCACGACCGCCGCTACATACCGGGCACCATGGTGGCCGAGACCACCTGGCACACGCCGACCGGTTGGATGTTGGTGAAGGACCTCCTGGTGATGGGTCCGTTGTCGGAGGGCACTCGCCGGGCCGACTACCGGCGGGCGCCCGGAGAGTCGGTCGCCACGGGCACCTTGTTGCGGGTGGCGACCTGCACCGACGGCCAGGTGGACATCGCCATGGACTGCATCCCCAACTTCGACTACGGACGGCGGGGGAGCCACTTCGAGTACACCGGGCCGGGCTATGAAGTCCTGGCCGTCAAGGACCCCGGGAGCGACCTGACCCTCACGCTGTCCAGCAACCTCCGCTTGGAGACCATGGGCCTGCGCTGCATGGGCAGGCGGACGATCTCCAAAGGTGAGAGCGCCTATGTCGCCCTCACCTGGGGGGCCCAACCCATCGAGTCGGTGGAGGACGCGCTCGACGCCGTGGTTGCCACCGAGCAGTCCTGGCGCGACTGGCTGCGGGCCGCCCAGGTGCCCGACCACCCCTGGCGCCGCTACATCGAACGCAGCGCCCTCACCCTGAAGGGCCTGAGCTATGCCCCGACCGGCGCCATCATGGCCGCCGGCACCACCGGCCTGCCCGAGACCCCGGGCGGGGCGCGCAACTGGGACTACCGGTTCACCTGGATCCGGGACTCGTGTTTCGGGCTCCGCTCGCTCTACCGGATGGGCTTCGCGTGGGAAGCCATCCACTTCTTCGGCTTCGTGTTGGATGCAGTCCTCGGCAGCGAGGCCGACGACGCCGACGCCACACCCCACCTCCAGATCATGTACGGCATCGGCGGGGAGCGGGACCTGACCGAGCACCTCTTGGACCACTGGAGCGGCTGGCGGAACTCCAAGCCGGTGCGGATCGGCAACGCCGCGTACGACCAGCGCCAGCTCGACGTGTGGGGCATGCTCTTAGACGCCATCTGGACCCAGACCCGCCGGAGCAACATCCAGATGGCCGATCCCACCTGGGAGAGCCTCGCCTCCCTGGTCGACCAGGCAGTGGACAGCCGCCACGAACCCGACCAGGGCCTCTGGGAAGTGCGCGGTGACCCCAAGCAGTTCACCGCCTCCAAGGTGATGTGCTGGGTGGCGGTCGACCGAGGGGTGCGCCTGGCCGAAGAGCGCGGCGACGAGGACCGGGCGGAGCGCTGGAAGAAGATCGCCGAAGAGATCAAGGCCGAGGTGCTCAAAGAAGGGGTCTCGGAGAAGGGTCTATTTAAGCAGGCCTACGACACCGACGACCTCGACGCGGCACTGTTGCTCATCCCGCTCATGGGGTTCCTGCCACCGGATGACAAACGGGTACGCGACACCGTGCTGGCCATAGCCGACGACCTCACCGAAGACGGCCTCGTGCTCCGCTACCGGACCGACACGACCGACACCGGTTTCTCAGGCAAAGAGGGCACCTTCACCATCTGCTCGTTCTGGTTGGTGAGCGCCTTGGCGATGATCGGCGAGCTCGACCGAGCCCGAGCGCTCTGCGAGAAGCTGCTCTCCTTCGCTGGGCCGATGCTCTTGTACGCCGAAGAGATCGACACCTCGACGAGCCAGCACCTGGGCAACTTCCCTCAGGCCTTCACCCACCTGGCGCTGATCGAGGCCATCTACCAGCTGACCGAAGCCGAAAGGGAAGTGGAGACCGTGTAGGCGCAGACCAATACGCTGATCGTTCTCATGACACAATTGACGAAACCGCAGATCGATTACCTTTCGGAGCAGCGGCTGGGCCGGATCGCCACCTGTGGTGGTGATGGAAAACCTCATGTTGTACCCACCTCGTTCCGATACAACAACGAGCTCGGCACGGTCGACGTCGGCGGCCTCCACGTAGCGACCACAAAGAAATACCGAGACGTGCAGGCCAACCCGTGGGCTGCCGTCGTGATCGATGACCTCGTGTCCACGGACCCGTGGAGGCCTCGCATGCTCGAGATCCGCGGGCAGGCTGAAGCGGTGGCTACGGGCGGAGCGGACCTCGGTCCCGGGTTTGGCGACGCGTTCATCCGCATCCATCCCGACAAGATCAACAGTTTCGGGATCGAGTAGGACGAGAAGGCGACCTCGAAAGCCTTCCTGACGGGGCGCCACACCCGGCACGGGAAGGCCAGGCCCTGCGCCTCGTCCGCCCCGAGAGCGACGATCCCCTCTTCACTTGCGCTTGTTGCCGGACGTCCTCAGGCGTTACGTTCGTTTATTACGGCGCTGAGCAGGTGCTCAGCCTCATGAGCTCGGCCCGCTGGGCCAGCCACTGACGTTGAACGACGAGGAGCCACGGAGGCGAGGACGCATGACCATAGAAGCAACGATCGAAGAGCTTCGTATGCGCCCGGGCAAAGGCGAGACGGTCCCCATCATCGATCCGGTGAGCGAACAGCAGATCACCGAGTTCCTGGACGGGGGTGCCGCGGCCATCGACGACGCGGTCGCTCGGGCCCGGGAGACGTTCGAGTCCGGGGTGTGGCACCAGAAGCCACACTCCGAGCGGGCCCAGGTGCTGTGGCGCGTCGCAGAGTTGCTCGAGGCGCGGGCCGACGAGCTGGCCCAGCTCGACTCACTGAATACGGGCATGCCATTGAAACAGGCTCAGCGAAACATCGCGGCGGCTGTCGAGTTCTTCCGCTACTTCTCCGGCTGGTGCACGAAGATCAACGGGATCGCTCACAACGTGCAAATGTCGGGCGGACTCTCTGGCATCGACGCGTCGGTGCACGCCTACACGATCAAAGAACCTGCCGGAGTCGTCGGGCTCATCATCCCGTGGAACGGCCCTGCGTTTAACGCCGCCGCCAAGCTTGCGCCGTCGCTGGCCGCCGGCTGCAGCAGTGTGCTCAAGCCGGCCGAGGAGACCCCGCTCTCGGCACTGGTCTTCGAGAGGGTTCTGGCCGAAGCCGGCGTGCCCGACGGGGTCGTCAACCTGGTGAACGGCTACGGGCACACCGCCGGGCAAGCGCTCATCGAGCACCCCGACGTCGACAAGATCGCCTTCACGGGATCCACCGAGGTGGGCAAGCTCATCGTGCAGGCGGCTGCTGGCAACCTCAAGCGGGTCATGCTCGAACTGGGCGGCAAGTCACCGGTCCTGATCTATGACGACGCCGATCTCGCGATGGCAATCCCGGCTGCGGCGATGGGCATCTTCATCCACTCCGGGCAGGCGTGTGTCGCTGGCTCCCGGGTTTTCGTGCAACGCGGTGTGTACGAGCAGGTGGTCGAAGGCATCGCGACACTCGCCGGCAAGATCCGGCTCGGAGGACCGAACGAGGAAAAGGTCCACAGCGGGCCGATCATCAGCGAGCGGCAGTTGCACCGCGTCATGGGCTACATCGACGAGGGCAAGCGCGACGGCGCCGAGGTCGTGATCGGCGGTCACCGCCTCGATCGCACGGGCTACTTCGTGCACCCGACGGTGCTGGCCCAGGTCACGTCGGACATGCGCCTTTATCAGGAGGAGATCTTCGGGCCGGTCGTGGCGGTCACGCCATTCGACGACGATGACGAGGTCGTCGCCATGGCCAACGACACCATCTACGGCCTCGCCGCCTCCGCCTGGACGAGAGACGTCTCCCACGCACACCGACTCGCCCGACGACTCGACGCGGGCACCGTCTCGCTCAACTGCCAGATGATGTGGGATCCTGCCATGCCCTTTGGTGGCTTCAAACAGTCCGGTTGGGGTTACGAGAACGGGCAGGACGGCATCGAGGGCTACCTGAAGAACAAGACCGTCTGGGTACAGCTCTGATCTGTTTCAGCGCGAATACCCGTCGGAGCCCCGGCCGCCGGCGAATGGGCCTCCGGAGCCGGATGACGCTGATATCCGGCCCTTTTCCGCTTTGCTCATTACCTGATCGCCCAGCCTCATGGACGCTGACACGCAGGTAGTGTGCACTTCCGTTATTCGGCCGGCGCCAGCGTGTGAGTGGTTCGGAACGGAGTCCCTACGAGCTCACCCGAGGATCGCGGAGCCTCATCGCCTGTTTACGTTGCCAGCATCAACCGGAAGCACTGTGCCGGTCACATAGCGGGCGTCGTCCGACACAAGCCAGAGGACGGCATTTGACACGTCGATCGGATCGACCGCCTCGACCGGAAGCGCGTTGAGGAGTGAACCGGCCAGCTGGGGGACGTTCTCGATGATCTCGCTCACATTCCCGTCTCCCGCCATAGGGGTGCGCACGGTCGTCGGCGCCACGCTGTTGACCCGGATGAAGTGCGGCGCCAAGGAGTTGGCCCACGACCGCGTCAGGCCGATCACTCCATGCTTTGCGGCGGTGTAGGCCAACATGCCCGCTGCGTCGATCGGCGCCCCGGTCAAGCCACCCGTGGAGCTGGTGAGCACGATCGCACCACCATTCTCTGCAGCAACCATGGAGGGGATCGCGACGCGCCCCGTGTTCCACACACCGGTGAGGTTCACGCCGAGGACTTCGGCCCACTGTTGCTCCGCTGATGCCATCCCACCCGGACCTATGCCGGCATTGGCCACGACGATCTCCGGCGGCCCGAGCTCCCGCACACCATCTTTGAAGACCTTCTTGAGCTCCTGGTAGTGGCGGACGTCAGCTTCCCCGGCGATGATCCGCCGTCCAAGTCCCTCGACCTCCTTGACCGTTTGCTCGAGATCGGCCGGAGTTGCCATCGGATAGCCCACAGCCTGCAGCTGACGGCAGATGTCCACGGCAATGATGTCGGCGCCCTCCTGGGCCAGTCGAAGAGCGTGACTCCGCCCCTGCCCACGTGCCGCACCGGTGATGAAGGCCACCTTGCCGTCGAGCTTTCCCACGCTTGTCTCCCTTCGATGTCGAGTCCTGCTTAGGACGGCACGCCGCCACTACGGACTCGGATGGCCAATGACTAACGCAAGCGCTCTGAATCGGCAACCCAGCCCGAGGGACGTATGAGCCGCACGTCGTTGTACGTCACGATGCCTGGCGAGGCGGCTACCACGACAGGAATGGCGTTGACGGCCGGCATCGCGGTCATGACCATGCCGATGACCATGAAGTCTGCGAACGTCGTCGCTTCAAAGTCGGAAGGCGGCAGGTACTCCAGGCGGGTGCGCACCGTGGGCATCCCTTCAACAGTGATTGTGTGACCTTCCTCGATCACCCAGTCCGGATCAAGCGTTTGGCCCTTTTTCCAGCGTACGTTCAACTCGACGACCGTTCGACCGTCGAACCTCCCCTGCCAGCTGGCGGCCACACCGGCGACGTGATCAGCCGGGATGGTCCATGACTCCATGACGACGTCTTCGGTCGTTCTGGCATATTCCGCTACGCACACTGTCTCATCGAGTTCCACACCGAGTGCGTCGGCAACGAGCGCAACCGCCTCGCCGAACACGGCAGTCCCGTGCGCCGCCATCGGTTGGAGTTCGGGGTCGTCGATGTGCCGACCAAAGCCAGCGGGTCGTTCGGTATGCGGTGAGTCATACACAGTCGTGTCCGCCGCTTCGTCGATGGTGATCTTGTCAATCCGCTCGCAGATATTCGCCGCCGCAATCCCCATGAGTTCGACCCATCCCGGGCTTATCCCAGTCCCGAACATGGTTGACTTACCGCGCCTACAGGCGTCCTCGATGCGAAGTCGATCAGCGTCATTGCCCCGCCCATTGATGAACGCTGCCGTACTGACCACGTTCGCACCTGATTCAAGAATGCGAACCAATTCGGAGACGTCCGGCCACATCGGGTTGTACACGACGCAGTGAGGTTTCAGCGCGAGCACCGCGTCAACGTCGTTATCCGCCAAGATACCGATGGGATCGATTCCGCAGAGAGCACCGGCGTCCTTACCCACCTTCTCTTCACTCCAGGCGTAGCACCCGACCAGTTCGAGATCAGCGTGTTGCAGTACGGCACGAACCGACCGTTTCCCGACGTTCCCAGTTGTCCACTGCACGACCCGAAGAGTCATGTGACTACCTCCGCAGTTGGCCCACTCTTAGCAGGAGAACCGCACAACACCGTCCCGATCGGAAACACCTCGAACCCCATCGAGGGACGCGCGGAGCCCCTCATCGGACGATGATCGGCAACCGCTCCCACCCCCGGACGGTCGACGTCGACGCCAGCTTGATGCCGCTGTAGTCGACGTCCCACTCGTTCCATCGGTTGAGCATCTCGTCCAGCGCGACCCGTCCCTCCAGTCGGGCGAGGTGAGCGCCGAGACAGAAGTGCGGGCCGTATCCGAAGGTGAGGTGCTGTACGTCGTTGCGGGTGATGTCATAGACATCTGGTTTCTCGAAGCGCCGAGGATCCCGGTTGGCCGACGCCATGAGCAAGAG
>JBPYFR010000199.1:0-8938 GCA_051985685.1 Acidimicrobiales bacterium
AGAACCACAGTTCGATGTTGCGTACCTCGACCCGCACATTGGTCGGCTCACTGGCGGTGCAATCGGCGTAGATCTGGCCCCAGGCAATCGTCGCGTGCCGGCCGGCTGAGTCGGTTACGTCGCCCACGTCCGGATGCGGCTGCCAGCTGTAGTAAGTCGGCACCCCGTGCGGGCAGCCGGCGTGCGGGCCGGCCATTGAGTCGACGATCCGGGCGACGGAGTTGATGGTCTGCGGCGGCGGCGGCACGGTCGTGGTTGTCGGGTTGGGATCGCATGTCAAGTCCACCGCCGTTTGCGACACCGTCGCGACATGCAACTGCGGGCCGGCGCACGTCACGTGCGACGTGTCCCCCGGGGCCAACGCCAGGTTCTGCTGTGCCGCCCCGGCGATACCAATACCGACCGCCAGTCCAGCAACCATCCCGGCCGCCAGAAGGATCGCAAGCCTACGTCTGGATCGAGTCACGAGCGAGGCGTACCCAGCCACCGCCGACGGTAAACGTTCTACTTCTTTGTTCTTTCTTGTTCTTCCAACTGGCCGGACCGGGCTAGCGTCGCCCGACCTAGACGCCGATTTCGGGCAATGTGGCTATATGCGGCACTTGAGCAGAACGCGACGGCTAGGAAGTCAGCTTGGGCAAGCCCCGGGGAGTTTGACCAAGTCGGAGCGATTGCCAAGGACAGGTCCGAATCCTCCTGGCGGAGTCTCTGGGTTGCCCCACATCCGGGCGGGCGCAGCGGCACGCACGATCTTGCCGAGCGGGCGGACGTACGGAAACGGCATCGGTTCCACTGTCGCGACGGCGCAGACACCGTTGGCTCTCGACATGGACGCGCGTCTTCACCCACAGACACCCCACCGCTGCTGTCCGGTTTGCTAGCCAGGCCAACAAGTGCTCGGCCGGACACAGAAGCGGAGAGGAGGGTCCCTCGACGACGGGTGCGACGGTCGTTCACACCGAGCACAAATCAGCGGGATCAGTGAACCCGTTAGAGATCCTCGGCGTCGACGCGACGAGACCGCGCAGAAAGGTGACCCGTTGGTGAACCAACTCCGTCAAGGCCCTGCATGGTTGCGCCTCAGTAGGCACCCTGCTTGCCCAAGACGACAGGCAACGTCTTGGCGACGATGGCGAGGTCACGCCACAGCGACCAGTTTTCCACGTAGTCGAGGTCGAAGCGGATGTAGTCAGCGAAGCTGAGGTTGCTGCGCCCGCTCACCTGCCATATCCCGGTCAGGCCGGGACGCACCCGTAGGCGAGCGAGCAGCTCCGGCGTCCACTGTTCCATCTCGGAATACAGTGCCGGACGAGGCCCGACAAGACTCATCTCGCCCGCGAGGACGTTCCATAACTGCGGGATCTCGTCGAGCGAGAACCGTCGCAGGATCCGGCCGACCCGAGTTATGCGAGGATCGTCGTGGATCTTGAAGAGCGGTCCGTCCATTTGGTTATCGCTGTGCAAATTGACGAGCAACTCCTCGGCGTTCTCGACCATGGTGCGGAACTTGTGGACACGGAACGGGCGCTCATTCCTGCCGACCCTCGTCTGGGAGAAGAAGACTCTTCCTTTGCTGTCAAGTTTGATGGCGACAGCAACGACAGCGAGAGCCGGAGAGAGCAGGATCAGACCAACGGCCGACGACACGACGTCAAAGGTCCTCTTGGCGACTGCTCGCCAACCATCGCAGTGCACCGGCTCCACGTAGACCAACGGTGTGGTCGCAAGCGGTCGGACGGTGAGCCGCTCGGAGGTGATGCCTTGTAGTGACGACGAGAGTTCGACGTGGACGCCTGCGTTGATGAGTTGGCGGACGAGCCTGTTCGACGCTGCCGCGGTGACCGCTGTAGTCGCGATGATCGCGCCAGTAGCCCCGGTGCTCTCGACTACCGAAAGGGTGTCCTCGACTCGACCGCGGACCGACATTCCCGACATCTCTCGGGCGCCCGCGTCATCGACGACGGCGACAACGCGATAACCGAGATGCGGACATCGTTGCAGAAGGTCGCGGATTGACTCTCCCTCGGCGTTGGCGCCGACCAGTACGACCGATCGTAAGCACAGCCCGGAGCGGTGAATGCGATCAAACCAGGCCCGGACCGCTTCGCGCTCCACCCAGCACGTCGTCAGGATGACGGGCACACAGAGGACCAGCCAACCTCGAGACACACGCTCCTTGGTCAGAAAGGCCACGCCAGCCGTCACTAACGCGCTCATGAGTACGGCATGGACGAGCCTGCTGATCTCCTCAGTCCGGGACGCGACGACACGGGCCACATAGAGCCGATAGCGGCAGAACACGACCAGCCAGAGCGGCACGGAGGCGGTTCCGATGACCAGGCTGGCCTTCGTTGCGGGACCTGTGTCGAACGGGCCAATACGGCGGCTGATGACGTAGGTGATCGCCATCCCGGCCAAAATTGCGAACCCGTCAGCCGCCACAACCAACGTCTTCAAGCGGGCTGGGCTGTAGCCACGTCGGGCCCCGGTCGCGCCGGCCTCCGGCTCCTCAACCTGCACCTCCAGGTCCACGTCGAGGACGCCGCTCGTCATGTCGCGCAGTACCGAACTCATTTGCCCCTTCGCCCCTTCGAACCGGCCGGCAAGCAGCCGCCCACGGGACCGATCCCTTCCTCCCCGGGGTCGAGCACTGCCAGCTGACTGGTTCGTAACGATAACCGAGCCCCGGGCTGGCGGGATAGCGACTAGGCCGACGAGGTCCGTTCGGGTATTTCTTTCCGCGTCACCCCATTCACGGAGACGGTCTCACTAGCCTCCAGGGAGGGAATTTGTCACCGCAGAGGGGGCGCAGGTCTCGTGTACGACCGCAACGAGCATTACCTCATCGAACGCGAACTTGCTGACCGCTTGAGAGTGACACCGCAGCAAGAACGCGCCCGGGCGTTCGGCGAGGTCTACGACGAACTGTTCCGTCGGGTCCCCGGCCACCCGCAGTTGTCACGCAAATGTGACGCTTCGGCGACCCAGCGTGAACTGAACAACAAGCTGCGTCTCGTTTCTCGGTTCCTGCGCCCGGACACGGCGTTCCTTGAGATTGGGGCAGGCGACTGTGCCTTGTCGTTCGCCGTGGCCGCCCGGGTCCGGTCAGTCACCGCGGTTGACGTCAGTGAGACCGTCACCGATCAACACGCACCGCCGGCGAACTTCCGCCTGCTCCTGACCGACGGGGTCACTCTGCCGTTGCCCGATTGCTCGGTCACCCTGGTCTACAGCAACCAGTTGATGGAGCACATTCACCCCGATGACGCCCGTCAGCAACTCGCCGAGGTACGCCGGGTGCTCGTCCCCGGGGGCGGCTATCTTCTCATAACGCCGAGCAGGCTCACCGGGCCTCACGACATATCGCGCTACTACGACGACAGAGCAACCGGTTTTCATCTGCGCGAGTACAGCCGTCGAGAAGTCGGCGAGCTGCTGCGAGAGGCGGGCTTCGCCAGACAGAGGACCTATATCGGCGGACGAGGCCGCTACCTGACCTTCCCGACGCCGCCTGCTGTTATGGCCGAGAGCGCATTTGAGGGGCTGCCGCGCCGTCTTCGCCGACGAGTGCGGCGCAACCCTGCGCTTCTCGCACTCTTCGGCGTCGTCGTATACGCCCAGCGTTGACGTCGGGCTATTGCTGACAGACCGCCCGGCCGCCTGACGTCGAGGAAAGACTGCCGATGCTCGATCGGACAATTCTGGTCCGCCGATCACCCTACCTCCGCTCCAGCCCCTACCGTGGGGTTGGGCAGAACTGGAGGGGCAGTTGAGGGGTACTACAGTGGGGCAGGCCGCGGTCGTTCGGTCTCAGGACAACGTCCGGTCTCGGGACACCTGGCAACGGATCCCATCGGTCCTGGTCGCCATGCCAGGGGGGTTTCACTGGCTACTCGATCACCAGGTCCGCCACACATTGCACAGTCTTGGGTGTCACCACGAGTTGGGTTTTTGTCATGGAAATCGTTGATTTTTTGCGAGGGCGATGGATAGCAGTCCTGGTCAGCGCCCCGATTCTGGCTGCCCTGCTGACGGGGGGTGCCGTCGCTGCCGTCACGAAACCGGGTTACAAGGTGACCGGGACGGTCGCAGTAGCACAGGCCGTGCCCAGCACCGTACTGCCCATCGATCTCAATCTCATCGTTGCCGACTTCCGCTCGGCAGTCAAAGGGACCGGGCTTTCGACGTCGGTTCCAACGGGCACAAATGTCCAGGCAACGGCCAGCGGGGACACGCCCTCGAAGGCCGCGGATAACCTGAAGGGCGGGGTGCAGAGAGGCCTTATCGCGATCGCCACCAGCAACCGCGAACAGGCTCAGGTGGACATGAACGCCGCCAAAGCTCAGCTCGACACGGCCACCGCAAGTCTGAACCAACTCGAGCAGAGCGCTGGGGTGCAAGACGTCCAGACCGAGTACCGGAACCGGTCACAGGACCTCTTGAGCCTCAGGAACCAGCTCGCCGTGGCGCAATCGCCACAGCAGGCTGCCGCCCTCAGCTCTCTGATTGCACAGAAGACCGCCGAACTCGATCACTACGGCGCAGTGCTGAATCAGTTCGAGCAACTCGACGCGCAAGTTACTGCGGCGGACACGCAGTACCAGAACGCCTCCACCACATTCGCCCAGGCAGCTGGCCGTGTCGCCCAGGTCACCAACGCGCCGCTTATCCAGCAGTCGTCCGTCGCCAAGGTTGGCCGGCTGCACTCGGCGACCAAGACCAGCGCAGCAGCTGGCTTGGTCGCATTTGCCGCTGTTGTCGCCGCCGCCGTCATGGCTCGTCGTCGAACAGCCGCGACCGCCGGGTCGTCGCCCGAGATCAACGCGCCGCCTGCGGCCGCTCCCGAGCGTGTCCCGACACCCTCGCCGGTGAAGGTGAATTCGAACAACGGCTCACTGCGGGCCGCAGACTCGCCGAGTCCTGGCCATCCGTTGAGAACTACGGTGAAAGAGAGGGCCACGCGCCGACCGTACTCGGCACGCTGGGAAGCCAGAGAGGCCGATCACCAATGAGCGAACTCTAAAGGACGCAGCACAAGGCTCCCGGAGCGAGAGGCACTCCAACTCAGTCACCCCGGACCTCTCGACCGCTATCCCCAACAGCGTCCCCGCGCTGACGGACAATCAGGAATGCTTGCCGTTCGTCTCCTTTTGGCCAACTCGGTGGCGTCGTGCACGTCGTTCTTGACCCGACGGCTATCGCAGTGCAGGCCCAGGGGGTGCACCAAGTGCACCCGGGCACCTTCGACCTCGAGCAAGTCGGCCGCCGTGTACCAGCCGTAGCAAGCTTCCAAAGCCACTTCCGCGTCCGGACCGGCCTCCGCGATCCTCATGGCGAGCTGGAACGGATCATTTTCGATCCTGCCTGCCGCCACCACCTCCCCGGCCTCGTTCATCCGAACGATCACCGACCGGCGGCGGTGCAAGTCGATGCCGACGTACTGTTGCTCACGTTCCACCGGGGTCTCCTTCCGTCGTCGACGGGTTGGTGTGGAAACCCCGAGTGTGCCTCGCACCCTCGGTTCCCGGCGACGGGAGGAACCCTGGCGGTTCAATACAGAACTGGCCACGAAGAAACCCCTCGCAAACCTCGGCGCGCCGACGCGCGCTACCGGGACAGATCACGCGGAAGCGACCCTGCGCTTCTTCGTGACATCAAGTCAGGAGCGGCCGAATCTGTTGGAGATCAGATCAGCGGTTCGGGGAGCACGGCTAGCACCCCCGCTCTAGGACCTCGGCCTTCAGGGTGGCGCCCCACTCGTACGCGACTGCCATCGCCAGCTGCGGCGCCGCCAACGATGTTGTCGCCACGTAGACCCGTCCGCGGAAGCAACGTTCGACCCGAATTCTCGCCCGCGTCGCCTGCGCCGACGTCGTCACCACCACCAGAGAACGCCAGTGGTACTGCTCGGCCAGCCTTCCGACGAATTCTGCCTCGCCCTGCGTCGTGAACGGTCGGGGGGTGAAGCAGACGACCGTTACGCCGGGGATGGTCGGCAGGCACGCGGACCCCGGGCGCAACTCTGATTTGTCCCGCGACACCACGAGGTACGGCGCCCGTTGCGCCCGGGCCAGCTGCACCGCCTTCCCAAGGCGATTCCCTTGTCCGCCGAGCATCACGATGCTGTCGACGTGCTCGGGCATACCCCGTTTTGGCCACACGAAGAGCCGTGCGGTGACGGCTGCGAGCCCGGTGCCGAGCACGAGGACTGCGATGGCGACCGCTTGCCACCGCGAACGGCGCCGCGCCACGTTGGTCGCCATCAGCAAAGGGTAGGGAGCAGCCCGCCCGCGGTCGAGGCGCGGAGGCGATGTCTGGCCGAACTTCCCTTTTCGGTGGTCGCTCTAGCACGGGGACACCCCCGCATTCCAGCGCCAGGCACCCGAGGTGGCGGTGTGTCCACTCCAGCGAGGGGCGCCGGCGGCGAGGACGCCGAACACGACGGCGATGCCTGCGAGCGCCAACGGGACCGAGCGCACCCCTCTTGGCGGTGCAGCCCTGTCCCATGGGTCGCCCCGACGGCGACTCGGTCAGCGCTCTGAGGCTCAGACCCCCAGCCTCACACAACGGGCTCACACGCCGCGCGCAGCTCGGCGGTCTGAAGCTCGTCGCTAAGGAGTAGTTTTCGCTCGACCCCATGAACTTAGCTCGCCATTGAAACAACGCGCCGGCTAGAAGACACGACTCTTAGATAGAGAGACTCGGTCGCGGCGGCGTTCTCCTCCCATCGGTACCGCCGAAGTACCTCGTCGCGCAGCGAGGTGGCCCCAATCCGCTCCTCGTCAGGTCGCGACAGCACGTGCTCGAGCGTGGCCACAAGGCTGTCCTCGTTTCCGGTCGGGAACCACCTTCGGCCGGGCCCATCCGCGCCGAGCACTTGACGGTGGGGACCAATGTCGCTGGCGATGATCGGTACCGCGTGCGATGCCGCCTCTAGGAGGACGAGCGGGAGTCCTTCAAGGCTCGATGGGAGCACGAACACGCCGGCATTCGCGTAGAGCTCGGTCAGGTTGTCTCCATAGACATAGCCAGCGAGCACGATGCGCGGATCTTCAGAGGCGACACGTTCGATGTCCTGGACATACGTGTCGGAATGGCTCGATCCGCCAACGACAACTAATCGCACCGGACTGCGGACACGGCGAAAGGCGCGAACCAGGAGGTCCGGGGCCTTCTCCGGAGTGAGACGTCCGACGAATAGGGCATAGCCGTGCTTCCGGAGGCCCAACTGTCGCAGAATCTCGCCGGAGCCATCCGTCACGGCTGGCTCTTGAACTCCGTTGGGGATGTAGTACGTCGCGCGGTTCCAGGTCTCTCGATAATGGTCTTGGAGTTCTCGCGAGACGACGACTGTGGCATTGGGTACGCGAGCGCTCATCCAGCCACCCACCCGAAGCACGCGACTGGCCGCGTTGGACCACTTGTCCCGTTCGTAGTCGAGACCGTGCACCGTTTGGACGACCGGCGTGCGACCGAGCCAGCGCGGTACTGGCGCGAAGAGGCCAGGACCGAGCGCGTGGTAATGGGTGACATCGAAGCCCATGGTCAATGACCGGGCCGTCGCAAGGCCAGCATGAACAAAGGTTTCGAGGTGCTTCGACGATGCGGCCGGTACGTAGCACACTTGGATGCCGCGCCATTCACGCACCCGCGCCGGCGTGTAGCTCTTCCTACCGAAGACGACAACTTCATGACCCCGTCGCGCGAGTTCCGCCCCTAGCTCTTCCACAGCACGCTCGATCCCACCAAAGGTTGCTGGGACGCCTCGCTGTCCAATCATGGCGACACGCAAGTCAATCCCCTCCTGGTCGCTGCTTCCTCATAGATCTGGTGGAGCGCCGCCAAGTGGGCCGCCGGCGAAAAGCGTTGGTGGACCTTCTCCTGGCCGGCGCGTCCCATAGACCGGGATCGTTCATTGTCGGCCAACACACCGTCGAGAGTTGCCGCAAGCTCGTTGGGGTCATTGGGGGGGACAACCAGTCCGTCGACACCGTGGTCGATGAGCTCTGGGATCCCTCCGAGCGCGGTGCCGATCACAGGAATCCCTACCCGAAACGCCTCCAAAATTGTCATGGGCTGGTTTTCGTGACACCGGGACGGCACCACGACGACCGCCGAAGACCGGATGTACAGCTCCAACTCGTCCTTGGCCAAGCGCCCGAGCAACTTGACGCGACCGGGGGCAACCTCGGCTGATAAGTCTTCCAGCATCCGGCGATCCGGCCCGTCTCCCGCAATGAGAACTCGAGTGTCCTGATTCAACTTGCCGGCTGCTCGGACGAGAACGTCCGCGCCCTTCTCCGGCGACAGTCGACCCGCGAAGAGCACGTGCGCGCCAGGTGCGACCTGCGCCGTCAGCGGGGGTTCGTCGACGAAATGAGGAAGATAGCGTAGACGGTCGGGAAAAACGTTCGCCTGCGTCATCTTGCGCTGCATGAACCGGCTCGGACAGATGAACGCCTGTACTGGCGAGTACGCCTTGATCGAACGGTGGATCGCCGATTCTCCGGCCAGGAGGGCGCTTGCCGCTAGCGAACCATCTTTGCAGCGGCGTTGGATCGCGTGACGAAACCGCCCGTCTAAACAGGCCTCACACACCTGGCCCTTGTCGAGAAGCAAGTAGGTCGGGCAGACAAGCTTGTAGTCGTGCAGAGTCATCACCATGGGTACCTGAAAGTGGCGCAAAGCGCTGAGAACCGATGGCGATAGCTGGTGGTAGATGTTGTGAAGGTGGGCGACATCGGGCCGAAACCGTTCGACCACCGCGGCGACGCCTTCCGCCGCCGACCGACTCCAGATCATGCGTCCAGCCGCTCGCAGCTTGCCGCCCAGCGACGACGGGGGCGAATCCGTGGCCAAGAAGGCCGGAAAGTGGCTGGCATATGTCGTCGGGACATTCTCGGCGTGTTGCATCCCGAAGAACGCGACATCGTCACCA
>JBPYFR010000200.1:0-9255 GCA_051985685.1 Acidimicrobiales bacterium
ATCAAGCTGAACCGCCGCGCCTGGGCCTCCAGTCCGCTGGCATAGGAGGACTCGCCGACGCGCGTCGCGCGGATCCGACCCTGGCCCGCCACCACGAAGGTGCCGGACAGGACCGGCACACCGGGACTCTTTGCGATCGCCTCGGCTTCGCCCGTCAAGAGCGACTCGTCCACCTCGAGGCCCTCCGAGACCAGAACCTCTCCGTCGACCGGAACCTGATCGCCCCTGCTCACCTCCAGGACGTCGTCCACGACGATCTCTTCGAACGGCAGATCGACGACCCGCCCGGAACGCACGGCATGGGTCCTCGGGGCAGCCAGGATCGCCAATCTGTTCAAGGCGCGCCTCGACCGCAGCTCCTGGACGATCCCGATGGCCGTGTTGGCCACGAGCACGACGCCGAAGAGAGCGTCCTGAGCCGGACCGATGATCAGCGCGATGACGAACAGGGAGCCCAAGATGGCGTTGAACCTGGTGAAGACGTTGGCCCGGAGGATCTGACCGAGTGTCCGACCCGTGGACGGCGGCGATGCGTTGATGTCACCGGCGCTGATCCTGCTCTGGACCTCTGCTTGCGTCAGGCCGTTGACGGGATCGACGTTTTCGGTCCGGTCTCGGGATTCGTCTGCCACGACGGACCGTGGCGCCGAGCCAGGACGATCCTCCATGGGCCCATCTTGGCCCCGCTCGCGGAGCGATCCCTAGCGGAGCGCGACCTCCACGACCTTGACGACCACCAGAGCGAACGCCACCAGCAGGTACCCGCGCAAGGCGACCAGGCCGATCTTCCGCTGCAGTGTAAGCGACGGCCGAGCCAACCGGTTGAGCGCCGGCATCCGCCAGGTCCGGCGGTCCTGCCACGCGACCGGCACGGTGAGGACGCCAGCCCGACTCCGGTGCCCGAGCAGCACCATGACGATCCCGACGAACAGCCCCAAGACCGCCCCGCCGACGAGGATGGAGACGATCGCCGTGCTCGAGATGTTGGGGAACAGGACGCTTGCGGTCAGGATCACCGAGAGCAGGAGAAGCACCCACACCACGGCCGAGGTGAAGATGTTCAGCTTCGTCGAGTTCACCCACGGCCCGAGCACCTCCTTGTCGTTGCACAGGAGCAACAGGAAGACGGTGGCGCTCGGCAGGAGCACCCCGGCGAGCGTCTGAACGCCCTCGGTGAGCAGACCGAGAGGTGCGCCCGGCAGGAGCACGAGGGCGGCGGCAACGGCCATCAAGCCGCCGTAGCAGGCATAGAAGCCCTTTGCGCCCTTCACCGAGCGGTGTAGGGAATGGTTGACCCCGAGGACATCCGCACTGGCGTACGCGGTGGCCAGACCGACGGCAGCGGCGCCGATGATGCTGGCGTCGAGCAGCGCAATGGCAAAGAGGTCCCCCGCCAGCCGGGAGACGTTCGCGCCCAAGCCCTGGGCGATGCCGGCGGCGCTTGTGAAGTTGCCGAACCCAGCATGACCGGCGAACACGGCATCGGAGAACCCGAACATCGCGGCCGCGCCGATCACGACGAGGGCGATGCCGATCCACAGGTCGGCCCGCTCGTAGCTGATGAACCGGGGCGTAATCCGCTTGTCGATGATGTAGGACTGCTGGAAGAAGAGCTGCCAGGGCGCGATCGTGGTGCCGACGATCGCGATGATGAGCAGCATCACCGTCGAGAGCTGGGCGTGGGCCGGCAACCCGGGAACTACCATGCTGTGCGCCACGGTCCCGATCGGCGGGTGCGCCATCAGGTAGATCGGGATCAGGACCAACGAGCCTGCGACGAGCGCGAGGCAGATCCGCTCGAACCGCCTGAAGCTTCCGGTGCTGGCCGCGCCGACGATGACTGCGCCCGCCAGAATCACGGACGGGATCTTGGGGAGCCCAAGGTAGCCGACGGCAAGCGTCACGCCGATGAACTCCGTGACGATGGTCAGCGCGTTCAGGATGAACAGGTCGACGACGCTGAAGGCTCCCCAGAACTTGCCGAAGCGCTCGAGGATCAGCCGCGCGTGACCGACGCCCGAGACCGCTCCGAGCCGGAGGACCATCTCCTGGTTGACGTAGAGGATGGGAACGAGAAGGAGCAGCGTCCACATGAGGTGCAGGCCGTAGTTCTGCCCGGCCTGCGTGTACGTGCCGAATGCGCCGGCGTCGTTGTCGCCGACCATGACGATGAGACCGGGCCCGACGATGGCGAGCAGGGTCTTGAGCTTCGCCGACAGCTTCTGGCGCGAGGCGACGTCCCCGCGGGCAATCGTGCCCAGCGCGCCGCGGATCTCACCGACGTGCTCGGTGTCGAGCACGGCGCCGTCGTCAAAGGTGGAAACAGTCGTGGTCATCCGTCCCACCACCCGGACACATGACGAGGGGACCGATCCGACAGGAACGGGACGGGACGCGTGGCATCAAGTCGTCGGCACGACCGACGATCGAACTGTGGCATCGAGGTGAGGAACGGCATCGAGATCTCCTTTTCGGCGGTGAACGGACGCGTCAGAGCTGACGCATCACTGGGAGCGGCGTTGCAGACGCGGAGAGCCGCGCCGGGTTCGGGCGCTAGGGCGCCGTCACCAGGGATTCCGACGTGCCGACGCTGGTACCGCGGTGGCGGGGTCAGCCGATCAGGAGAGAGAGCCGGTCGGGATTCGGCTCAGAGTGCACGTCGGAGGGGCCAGGTACTGGGGGGTTCAGATCTCGTGGAACTCATCTGGCTCACCTCCTCGAATCGTCGATCGTCGTGCTTCTTCCAGTATAGGCGGCGGATCCACGTCTTTTCACGCCGTCGTTCCTGCCGCGTCGACGTCGCATCGACGGTGCATAACATGCGACGACTACATCCACCGCGACCTACTCCGGACGGGCGCACCGTCTGGGAGACTGCACCGAGATGAGTGGTGATGCGCCGTGGACGCGCTGACGACAGCTGAGACCCGAACCGGCCGGTGCCCGAAGTGACCACCGGTGCCACAACCGACGAGCTGACGTACGGCACCGCGCGGGGATGGTGGGTGCTGGCGGCCACGGTCCTCGGCTCGGGGATGGCCATGCTCGATTCGACCGTGGTCGGCATCGCGCTGCCCTCCATCAACCGCTCGTTCCACGGCGGCGTCGGCACGCTGCAGTGGGTCGTCACCGGCTATTCGCTGACCCTGGCCGCCTTCCTCCTCCTCGGCGGCAACCTCGGCGACCGCTTCGGCCGCAGGAAGATGTTCTCTCTCGGGATCGCCTGGTTCGCGGTGTCGTCCGCGCTTTGCGGCGTCGCTCCGGCCGCCGGGCTGCTCATCGCCGCCCGCGTGCTCCAGGGCGTCGGCGGCGCCCTCCTCACGCCCGGCAGCCTGGCCATCCTGCAGGCGTCGTTCCGGCCCGACGATCGCTCCCGCGCCATCGGCGCCTGGTCCGGCCTCGGCGGCCTCGCGAGCGCCGCCGGCCCCCTCATCGGCGGCTATCTCCTCGCGGTCGCCTCCTGGCGCTGGGTCTTCTTCATCAATCTTCCCGTCGCCGCGCTCGTGCTCGTCGTGACCGCGCGCCACGTGCCCGAGTCGAGCGATCCGACCAGCGCCGGGAGGATCGACTACGGAGGAGCAACACTGGCGGTGGTCTTCCTCGCCGGCCTGACGTACGGCCTGATCGAAGGACCCACCCGCGGCTGGACGAGCCCGCTCGTCTTGGCCAGTCTCCTCATCGCCGCGGTGAGCGGACCGGCGTTCCTGATGCTCGAGCACCGCGAGACCCACCCGATGCTCCCGCTCAACCTGTTCAGGTCCAAGCAGTTCACTGGCGCCAACGCAGTCACGTTCGTCGTTTACGGCGCGCTCGGTGGTGCGCTGTTCCTCCTCCCCGTCGTGCTCCAGGACGTCGCGCACTACAGCCCGCTGCAGGCGGGCTTGGCCCTGTTGCCGCTCACGCTGATCATGCTGGTGTTCTCGGCCCGCTCGGGTCAGTTGTCGGCGCGCATCGGCCCCCGCCTGCAGATGACCGTGGGACCGATCCTCGTAGGCGCGGGCCTCGCCCTCCTGTCGCTGGCCGGCACGCCCGGGAGCTACCTGACCCAGGTCCTGCCGGCAGTGCTCGTCTTCGGCGCCGGTCTGGCCGTCACCGTCGCACCGCTCACGGCCACCGCGATGGGAGCCGCACCGGCGGAGCACAGCGGCATCGCGTCGGCGGTCAACAACACCGTCGCCCGCGCGGCCGGTCTTGTTGCAGTGGCGGTCCTGCCGTTGCTCGCCGGCATCACCGGCGCAGCCGCGCTCGGCCCGACCAAGCTCGCCAGCGGATTCCGTACGGCGATGTACATCTCGGCCGCCGCCAGCGCCGCCGGCGGCCTCCTCGCCGCGCTCACCATCCGCAACCCGGCGCGCAAGCCCAAGGAGAAGGAGGAGGAGCCGGCCTGCAAATGGAACTGTCCCGTCGCCGGAACGCCGCTCAACCCCGCTCTCCAACCCGCCGGGAGCCAGCCGTCCTGACAGCCACCCGGACGTTCCGGACCCGGAAGTGCGCCACCGGCGCACATGGGCAAAGGTAGGCCCGTGCCACGTTCAGGGAATGGCAGCCGGGCCCGCTCCGGCGCCCTCACCCGCGCCCGCGCCACCACGCGCCGCGCCGGAACGGCCGAGCAGCCGGAGATCTTTGCGCCGGCGGCGCTCGGGCCGATCACGCTGCGCAACCGCATCATCAAGGCGGCGACGTTCGAGGGCGTCATGCCGCGCGGCGTGGTGAGCGACGAGCTAATCGAGTTCCACCGAGCCATGGCCGCGGGCGGGGTCGCGATGACCACGGTCGCCTACCTCGCCGTCTCGCCCGAAGGACGCACCGACCGCCATTGCGTCCTCCTCGACGACCACAGTGTCCCCGGCCTCCGCCGCCTCACCGATGCCGTCCACGCCGAGGGCGCCGCGGCGGCCGCCCAGATCGGACATGCGGGGCCCGTGGCCAACGCGCGCTCCAACGGCTCCCCCGCGCTCTCGCCCTCGGCCGGGTTCACCCCGATGGGATCGCGCCTGCGCGCGGTCGACCGCGCCGGCATCGAACGGATCACCAAGGACTATCGGCGCGCCGCCGCGCGCGCCGTCGAGGCGGGCTTCGACAGCATCGAGGTGCACGTCGGACACAACTACCTGTTGAGCGCGTTCTTGAGCCCCAAGCTCAATCGCCGCGACGACGACTTCGGCGGCAGCGTCGAGAACCGTGCCCGTTTCGCCCGCGAGGTCCTGCGCGCCGTGCGCGCCGAGGCCGGACCCAATGTCGCGGTGACGGCGAAGCTCAACATGGCCGACGGCGTCAACGGCGGCCTGTGGCTGGACGAGAGCGTGGAAGTGGGCTCGCTCTTCGAGTCGGACGAAGTGCTCGATGCGATCGAGCTCACCGGGGGCAGCTCGCTCGCGAACCCGATGTACCTCTTCCGTGGGGATGCGCCGTTACAGGAGTTCGGCGCCACCTTGCCGCAGCCCGTGCGGCTCGGTTTCCGCGTCGTCGGCCACCGCTTCCTGCGTTCCTACCCCTACGAAGAGGCCTTCTTCCTCCCGTTCGCCCGCCAGTTCCGGGCCGCGCTGTCCATGCCGCTGATCCTGCTGGGCGGCATCACGGAGCGGAAGACGGTCGAGGCCGCGCTTGACGACGGCTTCGCGTTCGTGGCCATGGCCCGCGCGCTCCTGCGCGAGCCCGACTTGCCCAAGCGCATGGAGGAAGGCAGCACGAGTTCTTCCCTCTGCATCCACTGCAACAAGTGCATGCCGACCATCTACTCGGGGACGCGCTGCGTCCTGGTCCCTACCAGGAAGGATGAGCCCGAGGGTTGAGCTCGACTCGCCGCAGGGTGGCTCCGGCGGTCGTCTTCATGACGCCAGGTTGATCGTCTTGAGGTCGCTGTAGGCCGCGCCCCATTCGCTATTGGCCTTCGCCTGCAGGTTTGGGTCGCCGTTCTGGAGGGCGGTCGCGCAATCGGACGCCCCGCTCTCCCAGTACATGACAAAGTCGTTCCAAGTTGAGGCGTATCCCGGCGGGTCCGGAAGCCCAATGACGCCAGACTCGTCGCTCTGAATTTGCTCACACGCGGTCAGCATCCCATGGGGATCGTTTGCGCCCCGGGCCGACATGAACTGCCTCGCGTCGTTCCCGAGCGTTTGCCACACCGCGTCGTGGTCCGCCTTCCACTGTCCGAGCGGGGTGTCCGAGCTGCCCGCGGTCTGGACGAGATAGCCGCTCACGAACAAGCCCACGGTTATCAAGACCCCGACGAAGCTTCTCACTGTGATCGCCCCGGACCGCCGGGCCGACACGACCCGACCCTCCCATCGCCAGATGCATCGTCCCACTCGGGCGCGGCTGCACGTCTCGACCTTCGGCGACCGTCACTCGTCACTTGACGACATCGGTCTGCCCCGAACACCGGCGGGCTCGACGGCTTCCAACTTTGTGGGCGGAATGGTGAGCCCGGCGGTCCGCCGACCCGATTCGCTCTGCCGTGTCTAGATCCACCTCTGGTTGCCGAACACGGGCCCTGCCAGAGAGGTCACGGCCAGACAGGTCACGGCCAGACAGGTACACGCAAGCGAAGAAGACGAGCACGCCGAAGATGAACAGGACAGTGATGTCGCCAATGGTCGACGCCGCCATTCGTCTACCTCCAAATCCGCCGGGCATGACACAACCCGGCTCACTCCCTCAGGGGTAGTGATAGGCAACGCACGTTACAAATCAGTGTCATGACGGTGAAAGACCTGGTCATGAAGGTTTCGGGGAACCCGGTGTCGGGCCCGTCTGAGCCGATGGAAACCCCTTCCTCACCGTTTGACGACATGACGTCGGCTCTCCGGGGAATGTCCCAAAAGGAGACGACCTAGGCGGCCCCGGCTCGTCCTAAGCCGAGACCGGCGGCCTCCGACCCGACCACGGCGCCGCCTGCTCGAGCTGACCGGCCAAGGACAAGATCGTCTCCTCGTCGCCGAGGCGGCCGACGAACTGCACGCCGATGGGGAGACCGGCGTCGTTCCAGTGCAACGGCAGCGAGATCGCCGGTTGGCCCGTCACGTTGAAGAGCGGGGTGAACGGCACGTAGTCCGCGCAGCGGATCAGCCCGGCCAGCGGCTCGTCCGGCGGCGGGTCGAACGTGCCCAGCGGCACCGGTGGTTCGCCCAGGGTTGGAGTGAGCAGCACGTCGATGCTCTCGAAGTACCGCGCGATCTGCCGCGTGATCCCTTGGAGCTCCCGGACCGACGAAAGGTACTGACCCGCGCTGATCGATCGGCCCAGGGCGACGAGTGCCCAACTCAGCGGCTCCAAGTCCGCCTCAGACGCGGGCCGGCCCAGCCGCGTCTCCCACCCCGCGACGGCCGCCGCGTTGCCCCCCGCCCAGACGTTGACGAAGTGCTCGAGGTACGCGTCGGCGTCGAAGTTCACCGCCGCCTCCAGTACCTCGTGTCCGAGCGACTCACAGAGGGTCGTCGCCGCGCGCGCAGCCGCCACGCAGTCCGGGTGCACGTCGGTCCCCATCGGCGACGTGGTCATCACGGCGATCCGGAACCGCACCGGTGCGGTGGCGGCCGCGGCGGCGAACGAGGGCCCACGCCGCGACGGGGCCCTGTAGGGGTCGCCCGGGACCGGCCCGGCGGTGGCGTCGAGGATGGCAGCCGAGTCACGCACCGAGCGCGTGACCACGTGTTCGCAGACCAGCCCGCCCATCTGGTCGCCGTACTGGGGCGCCTGCGAGTTGCGTCCCCGCGTCGGCTTCAGCCCCACCAGGCCGCAGCACGAAGCGGGGATGCGGATGGAGCCCCCACCGTCGTTCGCGTGCGCGGCAGGCACCATGCCCGACGCAACCGCGGCGGCCGAACCACCCGAGGAGCCGCCGGTGGAGTGCGCGATGTTCCACGGATTGCGCGAAGGGCCGAAGCGCCGCGGCTCCGCCGTCGGAAGGATGCCGAACTCGGGCGTGTTCGTCTTCCCGCAGATGACGAATCCGGCCTCGATGTAACGCTTCGTGAGCTCCTGCGTCACCGTCGAGCGGTAGTCGCCGGAGAAATCGGTGCCCTCGTTGAACGGCGTGCCGGCCAGCTCGGCGGTCAGGTCCTTCAGGAGGAACGGGACGCCGCGGAACGGCCCGTCGGGCAAGTCGCCGGCCGCTTCGGCCCGGGCACGGTCGAACAGCTCGTGGATGACCGCGTTCAGTTGGGGGTTGAGCTTCTCGATCCGCATGATGGCCTCGCCCACGAGCTCGGCCGGCGAGACCTCCTTCGCGCGCACGAGGTCCGCCTGCGCCGTCGCGTCCAGCCATGCCACTTCTTCGCTCATGGGGTGGCACGGTAGCGAGGCCACGTCCTCTCCGCGCCGAGACACGGGAGACCGGTCGCGAGGGCCGCGATCCGGCGGAGGGTTCAGGCCGGCGCGGGGACCTCGCGCGGTTCGGACGCGGGCTCCTCGGCAGGCACGGCCTCGGGTCGACTTGCACCGGTGCGAATCGCGATCGCCTCGGTGACCGACACGTCGGCCCCGCAGGCGACGCAGCGGCGGCGGTCGTCGAGCTCCCCGCCACAGCCTCGGTGCTGGAGGACAATCGGCCGCTCGCCGGTGAGCGCGTGGCGGTCGCCCCAGTGGAGGAGCGCGACGAGTACCGGCCACAGATCGGCGCCCTTCTCCGTGAGCCGGTACTCGCACCGGAGGGGGCGCTCCTGGTAGGGCCGCTTGACGAGGATTCCGTGCTCGACGAGGCGCTCGAGACGAACCTGAAGGACGTTGCGCGCCACACCCAGGTCGCGCTGGATGTCCTCGAAGCGGCGGATGCCCATGAAGACGTCCCGGATGATCAGGAGGGTCCAGCGCTCGCCCACGATCTCGAGCGTGCCCGCCACCGGGCAGTACTGGTTCGGATAGTCCCGCTGCAGCATCCTCCCAGGATAGCGCACTCTTCGGGGAAGTGGGTTGTTTTATGAAACTTTCTTAGTTAAAGTTCGTTTTATGACAGTACTCACTACTCCGCCTCGGGCCCGGCCGGACGGCCCGAGCGCGACCGTGACCTCCCTGATCGTGCTGACCGGGGTCTTCTTGTCGTCACTCGACCTGTTCATCGTCAACATCGCCTTCCCGAGCATCTCGGCGACCTACCACGGTGAGAGCCTGAGCTCGCTCTCGTGGGTGCTCAGCGCCTACACGATCGTGTTCGCCGCCGCCCTCGTGCCGGCGGGGCGCTGGGCGGACCGGGCCGGTCGCAAGAGGGCGTTCCTCCTCGGCCTCGCGATCTTTGCCGCCGCCTCGGCGCTGTGCGCG
>JBPYFR010000201.1:0-7733 GCA_051985685.1 Acidimicrobiales bacterium
GATACATACCCATCACCTGGCTCCTCAACTGATTGGACTGAGTAGTCAGGTGGTCGACTTCGGTTCGCAGGTGGTTGAGCTCATATCCCACCAACGCCAGTACGATCACGAGGATCACCGAAAGAACCGCCACTGCGTACCACACTTGCCGCAGTGCCTTTGGAGCGCGCCGACGCGTCATTTGACCTCCTCCAATCCGTCTCAAAGGAAGTGGAGGCTCACGCCTCCCCCTGTTCGTGAACCGCTCGCCCCGGGCGAACAGGGCGGGGCGTCACCCTACACCGCGGTGTCCGAGAACGACTCTCCCTCCTCGCTCGATGTCATCCACCTGTCCCGGCGTGTGTCACGGCCGATTCGGCTTACCGGGGTGATCTCGGCTTCAGAGCCGGTGCGGCGGCGGCAGCGCGGTCCGAGGAAACCAGACCACGTTGGCAACGCACACTGGAAACGATGAATCCGACATTTCTCGAGTGGGAACAGAAGCGGGTTGATCCAATGATCGGGCTGCAGGTCTGAGCTCACCCCTCAGCACTGACCAACACCATCGAATGGCTCCAGCACGGTGTCCCACTTGACGATTGATCTGTGAGGGTGTTGGATTTTTGGTTCGCGGGTTGGGGACCTGCGGTTTGGGGGTCGGTTTGGGGTGACCGGGCACCATCGTGTAGCTGTTGCCGAGACGCACCGCTGCTTGCCGAGTTGGTTCGGAGAGGTTCCCCCCTGGGACGCAAAGACTCGGTGGAACGTGTAGTAGATGGTGACGCGCCTGAGGGCTACACCGAGCCCGACTGTAGAATCCGAAGCCCCCGCGACGCATCGAGATCTTGGCCCAGGCCGCGTCGGAGCGACGATCAAGCGACTTTGGCCCGGTGCAGTGTGCTGCGCGCTCTATGCGGTTCTTGCGTTTGCTGTGTACGGTTTCGGTTCGCTTGGTCCGGGCCAGATGGTGGGGCGGATCCCTTCAGCGGACTCGATCGAGCAGATCTGGTGGCTCGCCTGGGCGGCACGTGCATGGCCGCACGTGCAGAACCTCTTTCTCGGCCAAGGTCAGAACTACCCGTATGGGCAGAACTTCGGTGTGAACGGCTCGATGCTCGCCCTCGGCGTGGCCTTTGCGCCCATCACCAAGTTATTTGGAGCCGTCGTTACTTGGAACATTCTGTTGCGCCTGGCATTTGCAGCATCCGCGACGTCAATGTGTTTCGTGCTTCGCCGGTGGATCCACTGGTGGCCGGCGGCATTCTTCGGAGGGCTTCTCTACGCCGCCTGTGGCTACACCGCCTGGGAGAATCTCTACATCTTTCTGATCTTTGTGCCGTTGCCGCCCCTGATCTTCCTCCTCCTTCACGAGATCCTGGTGCGACAGCAATGGCCACGAGCCGGGACCGGAATTCTGTTTGGTGTCGTCTGTTCCATTCAGTTCTTTGTGTCCACCGAGGTCCTTGGCATGACCATTGTGATGGGCGCGATCGCGGTTGCCCTGTTGATCGTCATACGTCGCCACGCTCTCGTGGAGCGGTGGCGTTATGCGGTGACTGCATTTGCGTTCTCGGTCGGCGTCTGTTCTCTTGTGCTGCTTTATCCCTTGTGGTTCACTTTCGCTGGACCACAGCACCTCAACGGACCACCGACGCCAGGGGCCTATTGGGCTCAAATTTTTCCGGCGGACGCTCTGTCGTTAGTCCTTCACGGCACGTTCCCAGATCCGAAGCATCTCTCGCTTGCCTCCGGGGGCATGTTGTATCTCGGGCCACCGCTCATCCTTGTCCTCCTTGGCTTCGTGGCGTTCTTCCGCAGAAGGAAGGAGATCGTCTTCGCGGGTGTGATCGCGCTGATTGCCTATGTCCTCTCCTTGGGTCCGCGACTCTGGGTAAATGGTCACGAAACGTCGATTCCCCTTCCTTTCGTCGTGTTCGAACACCTCCCGGCGGTTGAAGGTTTCTGGCCCGGCCGATTTGCTCTTTTCACCGTCATGTTTGTGGCCGGCATGTTCGCGATCGGGATCGAGGAATTGTGGAATCGACTCAGCCGATCTCGCCAACTGATGCGGCTCTCCCGGGGGCGGAGTGTGGTGGGCAGAATCGTGATCGTCGGAGTTGTCGTCGGGGCCGTGGCGGTCCCGTTGATACCCCGCAGCACGCCAGGCAAGTCGCCAACGCGGATCCCAACGTTCTTCACGTCGACAGCCCTCAATTCCGTTCCCCCGGGGAGTGCGGTGCTCGCATATCCGTATCCCGACACCACATTGACGGCCCCTTTATCGGGTTTCTCGGCAAGCGTGATGCTTTACGAAGCAGCCGCCGGTATGCGCTTCAAGCTCATCGGTGGCTACGGATGGTTTCCGTCGCCGACGGGGCATAACGGAACTTCGAGCCCTGCTCTTCTAGTTCCGCAATCGGTTGAGACCTTGTTCGACGTAACGCTTGATCGCGTCGAGACGCCTACGGAACAAAGCATTCTCTCGAACCGCAATCTTACAAGCGACTTTCGCGTCTTCCTGAAGCGATTCGACGTCCAGACGGTCTTGGTTACCCAACCACGTTCGATTCTTTCTCAAGAGAATCTGGTCGGGGGGCTGGGAGATCCGTCTCCCGTCATCGCTCGTATCACTGCCGCGATCGGTCGCCCCGTTTACACGGGCGGTGTGACCGTCTGGTTCCATGTCAGACAACGTCTTGCGGCCGTCGCTTCATAGTCATCTGGCGTACGAATACGATGGACTCTTCCTGACACGGAGGAACGCGGCGAAGGAAGGTGGGTTCTACCGGTGGTCTGAATTCGGCGCCCACACGTGAGGCCAGACAGCGCGCCTCAGTGACGCGGTCTGAGCGCGGATGACTCGCCTTCACCAATTCGGAATGGGGTACGTCGCCGGGCGCTCCTCTCACGGCTTCCGCTCGACCGTCCCCGCTCGAAACTGCTTCTGACCGGGTGGGCCGTAGAGGACTCGAACCTCTGACCCCTTGCGCGTCATGCAAGTGCGCTACCAACTGCGCCAACGGCCCGTCCGCAAGACCCTATCACCGGCGTAATTCCTTCCCGTGGGCCGGGCCGAACCGGCATGCGCGCGAGTCCATACAATTGCCCCGTGACTGCGACCACCAGCCCGCTTCCCGACCTGGAGGATCATCTCCGGCGTATCAGTGAGGACGGTTACACGGTCCTTCCTGATGCCATCGAGCCCGCACTCGTCACCGAGATCGACGAGGCACTCCGGAAGCTCGAACGCGACCTGGACATCGTGCCCGCTGAGAACCTCTTCGAAGGCCTACACACGACTCGCGTCTACAACCTCCTGGTCCACGGGCCGACCTTCCAGAAGATCCCCGTCCACCCGAACGTGCTTCCCGTCGTCGAGAACGTGCTCGACCCCGGTCTCTTGATCTCGTCGCTCTCGTCTATCTCAATCGGCCCGGATGAACAGGCTCAACCCGTGCATGCTGATGACCAGTTGATCCCACTGCAACGCCCCCATGTGCCGATCATCTGCAACACCATGTGGGCGATCACCGACTTCACTGAGGAGAATGGCGCGACTCGCCTGGTCCCCGGGAGCCATCTGCGTGACGAACCCCCCAATCCACTCGAGCTTTACGACGACACCATTGCGGCCGAGATGCCCAAAGGAAGCGTGCTCGTGTGGGTCGGCAGCCTCTGGCACGGTGGTGGTGCCAACCGAACCGGCGACCGCCGCGTCGGCATCGCCATGAATTACTGCGCTGGCTACATCCGCCAACAGGAGAACCAACAACTCGGTGTGCCACCCTCGCTAGCCAAGACCTTCCCTCGCCGCTTACAGGAGCTGATGGGGTATTCCGTCTACAACGGTTTGGTCGGTCACATCGACAAGAAGCACCCAGCCAAAGTCGTCTTCGCAGAGAACGAAGGCGTCGAGATGGTCTGGGATCTCCTCAAGGCTTAATCCACCTCAGGCGGCCGAGGCCGCCCGAGGTGCAACGGGCCACATGTAATCGCGCGGGTCGATGGGGATCATCCCTTCGGACACGCGCCAGCCGTCGTACCGAGTCGCCCACTCTCGGTGCCAGTGGACCTGAGCCCGGTGGATCATTGCCGGATCCCCTGTACGCAGCTCCCTACGGCGCGCGGCGAGCGCGTAGAGGACCCCAATGGACGCAATGGCGTCCGCACGGGCGTCGTGCGCGTTCTCCATCTCCACGCCATAGTGATCGCACAGGTCGGCCAATGTCCGGCGCCCCTTGCGGTAGCGGTCATAGTGACGGTCGAGCACAATCGCATCGAGTACCGGACCATGCCAGCCGCGCCCGACGATGCCGATTCCAACGAGACGCTGCGCCTGAACCTCAAGGATCGTGAGGTCGTAGTCGAGCTTCATGCCGACGAGCGGTACGCCACGTCGGCCGGCCGACACGACGGCGTCTGACACCAAGCCGATCGCATCGACCAACGGCATGCCATCGGCCCGGGCGCGCTCCGTGGTGATGCCGTGCACGGCGGTCGCCTCCTCCGGGATCTCCCGGCCCGGATCGATCACTCCGGACCACGACACGAGGATCCGACCTCCGACCGCACGCACCAGTGCGTAGGAGACGGGCACATCGTTGAAACGGTCGATCCCCGTCGTTTCGAAGTCGAAACCGAGGACCTCGCCGGTGACCCATGTACGCATTCCGACGAGCATGACCGCCGGGTGTGACACACCGACTCGCGTCCACTCTCCCCGGGGACGCTTGAATGTTCACGACGTCGTAGCCGCGGGGCGCTGTTCGTCTTGAGGTTCAAACGGCGTCGTCCCCAGCTCCGGATCACGATCCCGAAGCTCGACGCCCCGTTCCGTTGGGACTGTCTGCTGCCCACAGACGCGGCAGGACCTCTGGTAGATCACCAATGCCTTGTATCACCATGGTCGGAAGGTCATTCCTCTCGAGGTCGCTGGGCCGGAACTTCCCGGTTTTGACGAGCACTCCTCTCATACCGACCGCCTGACTGCCGAGAACGTCCGAATCCATGTCATCACCGACCATGACGACATCGCCTGGATCGACATCGAGGTCTGCGATGGCCGCACGGAAAAAGGAAGGCGCCGGTTTGCCGACGATGGGGATCTCAATGGAGGCGGCGAGCTCGAGGCCCGCGATGAACGCTCCCATGTCCAATGCGGGGCCATCCGCTGCCTCATAACGAGTGTTTCGGTGCAGTGCTACGAGCGGTATACCTTCCATGGCCAGCCTGAACGCGGCGTTCATCTCCACATAGCCAATGCTCGGGCCGGCACCGCCGAGCAGGACGACGCCCGCCGAGTCGGCAGCCACGATCTCGACGCCTTCGAGGTCCGCGTCGAGCGCGCCTTCGTTGACGACGAAGCAGCTACGGCCCGGATACTTCTCCGCGAGATGTCGAGCGGCGCTGCTCACCGCTGTCACGATCTCGGACTCGCGAACCTCCATGCCCTCGTCCTTCAGCAGCTGCGCGATCTGGCTCCGGGATCTCGACGAGGTGTTCGTCAACAGCCGCAGATCGACATGCTGATGCCGAAGCCACGAAATGGCCTCCGGCGCACCAGGGAGCGGACTCCACGAGACCGTCAGCACTCCGTCGATGTCCAGCAGGACGGCGCGTGCCATGCGCGAAGTTACCTCTGCTCCGAAGCACGATCGGTGTCCTATCGCCAGCGGTGACCATTGGCCGATTCCCGTGCCGGCTCTCAGGTCTCGTACTCGCTTGCGAGTGTGTGGTCCCACCTCACGAAGGACCCGAGCGGTACGGTCGTAAGGCCACGTCGCCCATCGTTTCGGTTTCAGCAACAGGAGGAAGTGCTGTCATGGCGGCTATGTCGAATCCGAGGGATATCTCCCCCGCGTCGAGCACGAACAGGGGCTTCAAAGCCTTGATTGCTGCTGCTGTTCTCTTCGGTCTGGCTGGGCTGGGAGTGGGCATCTATGCACTCGTGAACGGACCGGTGAAACAGGGCGAAACGGGTCCACAGGGACCGCCGGGCCCACAGGGCCTGCGGGGCCTTCAGGGCCCTGCCGGTCAAATCGGGCCCCAGGGCGCACCCGGAAAGCCAGGGCCAGCCGGACCCACGGGTTCGCTTGCCAAGACGATCATTGTGAACGGCACGGCCGTCGTTTCGGCGCCCAATCCCCCCGCAGGCACCCTCCTTGTTGCCAACACCACGTGCCCGATGGGTGATGTCCTGCTGTCGGGCGGGGGCCGAGTGAGTGCACCGAGCGCGGCATCCAACCGGAACGTCAGCTTGCGTGACAGCTTCGCCATGAATCCGACGGTCTGGCAGACCGTTGCACAGACCGACGGACCCTTGGGACCCGACGAGACCATGACGCTCAAGCCGTTTGCGCTCTGTGGGGTGCGATAGGCATCGAGTCGGTTCATGGTCTCAATCCGCTGTGTGCCGTTCGTCCTATGCGGAGTGACAAAACGATCAGCAGACAGCCACGGAGGGCATCGCCCACCTACGCGGATGCAGGGAAGGTCTGTCACACTAAGCAGATGGCGGCGCAGAACCAGGTGCGACACCGATGGGAGGACTGGATCTGGGACGAGACCGTCTTTGAAGGCACCGCCGCCTACTACAGGCAGGGCCGCAAACCGTACTCTCCGGCTCTTGCCGGGGCCTTGGCTGAGCACCTCGAGCTTGACGGCCACGGGCGTCTCCTCGATGCCGGTTGCGGGCCCGGTATGGTGGCGCTTCTCTTCGCCCACCTCTTCGAGAGAGTGATCGGCCTCGACCCAGATCCGGGGATGCTGGCCGAAGCCGAGCGGGCGGCCAGAGAAGAGCAAGTCGCAAACGCCAGCTGGGTACAAATGCGCGCCGAGGACCTGCCCGGATCACTCGGCGCCTTCCGTGTCATCACGTTCGCCCAGTCTTTCCACTGGATGGATCGTCCCCGGGTGGCGACCGCAGTGCGGGAGATGCTCGACCCGAATGGCGCGGTCGTCCAAGTGGACCTCTGGCATACGACTCCGCCGAACCAGGCGCCGCACAGAGCGCCCTACCCATCGGTACCCGAGGCCGCCATCGACGAACTGCGTCAACGCTGGCTTGGTCCCGACCGCCGAGCAGGTCGAGGGTTTCGGAACACCTCGCCCGATGGGGAGGACGCGGTGTTTCAGGCCGCCGGGTTTGCACCCGAGGAACGCGTGCTCGTACCCGACGACCGGGTCCTGGACCGTTCCGTCGATGACGTCGTGGCCTGGGTGCTTTCTACGTCTTCTACTGCACCGCATCTCTTCGGAGAGCGCTTGGGCGCCTTCGTTAATGATCTCCGCACCCTGCTGTTCGAGGCATCGCCTGATGGTCGATTCAGCGTTCCCCTTTCGGACAACGGATTGCGCATCCGCCGGCCGCGCTGAATCGCGCGGTGTGACTGTTCCAACGTGATCGCGGCGCTTGGTAGGGCTTCACGTCGACCAGCCCTAGCTCTGGCTTGGCAGACTGTCCCAATTGAGCAGGCCCGTCCGATCCAGCTTGCCTTTCCCTGAGCAGCTGGAGATCCGAGCAGTCAGTGGGCTCGAACGGCAGGGAGACGATCAGGCTCCTGCTGACCACTGCGAACACGTCCTTCGATACGGGTGGCCCGCCAGGTACTCATTCCACTCGGCATGGGAGAGGTTTCGGCCCGCGATCTGGCAGGCAGTCGCCTCCCAGCTTCCTGGGTTCATGTTCCAGACCAGAGGCTGGCCGTTGTCTGCGTCCGCGCCAGTGCCAAGCTCGTTTCCAGCTCGATTCGGCG
>JBPYFR010000202.1:0-20080 GCA_051985685.1 Acidimicrobiales bacterium
CGAGCGAAGATGGACGGGCTGTCGAAACGCGGGAAGCACAGCCAGTCGATCGAACCGTCCCGGCTCACCAGAGCAGCACTGTGGCGATCCGACAACAGCGCGTAATCGCCAATGGCGCTGGTGCTCAAGGGAAGGTCCTCTGTCGACTCGGCCGCGAGCTATCCACCACGTCGAAAAGCTATGACGAGCCACGTTGGTACTGTCGCAGGAGGCTCGTGCACGCGATCGAGCACGAAACCCGCCTCGAAGTGGACGTTGAGATAGGTGGCGAGAGTTCGGTGACTGGAGCCGACACGGACGCGCACGCCGTTCGGATTGTGATGAGCCGAGGTCCAGAAACCCTCTGCCCCGTAACCACTGTCTGGAGGCCAACTCGGAAGGCCTGCGTCATTCCCTGGGAAACAAGGGTGGACCAACGACACCAGGAAGCGAGCTTCGGGGCGAAGCACCCGTGACACGGCTTCAACGGTGCCGACGAGATCGTCGATGTCCATGTAAGCCATTTCGCATGTGGCGCCGTCAAAGGGACGTCCATCCCACCAATCGCCGATTTCGCTGATGTCAGCCACTCGATAGTCAACGTCCGAGGGACCGGTCGCCGGAACGTCACGCGCCATTCCGATCAATCGCTGGGAAAGGTCCACGCCCACAACGTGTGCACCTCGGCGCGCCAGCTCTCGGGCCGTGCGGCCGGCACCGCACGCGACATCGAGCCAGCGCTCACCGCGAAGGCGCTCGGGGAGGACCGCCGCAGCCGGATCGCAGACCAGCCCAGATGACGAGCCGACCCAAGACGGATACCACTCCGCGATGGCGTCGTAGCGAGCGGCCGAAGCTGCTCTCGCAGTTTCCATGAATTCAGTCTGGCGCGTCACGAGGAGGTCTGGTATCGGGCCGCCCGTCTGAGGTGTACCTGGCAACCAGTATCCATGGACGACCTAGGGTCGTGGTCTGTGCACTTCAGCAAGGAGTTGCGGGACGACATCGCGGCCGGCGACATCACCGTGTCCTTCCGGCTGTGGCGCCGCCCGCAGGCGAAGGTCGGCGGGCGGTACCGGGTCGGCCGTGCCGAGATAGAGGTCGACACCATCGACGTAGTGCGGTTCGCCGACATCACCGACGCGGACGTGCGCAGAGCCGGCGAGCGGGACCGCGAAGAGCTGCGCACGCGGGCGGCCCACGCCGGCCCCATTCACGACGACACGCCGCTCTACCGGATTGCGTTCCACGCGGTCGGGTAGTAGACGGGAAGACGGCCGTCTCTGGTCGGGAAACCCCGCGGCCCTGCTCGAGCAGGAGGTCTCAGATGCGACAGCGCCCCATCGGCAACCGAACGGTGAGCGCGATCGGACTGGGCGAGATGCCGCTTTCCATTGAGGGCCGGCCCGACCGCACCCAGGCGATCGCCACCATCCACGCCTCGCTCGACGCCGGTGTCACACTCATCGACACTGCCGACGCCTATTCGCTCAGCGTGCGCGAGCACGGCCACGGCGAGGAGCTGGTGGCCGAGGCCCTAGCCGCCTACGACGGTGCCACCGACGAAGTGCTGGTCGCGACCAAGGGCGGGCACCGGCGGCCCGGTGACGGCAGCTGGACCGTGCACGGCGACCCCCGCTACGTGAAGGAGGCGTGCGAGGCCTCGCTCAAGGCGCTCGGCGTGGACGCGATCGGTCTGTACCAGTACCACCGGCCCGATCCCACTGTTCCCTGGGCGGACTCGGTGGGCGCCCTGGCCGACCTGCTCGACGAGGGCAAGATCCTCATGGCCGGGGTTTCCAACGCGACGGTCGCGCAGATCGACGAGGCCCAAAAGGTCCTCGATGGCCGCCTCGCCAGCGTGCAGAACCAGTTCTCACCCGTCTTCCGCTCCTCGCACCGCGAGCTCGAGCACTGCGAGACTCTCGGCGTCGCGTTCTTGTCCTGGAGCCCGCTCGGCGGGATCGGCCGGAGCGACCGGATCGAACGCGACTTTCCTGCCTTTGCCGCGGTGGCGGCAGAAGTGGGATCGACACCCCAGCAGGTGACGCTGGCCTGGATGCTCGCCCAGGGCGAGCGGGTGGTGCCGATCCCCGGGAGCAGCCGGCCCGAGACCGCGGTGGCGTCCGCGGCGGCCGCAGAGATCACGCTGTCGGCTGAGCAAGTGGCCCGCCTCGACGCGTCCTGAGCAGCGGGGCCGGTGGGAACAGAACGGCACCCGAATGTGTTGGAACGGTGTCGACGCCGTGGGGGGCGGCGATGGAGACGAAAGGGGATGCCATGCCGGCCGTGACCGTGCCCGACAACCTGGTCCTGCCTCGTGTAGAGCCCGCACCCGATGCGACCGCGCTGCGACCCGTCACGCGGGTCAGCGACGCCCCGTCCGGCTTCGAAGGGGAGGGGTTCCCAGTGCGCCGGGCGTTCGCGGGTGCGTCCTTCGCGGAGCTCGACCCGTTCGTCCACATGGACCAGATGGGCGAGGTCGAGTATGCGCCCGGTGAGCCCAAGGGGACCCCATGGCACCCGCACCGCGGCTTCGAGACGGTCACCTACATGATCGACGGCACCTTCCAGCACCAAGACTCCATCGGCGGCGGCGGCCTCATCACGAACGGGTCGACCCAGTGGATGACCGCGGGGTCCGGGATCCTCCACATCGAGCGCCCGCCCGACCAACTCGTCGCGAGCGGGGGGCTCTTCCACGGTATCCAGCTGTGGGTGAACCTTCCGGCGGGGGACAAGATGATCGATCCGCGTTACCAGGGCATAGAGGCGGGCGACGTGCTGCTGTTGACGTCGCCCGATGGCGGGGCCCTGGTCCGGGTCATCGCAGGGGACGTTGGGGGTCACCGAGGGCCCGGGTCGACGCACACTCCGATCTCGCTCGTGCACGCGACCGTGGACCCGGGGGCACAGCTCCTCCTTCCGTGGCCACGTGCGTTCAACGCTCTCGTCTATGTGCTCTCGGGGAGCGGGACCGTAGGATCCGACGCCCGCCCCGTCCACACGGGCCAGCTCGTCGTCTTCGGTGCGGGCGACGCGCTCGTGATGCAGGCCGACCCCGCCCAGGAGGCCCGGCACGCCGGGCTCGACGTTCTCGTCCTCGGTGGCCAGCCCATCGGGGAGCCGGTGTACCAGTACGGCCCCTTCGTGATGAACACGCGCGCCGAGGTCGCGCAGGCGTTCGAGGACTACCAAGCCGGCCGGCTCGGCACCGTGCCGGCCGACCACATCGGCAACGCCTGAGCGCGGAGGCGGGCCGCGATGGCTCAGACTGCGGCGTGGAGCACCGACGACGTCGGCGACCAGACTGGGCGCGTCGCGCTGGTCACCGGCGCAAACAGCGGCATTGGGTTCGAGACTGCCCGCGTCCTGGCTGCCCGCCGTGCACATGTGGTCCTCGCCTGCCGCGACGCCGAGCGGGCGCGCCGGGCCCGCGACCGACTGGAGTGGGAGCTCGGCGACTGCTCCCTCGAGCTCCTCTCGCTCGACCTGGCCGACCTCGCCTCGGTGCGACGCGCCGCCGAAACGTTCCTCGCCGGACACGCGCGCCTCGATCTCCTGGTCAACAACGCCGGCGTGATGGGCGTCCCGTACCGGCAGACCGCGGATGGCTTTGAGCTGCAGATGACCACCAACCACCTGAGCCACTTCGCGCTGACCGGCCTCCTGTTCGACCGCATCGTCACGACCGAGCGCGCCCGGGTCATCACGGTGAGCTCCCACATGCACCGCATCGGACGCCCGGACCTCGACGATGTCGCCGGGACGACGCCGCACAACACCTGGCTCACGTACGGCACCACCAAGCTGGCCAATTTGCTCTTCACCTTGGAGCTCAGCCGGCGCCTCGCGCACGCGCGGCTGGACACCCGGGCGGTGGCCGCGCACCCGGGGTGGACGAGAAGCAACCTGGCCGGCAACGGCGCCGCCCTCGGGGGCAGCCGGGTCAGAAGGAAGCTGTTGCGGACCGCCGGGACGACGCTGGGTCAATCCACGGCGGCCGGCGCCCAGCCGGTTCTCTACGCCGCGACGTCACGCGGCGTCCACAACGGGGACTACGTCGGGCCGTCACGGTGGTTCGGATTGGCGGGACCTCCGCGCCGGGCCCGGCCCGCCCGACGCGCCCTCGATCGAGAGGCTGCGGCACGGCTATGGGACGCGTCGGAGCAATTGACCGGCGTGCGCTACTCCGTCGGCGCCGCGGTCTGAACGCAGCGACCACACGCCCGCACCGGCGCAGCCATCGCGCCGTTGTCCGTAGCGTTACCGGGTATCGAAGCGTTGACGTGCAGGAACGCCGCGTGTGCGGCCGAGCGGCCGGGCCGCAGCACCCGGCCCACGGGGACGACCACGACCGCGCGGGCACCGGCCAGGCGGAGCGCGGCCGCCGCACTCTGGGCCCGGGCCCCGCTCACATAGGTGTCGTCGCAGAGGACCACCCGCGAGCCGGCGACCACCCGTCGGTCAGGGCGGGGGACGACGAAGGCGGCAGCATCGGGCCGCATGGGGCCGATCGGCGCCGCGGCCCGCTCCAGCAAACCCGGTGCCCAGCGCGCGCCGGGAAAGGCGGATGCCACGCCGGCGGGCAGCCCCTCGAGCGCGGCGAGGGGGGAGCCGCCTGGGCGCGCGCTCGAAGGGGAGGCGAGCACGTGGTCGACCGTGCCGCCCGCCGCCGCGGCGACGCAGGGGGCGTGCGCCCCCAGGAAGCCGGCGAGGAGACCACTGACGATCGCACCGCACCGTCGCCGGACCTCGGAGACGGGTGACTCCTTGTACCCCAGGAGCACCGAGTACAGCGGTCCCGGAAGCGGGCACAGCCGCACCGGCAGCGCGGGCACCAAGGGCAAGCCGAGGCGCGCGGCCACACAGTGACACGCGAAGCAGAGGGCGCGGTGGCCGGGCGCGGGCCCGCAGCAGACGCGGCACACGCCGCGTCCCGGAGGGGGGACCCGGTAGGCGTCAGGCGGTGGACGCGGAGTCGGGGTCGGGTTCGGGCCGATGCAACAGAAAGGTCCCGGTGGCGCGGCTGACGAGCGTTCCCTCCGGGTCGCGCACGGTGGCCTCGCCGTAGGCCACCAGCTTCGCCATGCGGACGACCTCGCCCCGGAGCACGAAGGGCCTCCCCTCGAGGGCCGGCCGCATGCACTCGGTCTTCATCTCGAGCGTCCCACGGGTGCGCGCCCGACCCGGGAGGGCGGCGTTGATGGCGAAGTTCATGCACGCATCGAGGAGGAGGGAATGGACGCCCGCCTGGGTGATCCCCTGCGGGTTGCAGGCCATCTCCGTCGGCGTGAACGCGCCCGTGACCCAGCCGAGGTCCTCGCCGTCGACGCCGTACTCGCTGAACGCGCCGCCGACCACCGCGATGATCGGCATCCCGCCGTCGCCCAGCCAGCGGTCCATGTCCTTGCCGGTCCGGCTCATCCCTTCTCCCCTGTCTGCGTTGTCTCGCGTGTGTGTGTCGCGTGCGTGTGTCGAGTGCCTGGTGGCAGCGTGGAGGTTAGTTTCCCGACCATCGCCGCCCTGGTGGAAGCCCAGATGGCGGCCCGGGCGGGCCCCGGTAGGATGTCCCCGTTCTGGACCGGCAGGGACCGACCCGCCGGAGTTGGAAGGAGATGGCCATGACCACCGCAGTGATCGTTGATGCCGTCCGGACCGCAGGCGGGAAGCGCAACGGGAAGCTGCGGGGCTGGCACGCCGTCGACCTCGCCTCCGAGTCGCTGATGGCCCTGGCCGAACGGAACAAGCTGGACCCGGGCGTCATCGACGACGTGATCATGGGCTGCGTCATGCAGGTCTCGGAGCAGTCGCTCAACGTCGCCCGCAACGCGGTCCTCGCGTCCGGGTGGCCCGAGTCGGTGCCCGCGACGTCGGTCGATCGCCAGTGTGGCTCGTCGCAGCAGGCGATCCACTTCGCCGCCCAGGGCGTCATGGCCGGCGCTTACGACGTTGCGGTCGCGGCCGGTGTCGAGAGCATGACCCACACGCCCATGGGGGCTTCGGTGGTGCGCGAGTACGGGTTTCCGTTCGGGCCCCGCGTCATGGCCCGGTACGCCGAGCGCGGCGGCCTGGTCGGACAGGGAATCGGCGCCGAGATGATCGCGGACCAGTGGGGGATCTCCCGCGAGGAGCTCGACGCCTTCTCCGTGCGCAGCCACCAGCGCGCCGCCCGGGCGACGGAGGAGGGCCGGTTCGAGAACGAGATCGTTCCGGTGCATGTCCGTGACGACGAGCGCAACGACACCGACGAGATCTTCGCCACCGACGAGGGGATCCGGCCGGACTCGACGGTCGAGGCTCTGGCCAACCTGAAGCCCGCGTTCAAGGAGGACGGCAAGGTCACGGCGGGCAACTCCTCCCAGATCACCGACGGGTCGTCGGCCGTGCTCATCATGAGCGAGGAGAAGGCCAACGCCCTGGGCCTGCGGCCGCGCGCCCGCTTCCACGCGTTCGCACTGGCGGGTGTCGACCCCGTGACGATGCTGACGGGTCCCATTCCGGCCACTACTGCGGTGCTGGAGCGGGCCAAGCTCACCCTGGACGACATCGACGCGGTGGAGATCAACGAGGCCTTCGCCTCGGTGGTGTTGGCGTGGGAGAAGGAGCACCACCCCAACATGGAGATCGTGAACCCCAACGGGGGCGCCATCGCGTTGGGTCACCCGCTCGGAGCATCGGGCGGCAAGCTGATGGCCACGCTGCTCAACGAGCTCGAGCGGACCTCCGGGCGGTGGGGGTTGCTCACCATGTGCGAGGGTGGCGGGCTGGCGAACGCAACGATCATCGAGCGCCTCGGCTGACTCGCGACGTCCTCCGGACCGGCGGCGCCACGTCGCGCTCGACGCCGGGCCGGTGTCTCTCAGAACTCTAAACGTCGCTGTTGAGAGTGTGGAGAGAGACGGCGGGCATGTGTCTCTCTCAGAACTCTAAACGTCGCTGTTGAGAGTGTGGAGAGAGACGGCGGGCATGTGTCTCTCAGAACTCTAAACGTCGCTGTTGAGAGTGTGGAGAGACCTGTCCCCTGTCCTTTGGATCAGCCTGGCGCGGGGCGGACGCGCTAGCGGTATCGCGTCGCGAGGAGGAAGCCCGCGAAGATCATCGCGAGCCCGACCACCAGACCCCAGGGCGAGCCGTGGGCCGCGAAGGGCAGATGGCCGAGGTAGTTGACCGTGATCACGGCGACGCCGCCGATGAGCAGGATGAGGATGAGGGCGCCGAACCAGGCTGGACTGTGGCGGACGTTCTTGGGGATGGGCGCGGTGTAGCGGCCGCTCTCCTCGGGCGTCTTGTAGCGGCCGACTTTCGACGTCGACGCCCTTCCCGATGCCGACTTGCCCTTGCGAGAGGCGCCGCCGGGGCCCTTCGTCTTGGTGGCCACGAAGGCAGAGGTTAGCGAGCGCGAACGGGCCGATTCTTGCGGGCGGGTACCATCGGCCGCCCATGGGCGCCCGGATCCTCGTCGTCGACAATTACGACTCGTTCGTCTACAACCTGGTCCAGGAGCTGGGCGAGCTGGGCGCCGAGCCCGTCGTCTTCCGCAACGACGCCATCGACGTCGCCGGCATCGCGGTGGCGGGCCCCGACGCGGTGCTCATCTCGCCCGGGCCGGGACGACCCGAGGACGGCGGTGTGAGCCTGGCCGCCATTGCGGCCCTGGCCGGGAAGATCCCGCTCCTCGGCGTCTGCCTGGGCCATCAGTGCATCGCGCAGGCCTACGGCGCAGAAATCGTCGCGGCGCCCCATCTGATGCACGGCAAGACCTCGGAGATCCACCACGACGGGACAGGCCTCTTCGCCGGCCTCCCCAACCCCTTCGTCGCCACTCGCTACCACTCGCTGGTGGTGCGCCCCGACTCGGTCCCTCCCGAGCTGGAGGTCACGGCCAGCTCGACGGACGGCGTCGTCATGGGGCTGCGCCACCGGGAGCTGGCCGTCGAAGGCGTCCAATTCCACCCCGAGTCGGTGCTCACGGCATCGGGGCCGTCGCTTCTCGCCAACTTCCTCGGTCAACTGAGCACGACGGCTGCGCCCGGCTGAGATCGGCCCTTCCTAGTGGCCGTTTCGCCCCCTGACAGGGGGGAGGGCGGCCGGAGCAGCCGTACCACCGGGTGCCGTCGTGGTGGTCGTAGTTGTGCTGGTCGTCGTGGTGGTGGTCGGCGCCGTGGTCGTGGTGGGAGGAGGCGCCGTGGTGGTCGTGGTCGGGGCGGGGCACGGCCCGCTCGAGATGACGATGGCGACCGCGGTTCCGGGCGGCACGCTGGCGCCGCCGGCCGGGTTCTGATCCGACACCGAGCCCGAGGGGAACTGGTTCGAGCACGCGCTCGATTGGCCTCCGACGTTGAGCCCCGCCCGGGTCAGCGTCGCGCCGGCATTGGTCGGCGACTGACCCAGCACACTGGGCACGGGGGTGGAGGTCTGGGTGCCCGAGACGGTCAGGGTGACCGGCACGTTGGCCCTGACCCTGGAACCCCCACCTGGGGTCTGATCGAGGACCGTGCCCTGCGGCTGGGTGCTCGAGACGGAGTTGATGCGCGGTGAAGACGTCAAACCCGCTGCCTGCAGCGCCTGGGTCGCCGTGACGAGCTGATCGCCCACCACACTTGGCACCTGCACGATCGGGATGTTCGGCCCGTTGCTGACGACCAAGTCGACCGCCGAGTTCTTCGATACCGACGCCCCAGACCGGGGGTCCGTGCTCAGCACGATGCCGTGCGCGGCCGGATCGGCGCGGTACGTCGTCCTGCCCACGGTCAAGTGGTCGTTCTGCAGGGTTTGGGTGGCCGAGGCGACGGTGTCGCCCACCACGTTCGGAACCGTCACAGTGGCACCGAAGACGCCCAAGGATCGGAGCAGGAAGTAGGCGATGACGCCCAGCGCCACCAGAAGAGCGATGAGGAGCGCGATCAGACGACGGGTTCGCTTCTTGCGCTCGGCGGCGTCGGCCTCCTCGAACGGCGCCTGGTCCACCGGGGGGAGAGTCTGAGTGTGGCCGGTCATCATCGTCGTCGCGCTCGCACCGGCCGCGGCCATCATTGTGGTGACCGCCGGATCGCCGGCCTCGACCGGCCGTCCGTCGGCGAACCGGAGCAAGTCGGCCCTGAGCTCCTCGGCTGAGGCGTAGCGGTCGTCGGGGTTCTTCGCCATGGCCTTCATCACGACGGCTTCGAGGGCCGCCGGCACCGCCGGGTTCACGGCCCGAGGCAGCACGGGATCGTCACGCACGTGCTTGGAGGCCACCGCCACTGGGGAGTCGCCGGTGAAGGGCGGTCTGCCTACGCACATCTCGTAGAGAACGACCCCGAGGGAATAGATGTCGCTCCGGGCGTCGACCAACTTCCCCTCGGCCTGCTCGGGTGAGAAATAGGCCGCGGTGCCCATGACCGCCCCGGTCTGGGTGAGACTCTCGTCGGTGTTCACCGCGCGTGCGATGCCGAAGTCGGTGACCTTCACCTGCTTGTCGCGTGTGAGGAGGACGTTGCCCGGCTTCACGTCACGGTGCACGACGCTGTGACGGTGGGCGAAGGCGAGGGCGGCGGCGACGCTGGCGCCGATGGTCGCCACCTCCTGGGGCGGGAGTGGCTGCGGGTCGCGAATGACCGCGGACAGGGGACGGCCTTCGACGTACTCCATGACGATGTAGTAGGTCCCGTCGTCGTGTCCCCAGTCGAAGACGGGCACGATGTTGGGATGGGACAGGTTGGCGGCTGCCTGAGCTTCGCGGCGGAACCGCTCCACGAAGGCACGGTCCACCGACAGCTCAGGAAAGAGGACCTTGAGCGCGACCGGACGATCGAGCTGGTGGTCCATGGCCCGGTAGACCTGGGCCATCCCGCCCCGGGCGACCAGGTGGGTCAGCTCGTACCGCCCCGAGTAGACGCGCGGTGCCTCAACCGGTTGCATAGCGACCTGAGCCTAGGCGGGGATACCACGGCCACCCCTTGGCCGTGCGCGAAAGGATGCCAATCCTCCTTCTCCCGTCGATGCGCCTCACGGCGCCGCTCCGGGTGGCGCGGGCGGCGCAGTCGTGGTGGACACTGCTGCGCCTCCGGTGGTGGTCGTCGTCGTCGACGTGCTCGTCGTCGTGCTCGCTGTGCTGGAGCCGATCGACTGTGCGCGCAGTCCACTCACGTATTGCCGGGCGCGGGCCAACGACGGTTCTTGGACTCCGGCCTTGACCAAGGGCACGGTCGTGACGGGGATGTCGGCGATGGTGTAGGGCGTCCGCTCTGCCAAGCGCGGATGGAACCAGAGCACCCCGCCGGGCTGGCCCTGCTTGATGACGATCTGATCGCCCTGGGCCGTGACGGTCCAGTTGTCGTAGGCGTACCAGCGCAGCACGAAGTAGGCCGCCAACGGCACCGCGGCCAGGAGCACGACGAAGGCCAGGACCCGGAACGTGATGCGCCGGGGGATCCCGAGGCGCCTGCGGCGGGCTCCCCGGCTCTCCTTCTCGGGCACCTCCTCGCGGACGGGCGCGGGCGCAGGAGCCACCCTGGTCGACGTGCGCGCAACCGGCTCGTCCGACCCGAGAAAGAATTCGTCGCTACGCGGGCCCTCCACCGCCAACGTCCTCGACTCTTCACCGAACCCGACGTGCATGCCGGGCGCGAGCGTGTCGTAGATCGACGGCCCGGTGGCGTCCGCTTCCCGGCGTCCCGAGGCCGGCGGTTCCATGAGCGGGACCGCAGCCGCTTCGGCGGCGTTGCCGTTCACAGCGCCTGTCGGGGCGACCGCGTCCAACCCGATCGGCGTCACGAGCACCTCGGCGCGGGCGTCGCTTCCCTGGTCGCCCACCTGCACCTCGACCACGATCACAGTGATGTTGTCGGAACCGCCGTGCTCGTTGGCGACGTCCACCAGCTGCCGAGCCGCCCGTTGGGGGTCGGTCACCGACACCAGGATCGCCGCGATCTCGTCCAGCCCGACCTCGTTGGTGAGGCCGTCACTGCAGAGCAGGACCCGGTCGCCCGTGCGCAAATGCAGCTCCCACATGTCCGTCTCGACCTCCGAGGAGACCCCGAGGGCACGGGTCAGGATGTGCCGCTGCGGGTGCACTGCAGCCTCCTCCTCGGTCATCTCACCGTGGCGCATCCGCTCCTCGGCCAGGCTGTGGTCGTCGGTGACCTGGATCAACTCCTCTTCGGAGAGCACGTAGGCCCGGGAATCGCCGACGTTGGCCAGCGCCAACACGTCTTGACCGTTGGCGCCTCCGACCAGTGCCATCGCCGTGAGCGTGGTCCCCATGCCGCGCAGATCGGTGTTCTCCTGGCTCTCTTGCCAGATGGCGTCGTTCGCCTCGGAGAATGCTTCTCGCAAACCGGCCGCGGTGGGTGCGCGGTCGAACGCGTGCTCGAGCGTCTCCACCGCCACCCGCGCCGCGACCTCACCGCCCGCGTGCCCACCCATGCCGTCGGCGACGGCGTAAAGGTTTGTTCGCTCGAGCGGCATGTCCTGATTGACCTTGCGGACGCGCCCGACGTGCGTTGCCGAACCTGATCGCAACACCGTCACCGCGTCACCTCGAAGACGGTGGCGCCGATCTGGAGGTGGTCACCTTTCCCCAAACGCATTGCCTGGGAAATCCGTTCCGAGTTCACGAACGTGCCGTTGGTCGAACCCAGGTCCTCCACCCAGAGCTGCTCGTGGTGACGGAAGAGGCGTGCATGCAACGTCGACGTGTAGATGTCCTCGGGCAGGGGCACCCCACAACCTGGAGAGCGTCCGATAGTGAGCTCGTCGTCGAGATCGAAGGTGCGACCGGCGTGTCCGTTCGGCTCCACCTCCGTGAGGTAGAGCTGCTTACGCCTCGGCTTCGGTCGCTCGGGTGGCGGGGCTGCGGCGCGCTCCTCGCGTTTCTCCTGGCGCTTCTGCGATCTCGTCTTGCGGATGGTGGCCGGGCTCATCTCGACCCAGACCGCCCTGATGACGCGCAGGAAGAAGAGGAAGATCAGAACGATCACGCCCCACTGCATCACCCGGAGGATGGCGTTCAGGTTTTGCGTGGCGACGATCGGCACCACCGTGTGCGGTGCGTTCACGACATTTCGAAGGTGAGCCGCGTGGACCCCACGGTGACCTCGTCGCCGTTGTGAAGGAGCTGCTCCCGGACGCGGGTGCCGTTCACCCTCGTGCCGTTGGTGGAGCCGAGATCGATCACGAACACTCCGTCGTCCTTTCGCCGCAGCTCGGCGTGACGCCGGCTCACGTTGGAGTCGGCTAGAACGACGTCGCACTCGGGGAGGCGGCCGATGACCAGGGGCTCCGCACCCATCGACACTCGGCGGCCGTCGGGAAGGACGAGCTCGGCCAGCACCCCGCCGTTCTCGCCCTCCCGCACCTCGGCGGTGACGGTGAAACGGCCCGGCCTGAGGCTCGATCCTTCGAAGATCTCGACCTCGACGGGTCCGACGAAGGAGTACGACTCGATCCGGGCGTGCTCTCGGGCAGCGTCGGAGAGCTCCCGCGAGAGCGCGTCGATGAAGTTCGCGAACCGGCTCACGTCGGTCGGCGACAGGGTGACCGCGAACACGTTCGGCGCGATGAGTCCCCGCACTCCCACCCTCCGGTGCAGGTCCATCTCGCGTGTGAGCCTCCGGCCGATCTCGACCGGTTGGAGGTTGCTCCGAAACGGTTTGGCCAACGTTCCCTCCACCAGACGCTCGAGGCGCTCCTCAAACTGCTGGAGTCCCATGGTTGCCAAGAGATTACTGTCCTGCTCCGCTGAGACGGGATTCGGCGTGCGTCCGACCTGGTCACCGAGGGCCGGAGGTGCCGGGCGCTTCGGAGCCCGGGAGCCCAGCGACTACTGTTGGCCGGTCACCCGGGCGAGTGGCGGAATAGGCAGACGCGCAGGATTCAGGTTCCTGTGTCCGAAAGGATGTGGGGGTTCAAGTCCCCCCTCGCCCACGCCCGGCCCCCGACTTCGAAAGGTGCTCGACCCGCGTCCAACGGCACCTCCACCTTGCGGATCGTGGCGTCCAACCCCAGGTGAGCACCACGAGCGCGCCCGTCTCCATCACGGTGGGCAACTGACCTACACGAAAACCGGCCTGTCGCGGGCGCGCCGAGACCTCGCTCTCGCGCGGCGACGACACAAAGAGGCGCTCCCGAGGTGCCCCCAACAGGGCCTCGCCCCCTACAAGCGATAGAGCTCGGCCGCGTTCTCGCCCAGGATCTTGCGCTGCACTTCGGGCGTCAGCGTCGACATCTTCTCGGCCACCGTGTCGAGCGGTTTGGGATACAGACAGGTCGGGTGGGGGAAGTCCGTCTCGAAGAGGACGTTGTCCTCGCCCACCGACGCGATCAGTGCGGGCACGTTGTTCTTCTCGAACCAGAAGGTCGCATACAGGTTCCGGCGGAAGTACTCCGACGGGAGCATCGACAGCTCGGCGAGCTGCTTGGGGGCGTTCTCGGACATCTCGTAGTCGAGCGCTTCGAGGATAAACGGGATCCAGCCCACCCCGCTCTCGACCGAGACCATCTTCAGGCCGGGGTGGCGGTCCAGCATGCCGCTCAAGATGATGTTCGTGACCACCCGTGCGTTCCCGATGAAGAGGAGGGTCCCCCCGATCGCGAGCTTGGTGTCCTCGTCCTGTGACTCCCAGGGGTAGGTCCCGAAGTAGGTCATGGTGGTGAGGCTGGCGCCGATGTGAAAGTGGACCGGCAGTCCCAGGTCTGCGCAGACCTCCCACAGCCGGTCCCAGGCCCGGTTGGCCAGGTCCGGCCCGCCGACGTCGTTGGGGTCCGACGTGATGTTCACGCCGCGTAGGTCGAGGCTCGCTATCCGCTTGGCCTCGGCGACGGACGCGTCGACGTCCCAGGCCGGCAGGACCGGCATCGGCATGAGACGCCGACCCGAGTCGGCCTGCACCTCGGCCATGGCGTCGTTGTAGATCTGAAGGCACAACAGCCTGAGCTCCGGGTCCTTGACCGCGTCCGAGATCCCTTGGCCGCCGAGCCCGATGGAGTTGGGGAAGCAGACCTGCGCCCAGATGCCCGACTCGTCCATCACCTCTATGCGCGCCTTCGTGTCGTACGCGCCCACGTGGATCCGGTCGATCGTCCACTCGTACAGGGCTTCGGCGGCGCGGCCCTTGCCCCCTTCGCGGTCGATGACGCCCCCGCCACCCGCGAACCCGAGCTCGTTGCCGTCGACGTACCACATGGGCCGGCCGTCCACTTCCACCACCCTGGGCACCCGCTCGGCGTACTTCGCCGGGGCCCGGCTCGTCCACAGGTCGTGGGCCTCGGTCAGATGAGTGTCGGCATCGATCACCCGCAGGTCGTCCAGTGCAAGAGCCATGGTGCCTCCCAGCTCAACGGCGATCCGTACCCTAGGCGACCGGGGCGGCCTGCTCCTCCACCATCTTGGCCAGCTCCTCGGTCACCAGCCGCTCGTGCTCGTTGAAGTCGCGGCGCGCTGCCCGCGGGCTCCACCGTCCCCGCATGGTGAAGATGAGGAGCGCGTAGATCGCCATGCCGATGAGGCAGACCGTCCACCAGCGCTTCCACTCCCCGGGCGACGCCTTCTGGGCGGGAAGCAGCTTCTGCTCGGCGACGAGGAGCGAGGCCAGGTTCTGCGAGTGGACGCCCACCTTGCTCTGTATCTCGGCCTGGCTGACCGGTGTGCCGTTCTGGATCGACGTGCCGAGCGTTTGGAACGCCAGCAGCCCCTGGACCTGCGGGTTGGCCAGCCCGCCGGCGGCGCCGAGGGCCGTCGTGAGGTTGTGGCTGCTGTTGCACTCGCTGAGGATGGTGGCCAGCGTCTGCGGGCCCGGCTGTCCGGTCGCCTGGAGGTCGGCAATGACGTTGGCCGGGGCTTGCTTGGAGCTGCAGCCCGTCGCCGAGGGCGCATAGGGCTGGGCCGCCTGGATCGCCTGCAGGCCGGTCGCCGCGGTCTGGTTGTCGACCAGCGTCGTCGACGTCGTGACGACGTGGGGCAGTACGAGGAACGACAGCGCCACCACGATGCGGAGGATCCATCCCCACACGGCGAGGCCCGACGCGGTGAGGGCGGGATTGTGCGACTCGACCTGCTCGGTGTAGTTGGCCATCCACGGCGCGTAGGCGAACCCACTGGCGATGGCGAGCAGCACGATCACGATGACGTTCGAGTAGTACCCCGTGTGGGGGTTGTCCGTCTGCATGATGAGGAACCACAACATCACGATGCCGCCGATGGCCCCCGCCAGCATGAACGGTTTGCGGACGCGCACCCAGTCCGACAGCAAACCAGCAACGACCAACGCGCCCGACAGGAAGGCGGCGTTCCACACGTTGATCCCGTTGGCGTCGGGCGTAGTCCGGTTGAAGGTCACCACCCAGTAGATCGTGAGCACGCTGACCGACGCGTAGTAGAAGAGCAGGAACACGGAGATGGCGACCGACGAGGTGATGAGATCGAGCCTCATCATGGAGCGGATCGGGCGCTTGGTCGCCCGCTCCACGTCGATTCCCATCGCCCTCGCTTCGATCAGTGCCCGCTCGCGCTCGGTGACCATGAGCTGGTCGCGCAGCTGCGGCGAGAGCTCGCGCAGGAAGAGGAAGGCGATGATCACCACGCCCAGGCAGACGAGCCCCGAGATGATGAACTGGTCCTGCCACGGCTTCAGGTGGGCGAGCGTGTGCGTCGCCACCAGGCTCGCCGCCAGGGCGCCCATCGTCGGGCCGAGCGCCCAGAAGCCCATCGCGACCCCGCGCCCCATCTGCGGTGAGAAGTCGCGCATCAGCGCGGGCGTCGACACGAGGATCACGCCCTCGACGAACCCGATCACGCAGTAGGAGGCGGCGAACCACCACCTGTCCGTGATGTGGGGGATCGCAAAGAGCTGGATGAGCGCCACCACCAGGGTCCCGTAGATGGTGAGGTTGGCCCGGCCGATCTTGTCCGAGAGTCCGCCGATGAACGCGCTGAAGGCGCCGATCGCGTTGGACGCGACGAGCAGGTACAAGAAGAACTGGAACGACATGTGGAGGGAGGGCAGCATCAGCGGCGTGACCGCCCCCTCCACGTAGTAGAGGTAGTAGAGCATGATCGTCGTGAGCACGACGATGGAGAGGTAGCCGATCCGGGGCAGCGTGTCGGGATAGTGGTACAGCTGGCGCCGCCCGAGTGCGTTGGCCAGTCCCCCGTGCGCAGGAGCCGGAATCGTCTCCGCCGTCGTGGTCATGGTCGTCCCCTTCCCCACCGGCGTACTTGCGCCGGCGACGGGCCGCCCCCGATGCTACGTCCACCCAGATGGTCCGGCCTACGACACAGGCGGAAATTCGTGGGTACGCCGTGGCTGTCCGCGGGCCCTTGACAACGGCGACTCGTGCCTCTATTCCCGTCCCTGGGGCCTCTCGCACACTGGACCAAGGGAGGGAGCCTGACAGTGGCAGAACCGGTCAACGGGACCGCCGACACCATGAGCGGATCCGACGCCTTGCTCTGGGCGCTCGGGGCCGACCCGGTGCTGCGGCCAACCATCGTGGCGCTCGTCGTGCTCGCGTCTGCGCCGGAGTGGACCGAGGTACGGGCTCGCATCGTCGGCCTGACCGAGACGGTGCCGAGGCTCCGCGCTCGCGCCGTGACCCGGTTTCCGGGCCGGGGCCGCCCGCAGTTCGTCGAAGACGACGGGTTCGAACTTCGAGACCACGTCAGGCGGTTGCGCTTGCCTCAGCACGCGGGAACGCGCGACGTGTTGGACCTGGCCCAGTCGATGGCCTCGGGCGCGTTCGATGCCGCGGTCCCCCTCTGGGAAGCCGTCCTCGCGGAGGATCTCGAAGACGGCCGGTCCGCTCTGCTCGTGAAGATCCATCACGCCGTGATCGACGGGGTGGGCGGCCTGGCCGTCCTTGCACATCTCCTCGACCTGGCCGACGCGCCCCAAAGGGTACTCCACGAGATGTCCCGAGATTCGCCCCACTCGCCCGCGCGCGCGAACGAGACCGCCGCGTCGAGTCCGCTCCGCCGCGGTGGCGACCTGGCCCGTGCCGTCGAGCTGGTTGACGACGCGAGAGACGCGCTCTTCCACCCCTTCCGGTCGATCAATCGGCTGGGCTCGCTAGGAGGGTCGGTGGCCAGGCTCATGGCGCCGGCCGGCCGGCCGATCTCGCCGATCATGACGGGGCGTGGCGTCCGCCGTCACGCCGAGATCCTCAATCTGGACCTGGACGCCCTGACCGGCGCGGCTCGGGCGTGGAGCGGCACGGTCAACGACGTCTTCGTGTCCTCGGTCGTGCGAGGCCTCACCCGGTACCACGAGCAGCGCGGCGTCGTCAGCCCTGGATTTCGCGCGCTGATGCCCATCAACGTCCGCGCGCGCGGCGAGGAGGGCGGCGGGAACCACTTCGTCCCGGCCCGTTTCGTGATTCCCTTCCATGCCGACGTCGCCGAGTTGGTGGCCGAGGTCCAGACCCAGACCCGCGCGTGGAAGCAATCTCCGGGCCTGGGCGTGAGCGACGTTCTGGCCACCGGCCTCAGCACGCTGCCCGCTCCCGTTGCCCGTGGCCTCTGGGGCGCCATGCTCAAAGGGACCGACGTCTGTGTCACCAACATCCCCGGCCCCCCGTTCCCGACCACGATCTCGGGCGCGGCCGTCGAGGGTATCTATGCGTTCGCGCCGCCGTCTGGTGCCGCGCTCAACGTATCGCTCGTCTCCTCCGCCGGTCGGGCTTGCATCGGCATCACCGCCGACGCCCGCGCGATCCCTGACAGCGCCAAGCTCGCCGCCTGCCTCGAGGACGGCTTCACCGAAGTGTGTTCCGCGCCGCGCGCTCCCGCCTGAGCTGCGGGGCGGAACCCGCTCAGCCGTGGCCGCCGGTCCGGTTGAGACGCCCGGCGCGCGCCAGGACATCCTCGGCCGACTCCTGAGGCGCCGCCAGGGCGACCGCGAGATCGGCCTGGAGGAGGATGCGCCGTCCGCCCACCGTCATCGGCTCGTCGAGAGCGCGGCGGAGCCGGCGCGCCAGCGCACCCACTGCCGGCGCGCCGTCCACGGCCAGCACGACGGCGAACTCGGTGCCGCCGACGCGGCCCAGCGTGTCCTCCGCCCGCACCACCGACGTCAGGCGCCGGGCCGTCTCGCTCAGCACCGCGTTGCCCGTGGTGTACCCGTGCATCTGGTTGACCTCGTCGAGGTTGTGCAGGTCGATCCTGCACACCACGACCTCCCCGCCGTGCCTGTGCCGCCGGACGAGGGCCTGGGTGAGGCGATCGAGCAGCAACAGCTGGTTGACGAGCCCGGTGTGCGGATCGGCCATGGACAGTTGCCACAGTTGGTCGTACCGGAGAGTGTGCACCGCCCTTCCGGCACCGACGGCCGCGGGGCCGGCGCCACCCGCGCCGAACTCACGCAGCATCGTCTGGACGCCCTTCCTCGACCATTCCGGCGAGAAGCTGCGGTCATCCGGGCCCGAGACCCGGCCCTCGATGTCCGCGTCCGACCCCGGCGCGGGCTCCTCGACCCCGCGCCGGCGGAACAGCTTCTTGACCTTCTTCACCCGTCCCCCTCCGGACGACGCCTCGGCGCGCTCGTCGAGATTTCCGACACATAAACCGGTGACCTTGAGTCACAGCAGCGCTCTGAGCCGGTTTTTGCAGAGAACACGCGAAGGGGTCCGGACCGCCGGCCGCCTCGGCTGGGCCCGGGACGGCCGGTAGGGTCCAACGCAGATGAGCGCACCCGCCTCGCCGGCCACGATGGTGGCCGACCGCGCCGGTCTCGAGGCGCTGGTGGCCCGGGTTGGCGGCGAGGAGTTCTACGGGTTCGACACCGAGTTCCACACCGAACGCACGTACGTCCCCCAACTCGCTCTGATCCAGATCAGCTGGGCCGGTGACGTGGCCCTGGTGGATCCGCTCGCCGTGGACCCCGCTCCCCTGGCCGGGCTGTTCGGGGGCCCGGGCGTGGCGGTCGGGCATGCGGCAGCGCAGGACCTCGACATCCTCATGGCCGCCTGCGGGACCGTTCCGGCCACGGTCTTCGACACCCAGATCGTGGCCGGTTTCCTCGGTCTGTCCTCGCCTTCGCTGTCGCGTCTCGTCGATCAGATGCTCGGCTTCACGCTCCCCAAGGCCGACCGGCTCTCCGACTGGCTGGAACGCCCGATGTCCCAGCGTCAGGTCTCCTACGCCGTCAACGACGTCGCCCACCTGTTGGAGCTGCGGGCCGTCCTCACCGAGCGTCTCCGCTCGCTCGGCCGGCTCGAATGGGCCCTGAGCGAGTGCGACCAGGTGCTCGGCGACCGTACCCCGACGCGCGATCCGGAGGAGGCCTGGTGGAAGCTGGGCGACATCCGCAGCATGCCGCGCCGCTCGCGGGGCGTGGCCCAGGAGGTCGCGGCCTGGCGGGAGCGCAAGGCGGCCTCGACCAACCGGCCCCGGCGCACGATCCTCTCGGACCTCGGGCTGCTCGCCATCTCGCAGCGGCCGCCGCGCACAGTGGACGAGCTGCGGCGCGCCCGCGGCGTGGACGGGCGTCACCTGAGCCAGGGCCGGGCCGCCGAGATCCTGAAGGCGGTGCGACGCGGGCTGGACCTGCCCTCCGGACAACTGCACATGCCACAGGAGGGACGCGAGATGCCCGCTCCGGCGGCCGCCGTGGCCGTGTGTTCAGGCCTCGTCCGTCAGATCGCCGACGATCTCGGCTTCGACCAGGCGCTGCTGGCCACCCGGGCCGACCTGTCACAACTCCTGTGCGGGGAAACCAGCCGGCTCGATTCAGGCTGGCGTCGCGCCATCGTCGGGGACCCGTTGCGCCGGCTCGTCGCAGGGGACGTGGCCGTCGCCTTCGGGCCGGGCACCCATCTCGTGCTCGATGAGCGCTCCCACCCCCACCCGACGGCGCCGGACGGCACTCAGCGCGCCCCCTGAGCCTCTTGGTGACGCACTCCCGTCAGTTCACCGACTTCTCTCGCCCGGCCCAGTAGGGCTGGCGCAGCTTGTACTTCTGCAGCTTCCCCGTGGCCGTTCGTTCGAGCGCGGCGCGGAACTCCACGCTCGTCGGCGCCTTGAAGTGGGCCATCCGGTCGCGGCAGTGCGCGATGAGCTCTGCCTCAGTGACGGCCGCGCCGTCGCGCGCGACCACCAGCGCCTTGATCGTCTCGCCCCACTTCT
>JBPYFR010000203.1:0-23085 GCA_051985685.1 Acidimicrobiales bacterium
GCGCGCGGCCTGGGGCTCGGGTTCGACCTCCCGCTGGTGACGCACGCCCTCCCGCAGGAGGCCGCCGAGCAGCACGCCGAGGCCGGCATGGTGCTGGCGCTCACCGCCTACGTCTGGAAGGAGGGCGTCGGCGCGTTGTACGGCCAAGAGCCGGTCGTCCTGACCGCTACCGGCCCGGAGCTGCTCTCGAGCGCTCCATTCCGTGAGACAAGGAGCAGCTGACATGACCGACGTCGACGTCCCGCCGGCAGAGGAGATCATCCTCTACGAGAAGGACCCCAGCACCCGCGTCGCGACGATCACCCTCAACCGTCCCGACCAGTTGAACATTCCGACCATCGCCGCCCGCAAGCGCTACGCGGACCTGATCTTTAAGGCCAGCATCGACGACGACGTCAAGGTTCTCGTCGTGCGCGGCGTCGGTGACCACCTCGGCAGTGGCGCCGACCTCGACGAGCTGATGGCCAAGCAGGCGGCGGGCACCTCGCTGCACGAGGAGTTCGGGATCGACGTGGACGAGGACGTCACCATGCCGAGTCCTCGCTCCTACCGCGCCGGGGCCTCTCTCCTGCATTGGTACGGCAACACAAGATCCGGCTGCCGCAGCCTGCAGGATTTCAAGAAGATCAGCATCCTGGAGGTGAAGGGCTACTGCTACGGCTGGCACTTCTACCAGGCCGGTGATGCCGACATCGTCATCTCGTCCGACGACGCACTCTTCGGCCATCCCGCTTTCCGCTACGTCGGGTGGGCGCCTCGCATGTGGCAATGGGCGACCATGATGGGCCTGCGCAAGTTCCAGGAGATGGTGTTCACGGGCCGGCCCTTCACTGCCAAAGAGATGTACGAGTGCAACTTCGTGAACAGCGTCGTGCCCCGAGCAGACCTCGAAGCCGAGGTGGACAAGTACGCGCGGGCTTGCGCCCGCACGCGGCCGACCGACACGGTCTTCATGCAGAAGGTTTTCTTTGAGATCTTCAAGCAGCAGCAAGGCGAGTATATGGGCAGCATGCTCAGCGCTTGGCTCGAGTCGATGGGCGGGACAGCGCGCAACGACGTGGACGGCAAGCGGGCGAACCTCAGCATGGAGACAATGGACGCGGGTCTCAATGTCGAGGTGAAGAACAACGACAATGCCTACCCACCTGAGTGGCGGCTGAGCCGGTCCGGTCGCCGGCGCCCCGACGCCGACTGAGCGAACGACCGAACCGTTGACCGTGACGCAGTCTCATCCGGGGGCACCCGAGAGCCCGCCTGCCACGACACCGCCTGACCCGCCGTTGCGCGGCCGGCGCGTCATCGACCTCTCCACGTGGATCGGCGGAGCGTACTGCACCAAGCTGCTCGTCGATGGCGGTGCAGAGGTCATAAAGGTCGAGTCGCCCGACGGCGACCCGCTGCGGCGCTGGTCGGCCTCCGGCGCGTCCATCGCGCCCGAGGAGGACGGCGCACTCTTCAACTTCCTCAACGCGTCGAAGCGAAGCGTCGTGGCCGACGTGGGGCAAGCCGACCAGCTCGGCTCGCTGAACGCGCTGCTCTCGTCGGCCGACGCGGTCGTCTGGTCCCGCGGCTCCCAGGTGGCCGCGCACCCTCAGCTCGCGCCGCCCGAGATGCTTCGACGGCACCCTCATCTGCGCGTCACGTCCATCACCCCCTTCGGCCTCGAGGGCCCATGGAGCGACAAGGCCGTCACCGAGTTCACCCTGCAGGCCTGGTCAGGAGCTGCCGTCGGGCTGGCTCGGGGACGGCCCGACCGCGCCCCGGTGTTCGTCGGGGGGCAGATCGGAGAGTGGCTCTCGGGTCTCGTCGCCGCCATTGGCACTCTGGCCGTCCTGCGACGGAGCGGCTCGGACGGGGAGCTCGTCGACGTGTCGATGCTCGAGACCCTGTCGCTCTGCCTCACCTACTACCCGGTGACCTTCAACGACCAGCTGGGACGGCCGATGCGGCGACGCCGGTTCGTGCCAACCCCGGGTGTCGGCGCCGCGAGCGACGGGCTGGTCGGCCTCGGTGTCGGGACCGGCCAACAATGGCTGGACTTCTGCGCCATGGTCGAGCATCCCGAGTGGACCGAGGATCCGAAGCTCTTCTTGGACCGGACCGCGCTGGAGCCGACGATCAACGCCTGGATCGCCGCGCATACCGCCGCGGAAGTGCTCGACCTGACGTCGGCCCTACGGATCCCCAACGCGCCCGTCGCCAACGGGTCGAACATCGCATCGTTCGAGCACTTCGAGGCCCGCGGGACGTTCGTCTCCAACCCGCGGGACGGGGCGGTGAACCCCGGCCCCCCCTACCGGCTGGGGGCGGTGCGCCTGCGCCCGCCCGAGGCGGCACCGAAACTGGGCGAGCACTCCATGGACGCGTTGCTGTCGCGGAGGCCCAACGGGCGCGCTCGGACGACGAATCCTTCCGGGCCGTCGCGACTCCCGTTCGAGGGATTGCGCGTGCTGGACATGACCGCCTTCTGGGCCGGCCCACTCGCGAGCCATGTGCTCGCGCTCCTTGGCGCGGAGGTGATCCACCTGGAGTCGCCGAAGCGGCCCGACGGCGTGCGGCTCGTAGGTGGCGTTCCCCAGACCGAGGACCAGTTCTGGGAGCGGGGGCCGATCTTCTCCGCGCTCAACACGAACAAGAAGAGCCTGGCGATCGACCTCAGCGATCCGCGCGGCATCGAGCTGGTGCGCCAAGTGGTCGCAACATGCGACGTGGTAATTGAGAACTACACGCCGCGGGTGCTGAACCAGCTGGGTCTCGACTACGAGACGCTACGTGCCGATCGGCCCGACCTCATCATGGTCCGGATGCCGGGCTTCGGGCTCGAGGGACCGTGGCGCGACCTTGCCGCGTTCGCGTTCGTGATCGAGGACGCCTCGGGACTGACCTGGCTCACCGGGCACCCCGACCTCCTTCCGATTGAGCCGTACTGCGTCGGCGACTCCAACGCCGGGTTGCACGCGGTGTTCGGCCTGATGCTCGCGCTCGAGCACCGTGAGCGGACCGGTGAGGGCGGCCTCGTGGAAGCGGCAATGGTTGATGCCGCGGTCAATGTCGCCGCGGAGCAGCCGATCGAGCGTTCGGCCTATGGAGCGCTACTGTCCCGAGCTGGGAACCGCGGACCGGGCGCCGCGCCGCAAAACCTCTATCAGGCCGCAGGCCCCGACGACTACGGCCGCGACGACTCCTGGGTCGCGCTCGCGGTCGCCACCGACGAGCAGTGGAGGTCGCTACACCGCGTGCTGGGAGAGCCGGAGTGGGCCGTGGACCCCGCGCTCGAGTCGATGGCCGGGCGCGTGCAGCACCAGGACCGCATAGACGGCTTTCTGCAGGAGTGGTGCCGGAAGAGATCGGCCAATGAGATCGTCGATCTCTTGTGGGAGGCAGGTGTGCCGGTCGGCAAGGTCATGCTGCCCCACGTCCAGCCCGACCTTCCACCAGTCGAGGCCCGGGGCTTCTTCGAGGAGCTGGTTCATCCGGTGATCGGAAGCTCTCGGTACAGCACACTTCCGATGCGGCTCTCCAACGGTCCTGAGCACTGGCACCAACGGCACGCGCCGCTCCTCGGCGAGCACAACGAGGAGCTCTTGGCAGAGCTGGGCCTCACTCAGCCGGAGATCGAAGCCCTCGAGAAAGAAGGGATCATCGGTGCCACGCTCCTCCAGGAGACCTGAGGCCAACCCGCCGACGCCGTATCCTTCCGGCATGGGCTTCGAGGCCGCTCCCTTCGACGTCGTCGAAGCTTCCCGTCGCGTGTGGCTGGAGCGCTGGGACCCTGAGGCCGCCTCCGGGATGGCGGTGTTCAGCGCGATTCTCCGCTCCTCACAGCTCCTCAACGACCAAGTGAACAAAGTGGTGAGAAGCCATGACCTCACCTTCGCAAGGTACGAAGTGCTCGCCTGGCTGGCCACGGACCCGGCTTCGGCTATGACCCTGAGCTGGATCAGCAAGACCCTTCGGATTCCTCCGGCCACGGTCACGAACATCATCGATCGGCTCGAGGACGACAGGCTCGTTCGACGCGCCCCGCATCCTTCGGACGCGCGCACCACGCTGGCAGAGATCACCGCACGTGGCCGCAAGGTCGCCTCGGAGGCGACGCAGGACCTGAACAACACCGTGTACCACCGCATCGGCCTCTCCGAGCGGCAGCGGAACCAACTCGTCGATCTCCTCGCCGAGCTACGAGCGAGCGGGAACGAGTTCGATGTCGAGCGATCGAACGAGGTGATGCAGGAGCTCGGCGCGACGGCGACGCGCACGAACGGACGCGGTCGACGTAAGAGTCGCCCCGAAGTGGCCTAAATGGGACCCGCTCAGGCGGGCCGGTCACCCACCCTCACCGCGTCGTGGACCAGGCCAATGGCCCACGTCACCGTGCGGATCGCCTGGTCGCTATCCATCGCCCAGTCTGAGACGAGGCGTTCGTAGGTCCCGACACTCCACAGGACGTCGAACAGCGCGGCCGCCGCGGTGCGCTCCGACTCGGACCACTCGGCGGCGGCGTCCTCGAGAGCCCCGAGGAGAGCGTTCCTTTGACGAACGTTGGCGTCGGTGAGCGTCTGGTCCAGCGATCGCTTCGGTCTCAGCGGGTACATCGACACGGCGCCAAGGATGCGGGCGGCCACGTCGGCGACGTCCTCGAGTTGCATGCCCTCGAGGTCGATCCCAGCCTTCCCCTCCAGCCGGTGCATCACCGTGTCCCGGAGGCCGCGCTCGTTCCCGAAATACCGGTACACCGTACGCTCGTTGACCCCCGCTTGCTCGGCGACGCCACGAATCGTGAGGGCGCGCCAGTCGCGGATGGACGAACGACGAAGCAACGCGCACCCTGCCTCAATGATGCTTTCACGGGTCTCGTTCGCCCGTTGGCGTCGTACGGGGCTGTTGTAGTGCCTCTGGTTTGGCTTCTGCGAGAGAGCCATCGTCAGCGATGGACTAGCCGACGAGTGCGGGAAGCGTCTCCCAACCCCGAACGGTCGAGGTGGGGGACAGGCGGGCGTTCTCCACATCGATCTCCCATTTCGGAAATCGGGAGAGCACCTCCTCGAGTGCGATGCGGCCCTCCATGCGGGCCAGGGCGGCACCCATGCAGAGGTGGATCCCGTTTCCGAACGTCAAGTGCCGACCCACCTGCCGATGGATGTCGAAGCCATCACCGTCGGGGAAGCGACGATCATCCCGGTTGGCCGAGCCGACGAGAAAGAGCATCACGCTCCCCTCAGGAATCTTCGTGCCGCGTACGACGAGATCCTCACGAGCGACGCATCTGGCCACGTGGGGAGCCGGTGACTCGAAGCGGAGGATCTCCTCAATGGCGTTGGGAATCAGTGAGGGTTTCGCAACAACCTGTGCCCGCTGATCGGGATGATCGGCCAACACCTTCGCGGTCCATCCGATCAGGCGAGTCGTCGTTTCGTTTCCAGCGCCGGCGACAACTTCGAGGTACGTCAACAGTTCGCTGCGGTGCAGCCTGCGGGTGGTTCCGGTCTCATCGACAAACTCCACGTTGAGGAGCTCGGTCATGATGTCGTCGGAGGGGTGCTTGGCCCGCCAATCGACGTAGTCGGCGAACATCGCTCCGGTCACGAAGTTCTCCGACACCCGCATGGGTTCGCCCTCGTCCGTGCGGAGGTTGGCGTTCGTGTGGTCGCGCACGGCCTCTTGGTCGCTCTCGGGGATGCCCAGGAGCATGCTGATCACGCGCATCGGCATTTGTGAGCCCAGGTCGGCGATGAAGTCGAACCGGTCGGTGCCGACGAGAGGGTCGAGGCTGTGTGCGCAGAACTCTCTGATCTTCGGTTCCAGCTCGGCGACGCGTCGCGGCGTGAACGCCCGCGACAGCAGACGGCGGTGAATGGTGTGGGCCGGCGGGTCCTCGAAGATGATGACGCCGGGCGGCATCTCTATGTCGGCCTTGATCAGCTCGAGAATGGCGCCTTTGCCCGAGATGTAGGTCTGGGCGTCGAGGAGCCCCTTCTCGACGTCTTCGTACCGGCTCAGCGCGAAGAAGTCGTGTTCCTCGTTGTAGTAAAGCGGCGCTTCCTCGCGCAGCCTCCTGTACACGGGGTACGGGTCAGCGTTGATCTCGACGCTGTACTGGTCGTAGTAGACGTCCCCCACACTTGCCTCCAGAGGCCCGTTCTCAATTAATGTCAGACTACGACGTGAATACATCTGGGGTCAAGTCGTGTTCCGTCGGAGTCAGATCAGCTCACGTATGTCCGACGCAGGTTCCTCCGTCGCTGTCGCTGTTCGTGTCGTCCGGACAGGCCGCTGCTACCTTGCCCGCCATTCTCGGAAAGGGCTACAGAGTGCTACAAGTACCTAAGTGGGGTGCACGAGTGGGTATCGCGGTCGCCGCGCTGCCGGCGGCCGGCGTGGGCAGCTCGCCAGTTCGCACTGCAAGAAGGGTCGCTCCACCTCATCGTGGACGATCTCGCTGTCGCTTGGTGTCGGTCGCTCTAGTGGGAATGGCGGTGAGTCTCGCAGCGTGCGGATCATCCGGTCCCGCTGAATCGTATCAGCAGGGCTGGGACAGAGCGATCAACTCGCCAGGGTATAACTGTCAGAACGTCCCCGCCCGCGTTGCATCACGCTCCGACTGGACGAACGGCTGCATGAAGGCGCAGGGATTTCTGAGTATTCATAACACCACAGGGCACTTACCGACCCCAACGCCAACCACGTACTCCGGCGATCCATGACACGACTTTCAGGAAGAAGGATCTAGCATCAAATCCAAGGCCGAGGGCGTCGACAATTAGTGGCTTGAACCTCCGATTGCCGCTGAGTTGGCCTATTCGACCCCAGTCGCAGACCCGGCGTTCTGAGGCAGGGTTCCCCTAGCTAGGACGAGCTGAACCGAACAGGAACCAGCGAGTCGCCCTGATCTCGGCGATCCAGCCGAGATTTGTCAGTTGGGTCTCAAGTTCCTCCGGCTCGTACATGACTTTCACCACGTTGTACTCGCGACCATCACCTACGTGTCTCACATGCCGATCCGGCTCGTACTGGAGGATGTAGGGGTCTCTCCCGCGTGCTGTCAGGATCGGATCGCTGTGATTGTCGATGAGAAAGGCTCGACCGCCTGGTGAAAGGCACGAACGCACCATCGACCAGAAAGCTGAAAACCGGCTGCGGGGCACGTGCGAGAGCCAGAACGAGAAGAACACCACGTCGTAGAGGTCGTCCGGCGTCCACGAGAAGAGGTCTTTGACCATGTACTCGACATCAGCTCTACCCGTACGCGCCCGATTGATCTCCAGCGCCTCAGGTGAGGAGTCGATGACTTTCAGGTGTTCAGCCGTCCGCGCGAGACGCTCTGTCCACCACCCGGTGCCGCCCGCTAACTCCAAGACCTCGCCGCGAACCGAAAAGGTGCCCAGAGCCTCTTCGACCTGATCCACTTGGCGGTCCCATTCTTCGGCGGTCTCCGCACCCTTGTCATAAGCACCGCTGCGCTGCCACCACTCGTCGTACTTCGGTGCGCGTGCGCGGTAGTACGCCATCTGGTCAGCAAGCAGTTCTTGGTCGTCCATCAGCCCAGTTTCCCCTCGCGATAAGCCAACGATACGGCAGCCAGTAGCGGGGTCGAATGGGGCTCAGCGCGGATCGGCGAACTCCGATGCGACATCGCGGACGAAGGCGTCTACCTGTGGCTCCCCATCCCCCGGCCACCCGCAGACCAGGTAGCCGTAGCCAGCGTCGCGCCACTTCGCCGCGTGCCGGCGAGCCGTCTCCAGGTCGTCGAGGGACAACGACCCGGCCCGAAGGATGGAATCCGGGTCCCGGCCCGCTTCTTCGGCCAGTCGATCCAGACGGGCAAAGGCGTCGCGCAGTGAGTTCGGCGTGCCGAACGCGTGCCAAACATCGGCGTAGCGCGCCGCCAGCAGCAAAGTCCGGCGGGGACCGGTGCCACCCACCCAAATCGGCGGGTGGGGGAGCTGGACGGGGCGGGGCTGCAGGAACGCCTCGTGCAGAGACACACGGCGCCCGTTGTAGGAGATGGTCTCGCCGGTGAAGAGCCCGGTGACGATCTGGAGCGTGTCCTCGAGGAGATCGAACCGCTCGGCCAACGGTGGGAACGGGATTCCGAGCTCGCGGTGCTCCTTCTCGAACCAGGCCGCCCCGAGCGCGAGCTCGAGGCGCCCGTGCGACGCGTGGTCGACGGTGACCGCCTGGGCGGCCAAGACGGACGGGTGGCGGTAGGTCACTCCCGTGACGAGGAGCCCCAACCGGACGCGCGACGTCAGGCTGGCCAGTGCGGCCAGGGTGGTCATGCCCTCGAAGGTCTCGCCGGGGCCCTCGCCGTACATCGGCTGGAAGTGGTCGAAGCCCCATACCCCGTCGAAGCCCCAATCCTCGGCCAGGCGGACCCTGCGGACGAGCTCGTCCCAGGACACCCGCTGCTGTGCGACGTCGAGCCCGAATCTCATGTGGTTCCGAATCTCATGTCGTTGATCAGTCGGTCAGAAGTCGATCTCGACGATGGGCATTTCGAGCGGGTTCACGTTGATCTTGGGCAGCGCCCGCAGGAGCCTCTCGTGGGGCAGCCCAGCCAGGAAGCCGTCGATGACGCGGTGGACGTTGGAGATCTGACCCTCGTTTCGCTCCGAGAGGCGCATGTACTCGAAGCTGCGCGCGTGCAGGCCGCGCTGCTGCTTCGGGATGTTGGAGAAATCCTGGGTCGGGATGGGTGGCCAGCGCGGGTCGTCGAACTCCCACACCTCGGGGATCGGTGGCGTCTCCGGCTCGGCACCTTCCGGAAAGCGGGTGAGCGACCAGATCTCCATGAGCGTCTCCTCCGGGCCAAGAGGACGGAACCGGTAGGCGGAGGCGCTGCTGTACATGGGGAGGACGAAGTAGTGCGGGAAGCAGTAGCCCATCGGCTCGTTCAGGCCTTGGTCCTCCAGCTCGTTCAGGTCGGGAATGTCGCACCCTTGCTCGCGGTGTGTTCGGGTCACCACCTCGTTGAGGTTCCTCTCCCACGCCGCGCGGGCCAGTTCGTAGTCGGCGGGGAGCTCGAGGTCTGCCGTCTCTTCGGCGATCTGCACGTCGCTCGCGTGCACCATCCCGGCCATGCCCTCGCTCATGGTGCGCAGGTAGCGCAGTTCGGCTTCGACAAAGGCTCTTGGATCGAAATCGGCGGGGTTGCCGGGAGGGAAGCGGCCGGGGATACGGAGCTGGGGGTGTGCCTGCAACACGTGGTACTGCTCGAAGAAGGCCTCCTCGGCGGCTTTCCAGTTGGCCGGAAGGCGGCAGGCGTACCACCACTCGGCTCGCAGCGACTCCACCTTCCAGGCATCGAGCACGCCGGCCATCGGCTCCATGCACTGGCGCAGGGGTGGGGCCGTGTCGTCGAGGTTGATCCAGGCGCAGCCTCCCCACGCTTCGCAGCGAACCGGAGTCAGGTCGAGCTCAGGCGGCTCGAGGTTGTGCTCGGAGAACGACCCGGGCTGAGTCACCCGGGTGTTGCGGCCGTCGGTTCCGTAGCACCAGCCGTGGAACGGGCAGACGAACCCGCCGCGGCGCGAACCCCTCCCGCGGGCGAAACGGACACCGCGGTGACGGCAGACGTTGTGGAACGCGCGCACACCGAGATCTTCGGTGCGGACGACGATAACTGACTGGTCGAGGATCTCGTACTCCGCGAAGTCACCGGCCTTCGGGATCTCCTCCAGACGGCAGGCCATCTGCCATGTCCGCGGCCAGAGCAGCTCGGCTTCCATGGCGAAGAATTCCGGGTCGAAATAGCGCTCCTTGGGCACCCGGTCCAGCTGCTCGATCGGATAGGGGACCGGCAAAGCGGACCACTGTTTCTTCTCTGTGATCGCCATTGTGCCGCCCCCTGGGTGTGCGTCGACCGGCTCAACACTAACCGGCCGGTTCGACGGGCCTGCGGTGCTCCTTCGAAAGGAGCGAATCGGCTCTACTCGTCGAGCAGGTCGGGCTCCTCGGCCATGACCCGGTCGCAGAGAGGTTGGAATTGCATCCAGCCCACACGGTGGCCACCGGTCTGGCCGGCAGTCGTTTGGGCAACCTCGTGTCTGATTGGCACGGGCGTGCCGGCGGCCTCTGCCAGCAGCTGGGCCTGGCAGCTGCGCTCCATGGTGACGAACCACCAGGCCGCCTCGTCCACCGTGTGCCCCACCGTGAGGAGGCCGTGGTTGGCCAGGATGACCGCCTTGGCGCCGCCGAGCGTGTGCGCGATGCGCTTGCCCTCTTCGATGTCGAACACCGCTCCCGTGTAGTCGTCGAACACGACGTGGTCTTCGTAGAAGGCGCAGGCGTCCTGGGTCAGCGGGTCGAGCGGCCGCTGTAGCGAAGACCATGCCTTGCCGTGCACCGAGTGCGCGTGCGCGGCGGACACGACGTCAGGACGCGCCGCGTGGATTTGCGAGTGAATGACGAAGGCGGCCAGGTTGAGCGGCCAGGTGCCCTCGACCACGTCGCCCTGATGGTTGACCAGCAGGAGGTCCTTGACACGGATGTCACGGAAGCTCATGCCGAGTGGGTTCACCCAGAAGTGATCGCTGAGTTCGGGATCGCGGGCGGTGATGTGACCGGCTGTGCCTTCGTCGAAGCCGAGCCGGCCGAAGACTCGGAACGCAGCCGCCAGCCGCTGTTTGCGATGGCGTCGTTCCTCTTCCACGCTTTCAAACCGGGGGAAGGCGTGGGGCAGGCGATCGGATGGCATAACCACAGTGTACGAGCCTTCATGGCGGTCGTTGGGGCGACGTTCAAACCGCGCCATGCAGGTAGGAGCGCTCGTTACCGGCCATCTCGAGCACCAGGGCAGGCCACGTGAAGCCGGATTCGGCGCCTGCTCCTCCGGGCTCGCCCGTCCAGGCGTCGTAGAACTCGCGGAAGCCGTGGGCGCGGACCAGTGTCTCGAGCTCGGAGCGCAGGCGGACTGCGGCCTCCAGGTTCCCGGTTCGCAGAGCGACGAGATGGGCCCAGTAGGCCGTCGCGCCCCAGACCGCGTTCCCGTCCCATTGCACGTATGCGCGCACGCCCGCGCGAGGACTGACGTTCCCCGCCGCGAAGCCCTTCGGCCCCCACATCGGTGCTCCCGGGTGAAGGTGATGCTCCGCGACCCGGGCCGACAATCCTCGCTCCGCCACCCTGCCGGCAGCGGCTGGAAGGAGTCCCATCGCCCCGACACCACGGAGCTGCCGGCGTCCGACCACGTCGTACGCGACGAAGACATGGCCTTCCTCCCACCAGAGGAACCTCTCCATCGCTTCCGACACTGCGTCACCGGTGCCCTCCGCCCAGGATGCGTGTGCCGTGCGACCGCGGGCACGACAGGCTGCGGCCACTTCCTCCAGTGCGAGCAGGTACCAACCGCACATGGTGGGCTCGTATAGGACAAAGCCATGCCCTTCCGTCCGTGCGCGTTGCGGGGACATGCCAAGAGAGACCGCGGAGACTGTCAGTTCCTTCAGAGTTGTCAATTGGGCAGGCAGCGGACCTTCGAGGAGCGATCGCATGTAGACACTCCCCTCGGTGCCGGTCTCGAACGGATGAAGGGTGACCGGGAGGGAGTCACCGTCCAGGGTGCGCCTCGAGCCGAGCGCAGACAGGTGGTTCACGGCGGCATCGAGGAGATGGTCGGCCGGCGCCCCCACTGCTCGGGACACGCGTGCCGCGGCGTAGGCCGCCGTCGGCGGGTCGATGAACGGGGTTCGGTCGCCCACGAACATCGGCCCGAACACCTGCTCGATCATGCGCTGCGTCTCGGACGCGCCGGGCACGAAACGCTGATGTGACAACAGCTCGTTGGGCAGGAGATTGGCTTCGTACAGGGTGGAGAGTTCTGCCGTGGCCACGTCCACGTTCAGGTGACGTGTGCTCAACGCGTGATAGCCGCTGTCCCAGCCGAACAGAGCGGGGTAGCGATCCACGTCGGGGACGTGGAACACGCCGCCGAAGGCTGTCACTCGGTGCCGCTCGAACATGCTCGCGCAGGCCTCTTCGAGGTCTGTCATGGCGTCCCTCTCGGTGTTTGCATGCTGCCCGACCAGGCAGGCGTCATCGGGACGGCCAGCTGTCCGCCGGCGGGGGAGGTGTGCTCGCCGATTGCTGCTTCGGTACATTGCTTCCGATGACGGTCGCAAAGTCCTACCCGCCCTGGGGGAAGGTGGGCGACCTGGTGGGCATGCGCCACGGCTTTTCGGGGTGAGGTGATGACGATCACCCGCGAAGCCCGATGGCACGTTCTTGAGGAGGGAAGGCAAAGCCCCACGCCGACGCGGCGACAGCCGGGACGAGACCTCCAACGGACCTTTCGATTGCTGCTGGCGACGGTGTGGCTCATGGACGGCGCACTCCAATTGCAGCCGCTCATGTTCACCAAGGGTCCCAACGGATTCAGCGGGATGTTGCACGGGGTGGCGCCCGGGAATCCTTCGTGGATCTCACACACGATCACCTGGAACGCATCTCTCGTCTCCCACCAGCCCGTGCTCACGAACGCCATTTTCGCGAGCATCCAATTCGCCATTGCGCTTGGGATCGCGTGGCCCAAGACATGCCGCCCCGCGCTCGCACTCTCCATCGTGTGGGCGCTGGGGGTGTGGTGGTTCGGTGAGGGTCTCGGTGGCATCTTCGCCGGAGCCGCAACTCCGCTCGGGGGTGGACCGGGACCCGTCCTCTTCTACGCCGTTCTCGCGGTCCTTCTCTGGCCGTCACGAGGCCTCAACACTCCCTTCGTGGCTGCCCGGACGATAGGGGTGGCCGCAGCTCGGGCGGTCTGGGCGGCGGTGTGGTTGCTCCTCGCCGTGCTGGCGGTCGTCGGCGAGGGCCGGTCCCCGCAGGCCCTGCACGACATCGTCGCCAAAGTGGGCACGGGTGAGCCCGGTTGGCTCCTCCGAATCGACCGGTGGTCGGGAGCGGTCCTGTTGCACGACGGGACCGCAGTCGCCATCGCCTTCGCCTCGTTCTGCGTCCTGGTGGCCGTCAGCGTCTACCTGCGTCCGACCGTGACGCAGTTCGTGTTGGCAATAGCGTTCGCCGCGTTCGCCTTCATTTGGGTCGGGGTGCAGAACTTCGGGGGAGACCTTGCGAGGGGCGCGACCGATCCGAGCTCGGGTTTGCTGGTGTTGTTGTTCATCACGACGTACTGGCCGCTGCCCACGGCCCGTTCGAGTCCCGAGGCTCTGACCCCGGACACTGTCGCGGCTTCGGCGAGAAGAGAGGCCTGAGAAATGGTGGGCATGCCCGCGGGGCTGTACTACTTGTTGGCAGTGCTGATGCTCGCGGTCGCCGGCTATGACCTCATCTTGTTGAGCACTTCGGCCGTCGATCACCGATTTGTCGGCCGAGATGTCGAGGTGTCACACGTGGCGATGGGCGTGGCCATGGCCGGGATGTTCGTGCCCGCATGGGCGTTCGGTCCGAGCCTGCTCTGGGAGTCGGTCTTCGCTGCACTCCTGGTTTGGTTCCTGGTCCGATCGATCCAGTCGGTCCAGGAGTGGGGGCTGCACGTGCCGCACACGTTGATCCACGCGGTGATGAGCTTCGCGATGCTCCTCATGTACTGGTTCCCGAGAGGTGCCTCGTCCCACGCGATGTCCATGACGACGTCGGCCGCGGGCGACAGAATGGACCCTGGGTTGGCCTTTCTGCTCGCGTTCGTTCTCTTCGGCTCGGCCATCTTCACCATCGCCTCGCCCAATAAGGGCGCCAGCCATTTCGGGACCCATTGCGGCGGCAGAGTGCGTGTCCCGGCCTCGGACGGCCACATCGGAGAGGACCTACCGGCCACCACGAGAGTCGATGCCCTACTCGCAACGCCCAGCCTGGTGGACGCCTCTCATGTCGTCATGAGCATCGGCATGGGGCTCATGTTGATCCTCATGACCTGAGTGCTGCCGTCGGTCGTCCTTCGTCTCCACACTCTCGAGCGTCCGACGCGTGCCTGATCGGGGCCGGGACCGACTGCTACCTTGACAAAGGCTTTGCGCAGGTCCAGCGAGGGATCGAGCTTGAACGGAGGCACGTGCGACGGAGAGCAGAGGACAGTTCGAGGGCCGGTCGATCGGGTCGGGCTCGCCCTATCCCCGTTGCAGTGGGAGCTGCGGTCGCCGTCGTTCTCACCACCCTCGGGGGGTCCCTGGTGGGCGGCCCGCCCGCGGGAGCCCAGACCTCGTCCGGGCCGACACCCGTGTACGAGGTCAAAATGGGCAACGTCCACGGGCTGGGGAAGGTGCTGGTTGATGGGCAGGGGATGACGCTCTATGTCTTCGCACCGGACAAGCACTCCGGCAAGTCGACTTGCTACGGCAGGTGTGCGCAGGCCTGGCCGCCCCTCGTGCTGACGGGCGCGGTGAGCCATGTGCCGGCCGGGTCTGGCGTACAGGCGCATCTGCTGGGGACGACGAAGCGAACGGACGGCACCGTCGAGGTCATGTACAAGAAATGGCCGCTCTACACGTGGGTGGGCGATGTGACGCCCGGCCAGGCCACGGGCCAGGCCATCAACAGCACTGGTGGGCTGTGGTACGTGATCACCCCCAAGGGCCAGATCATCACCAAGAAGCCGTGACGACGGCCGCACCCGCCCGCGCGCGTCGCCTCTTTGTGGCCGAGACGAGAACCAGCGGGTCGGTGCGGTCACGGGGAGACCTCCTGTCATGACGACCGTGGAGCTCGCGGTGACCGGGATGCACTGTGAATCGTGCGCCGCGCTGATAGAGGAGACCCTCGCCGACCAGCCGGGTCTGCTCGCGGCCCGGGTGGACCTCGGGGCCGAGCGGGCCGAAGTGACCTTCGACGAAGCCGTGACCCACCTCAATGCCGTGCAGTCGACCATTGTGGAGCTCGGCTACGGATCATCCCCTGTCGGGGAGGGCGATTCCCCGTCGACGATGTGACCACCGCCCTCCCGTCAGCCGGTCACCGGCCTGATGCGTCGCATCAGGTCGGAGTGGCGGACGGGTTGGCCACGTCCGAGTTGTCGATCGAGGGGATGCACTGCGCCTCGTGCGCGCAGCGGGTACAGCGGTCACTGCGTGCCGTTCCGGCCGTGGCCAGCGCCGCGGTGAATCTCGGCACCGAGCGCGCGTACGTCACGTTCGACCCCGCCGCCACCTCGGCCGAGGAACTGTGCCACGCGGTCGCCGCCGGCGGGTACTCAGCCGAGCCGCTGACGCAACCGCCTTCGGTCGCCGACGAACGAGTCGACCGCGACGGCTGGCGTTGGCGGGCCATCGCCTCCTGGCCGCTCGCACTCGCGGCGCTCTTCGTAGCCCTGTTCGCGCCGGAGAACGCGGCGAGCGGGTGGATCGTCCTGTTGTTGGCCGTCGCCGTGCAGATCGTCGGTGGCTGGCCCTTCCTCCGTTCGAGCGTCCGCCTGCTCCGCCACGGTGCGACGAGCATGGACACGCTCATCTCGCTGGGCACGCTGGCGGCGGTGGCAGTGAGCGCGGTCGAGGCGATCGCCCTCGGCGGCCGGCATCTGCACCTCGGCGGGAGCGGGGCCTTCGCAGCGCGGCTCCACGGCGCCATGGCGCCACTGATCATCGCCGTCCTCGTCACCGGTCGGGCGATTGAGGCGCGGGCCCGTGCCCGCGCCGCGCGGGCGCTGCATTCCCTGCTCGCACTTCGGCCTCCCACCGCGCGCCTGGTCGTTTCGCCCTCGGAAGAGGAGGCCGACCGGATCGTGCCACCGGAGACGGTCCCGGTCGGGGCGCGGGTGCGGGTCCTGCCGGGCGAGACCATCCCCTTGGACGGTGAGGTCGTTCAAGGTTGGTCGGCGGTCGACGAGTCGATGCTGACAGGCGAGCCCATGCCAGTCGAGCACGGCCCGGGAAGCCTCGTCACCGGAGGCACGCGTAACGGCGACGGCGTCCTCTTGGTCGGTGTGCGCGCGATGGCAGCCGAGTCGGTCCTGGCGCGCCTCCAGCACGTGGTCGACGAGGCGTTGAGCCAGAAGGCGCCGCTCGAACGCCTCGCCGACCGCATCAGCGCCGTGTTCGTGCCTGCCGTGCTGCTCGTGGCGGGCGCCACCTTCCTCGGTTGGTGGGTCGTCGGCTCGAATCTGGGCACGGCGGTGCTGAGCGCCATCGCCGTCCTGCTGGTGGCCTGTCCCTGTGCCATGGGCCTGGCCACGCCGGTGGCGATGATGGTGGGCTGCGGGCGCGCCTCCGCCCTCGGCATCCTCATCCGCAGCGGCGACGCTCTCGAAAGGCTGGCCGGCGTCGACACGGTGGCCTTCGACAAGACGGGCACGCTCACCATGGGGATCGCCACCGTCGTCGCCGTTGCCCCGGCCAACGGATGTTCCAACGAAGAGGTCATGGACCTGGCGGCTGCGGTCGAGCGCGACATGGAGCATCCGATCGGCAAGGCCATCTGTGCCGCCCACCCGCCGCGGCTCTCGGCTACGGACGTCGCCGTCCTCCCCGGTGTCGGCGTGGCGGGCCGAGTGGGCGACCGAGCCGTCCGCGTCGTGCGTGCGCACGACCACCCGCTTCCGACCGAGCTGCAGCGGGCGGCCGAAGAGTACCGTCGCCGCGGCGAGACGGTGGTCGTGGTGGTCGTGGACGATCGGCCCATCGGCGTCCTCGCCATCTCCTCTCCTTTACGTCAAGAGGCGGCGCGCGCCATCGACCGGCTGCACGGCCTCGGGATACGCACCGTCATCCTGAGTGGCGACAGTGAAGAGGCGGTGGCGACGGTCGCCCGAGAACTGTCCATCGACACCGCCCGCGGCGGGCTGGACCCCGAAGAGAAGCTGGCGGCGCTCCGGGAGTTGCGCACCGGCTCGTCCGGGGTCGCCATGGTCGGGGACGGCGTCAACGACGCCCCGGCCTTGGCGGCCGCCGATGTGGGGTGCGCCATCGGCAGCGGATCGGAAGCCGCCCTCACAACGAGCGACGTGGCGCTGGTCGGAAACGACCTCCAGGGTGTTCCGGCCGCCCTCGGTGTGGCGTCGGCCACCTACGCGATCATTCTGGAGAACTTCGGCTGGGCCATGGGGTACAACGTCTCGGCGCTTCCCCTGGCCGCGGCCGGCCTTCTCGACCCGCTCGTGGCAGCGGTCGCCATGGGGCTCTCCAGCCTGCTGGTCGTGGCCAACAGCCTCCGCCTCACGCGGCTCGGGCGCGGCGGGCCGGCCACGGTGCACCCGCCGAGGCAAGCCCGCGGGCGCTGGGCCCTGGTGGCGGCGGTCGCCTTGCCGGTGTTGTTGTTCGCCGGTGCCACCGTGGTCGGCCAGCTGGTCTCACCGGCCAGGGGTCAGAGTCTCCTGCCCACGTTGCCGAACATCACGGAGGTGCCCGTTTCGACCGGCGGCCAGGCCGAGGTGTACCTGACGCCCGGGTCGGCGGGCCCGAACGAGCTTCACCTGATCCTGCCGTCGGTGCCGTCGGCGATCCCTCGGGTGACTGCATCACGGGACGGTGGGACACCGCAGCGCCTCCGCCAGCTCACGCTGAGCCCGGCTCACTACGTTGAGTTCGTCATCATGACGCCGGGGCGCTGGCGCTTCTCGGTGGCAACGAGCATTGAGCATCGACCAGTCACCCTCAGCGTGACCCGCACGGTCACTTCCTAGCCCGCTCGCTCGACAGAAGAGAGTAGAGAAAAGAGATCCGCGTGCGACAGAACCAACGGCTACAGTCCCTGGGAGTGAGAGGTGGGTGGGTATGAGAGCTGGGATCCTTCTGCGCCTGAGCGCGCTGCTTCTCGTTGCGGGGACGGTGGTCCTGGGGAGCGCGCCGGCGGGAGCCCAGAGCTCTCCCCCCGTGACGACGATCTCCCTGCAGGCACCAACGGCGTACACGCCGCACCCGCCGAACGGCGGAACCGACGACTACCACTGCACGTTGGTCAACCCGCACGTGACGAAGGACTCCTTCATCGTCTCGAGCCAGTTCTTCCCGAACAGCATCGAGGTCCATCACGCCATCTTGTTCATGGTGCCGCCCGCGCTGGCCGCCACGGCCGAAGCGGCCAATGTCAATGGGAAGGGATGGACCTGCTTCGGAGAGACGGCACTGCCCGGAGCCTCGTTGGCACACCTCGGCGAGACACCGTGGCTGTCCGCGTGGGCGCCCGGGCATGGCGAGGATGTGCTCCCTGCGGGGACGGGACAACCCCTGCCCGCGGGCAGCCTCGTCGTCATGCAGGTCCACTACAACCTGCTGTTGGGAGACAAGCCGGTGCGAGCGAAGCTCGAGCTCCACACCGTGCCCGCTTCGACCCCCCTACGGCCAATGAGCCTCGCCCTGATGCCCGCCCCACCCGACATCCCATGTCCGGCCGGGGTGAACGGCCCCTTGTGCAACCGCACCGCCTCACTCGCAGATCTGGGGCAGCGCTTCGGCCAGGCCCAAGTCGGATTCGTGAACACAATCGAGGCGGTCTGCGACCGCAGCCCGGTGGATCCGCCGGCGGGCGACACCACGTCGTGCACATGGCCGGTTCATCAAGCGGGAACCATCGTGCGCGCCGGGGCACACATGCATTTGCTCGGACAAAGCATGCTGATCACCCTGAACCCCGGGACGCCCACCCAGAAAACGATCCTGAACGTTCCCAACTACAACTTCCACTACCAAAAGGCCTACGACCTCAAGACGGGCATCCCGGTCGTGGCTGGCGACAAGATCCAGGTGACGTGCACCTACAATCCGACGCTGCGCCAGGAGCTCCCGTCCCTGCGCAACCTGCCGCCCCGCTTCGTGACGTGGGGAGACGGCTCGTCGGACGAGATGTGCTTGGGACTGGTGCTGTCGGTTCCGCCCGCGAACTCGCCTGGCGCCATCGGCTTCCCGGCACGGGTGAACTCGGGCGCCATCTCGTTCTGACCGGATCGCTGGGCTTGCTCTGACCGGTTCGCCGGTCCCGGGTCGGTTCGCCTCGTCAACGACGCGGGAGCGTCACTACGGCGCCAGGGTACGCCCTCAGTCCCCGGCCCAACAGGCCAAGATCAGGTCGGCCACGGTGACGGCTACATCCCCACGACTGGTCGACGGCTTGCCGAATTGTGCGGGCAAACCGGAGATGTCGACGGTCAGGATCTTCCAGTCCTTGCGGACGACCGCCGAACCGTTCGCGGTCTGAAACGCCCCCTGACCCAGGTTCGGAACCGTGGCAGAGCGGCCCTGCTGCTGACTGACCGCGGTGAAGTAGGTCAGGGTTTGGGGCCAGCTCGACAGCTCCTTCACGGTGAGCACGAAGTCGCCGTCGGAGTACCGGTAGCGACACGAGTAGGCGTGGCCGGTCCACGTCGGGTGGGTGACCGAGGCCCGGACGCCCAGGACCTGAGCGATCTCGCGCTGCGTCTTCTGCACGCAGATCATCTTGGAGATCCCCGAAGGCACACGCCCGGCCGGAAGTGGGCGCCGCGAGCTCAGCAGCGCGGCCGCGCCAGCGGACCCCGAGGAGAAGCAGAAGCCCGCCAGGAGAAGGCCCACTCCGGAGGCCGCCAACGCCAGCGAGCGGAGCCTCCCGCGCGCCGGACCGCCACGCGCCGACCCGCGGTCGGAGGAGGCGCGGACGATCGTTGCCCCGGCCGGTGCGGCCGATGCAGCCCGGCGGCGTCGAGGCGAGACCGCAGACCGGGGTGGGGAGAAAATTAGGGTGCTGATCGCGGGGAACGTAGCAGCTGGTGAGCGGGGAACCAGGGCAGACCCCCTCCTGGTCTCACGGACCGCGTCTACGAGCTCGGCAACGTGCGGGGGAGTCCGAAGCGGGCCAGCAAGCCCCTGTCGCCGAACCTCGTCAGCGCCGAGATCCCGTCGCTCGACAGGTTCAGCACCAAGATCCCGCTCGCCCGATGCACGCCTGCATTCGGGTCGGGGAGGTAGTAGCCGAATGCGGGCTGGTTGTTCGCTCGGGTGGGAACGAGCTTGAGCTCTTGACCCCAAAACCCAAGACTGCGAAGAAACTCTGTGATGGCTTGCGGTCCGATGAACTCGAAAGGTTCTGGCGGCATGGCGAGCCTGGCATCGTCGGTCAACATGGCCACGACGCGGTCGAGATCCCCCTGTTCGAATGCGTCTACGAACCGCTCGACGACGTCTGCTTCGGTCCCGGATCGCGGCAGTGGCACCCTCTCGGGGTTTCCCGAGGGCCGGAACCCGAGGCGGGCACGTTGCAGTGCGCTGTTCACCGACGCCGGAGTGGACTCGAGCATCTCGGCGACTTCGGCCGCCGAGAAACCGAGCACGTCGCGAAGAACCAGAGCTACCCGCTGTTGGGTGGGCAAGTGTTGTAGCCCGGCAACGAACGAGAGTGCGATGGACTCCCGCGACTCAAAACGCGCCTCGGGGCCCAGGGCGACGTCATCGATGAGGGCGTCGGGGTAGGGCTCCAACCACCAGGGTTCCCGGGGGCGAGCGCTCTCGGCGGCCACGGCTCCCGTTGGAGGCGCGTTGGCAACCTTCGGTCGACGGGATGCATCACGGAGGTAATTGAGACAGCGGTTCGTGGCGATGCGGTACAGCCACGCCCTGAGCGAACGGCCGTCGAAGCGATCGAGTGCCTGCCACGCCGACAGCAGAGTCTCTTGGAGGAGGTCCTCGGCGTCTTGGAGCGATCCGAGGATCCGATAACAGTGCACTTGGAGCTCCCGACGGTAGGGCTCGGTCAAGTCCCGGAAGGCGTCACTATCGCCGGCCTGGGCTCGGGCGAGTGTTGCATCGGTCATATCCCTCCCATCCTTTCCGACTGGCTCTCAGTGGTTGCAACACCAATCACGGCTCGAATTCATCGCTCATTTTGCGGACCGCCCGGTGTTTAGAAGGTCAATGGAACCGAAAGGCGACACGAGGAGGCGAGAGGTGACCCAGATGGACGCTCGAACAGGGCCGGTCGACGTCAATCGACAGATGGATGGCGTCGCCCCGTCGCACCGAACTCCCCCGCTGCGATCGGAGAAAAGCACGGCAACCGAGGGAGAAATCCGGCGTTGGCGGGCATTCGCATTGCTGGTGGTGGCGTACTTCATGACCATCGTGGACCTTACGATCGTCAATGTCGCCCTTCCAACCATCGGGCTGAAGCTGCACTTCCCAGAGTCCGATCTGCAGTGGGTGGTCACGGCCTACGGATTGACGTTCGGAGGCTTCCTTCTCCTGGGCGGTCGCGCGGCCGACCTTCTCGGGCGCCGACGATTGCTCATGGTGGGCATGGTGATCTTCACCGCAGCCTCGCTCACCTGCGGTCTGGCCTCTACCGACACCTTTTTGATCGTCGCGCGCGGGATCCAAGGCTTCGGTGCGGCACTGGTGCTGCCGGCGGCGCTCTCCATCGTCATGAACATGTTCCCCGAGGGAACCGAACGCAACAAGGCGCTGGGTATCTGGGGTGCGGTCGGTGCCATGGGTGCAACCGTTGGCCTGCTTGCGGGCGGCCTGCTCACTCGCTATGCGGGGTGGCAATACATCTTCTTCTTGAACGTGCCCATTGGCGCGGCGGCGCTCGCGTTGGCTCCGAAGGTCGTGCCAGAGAGCAGGCTGCGGGGTGGGAGGCGGCAGTACGACCCCTTCGGAGCGTTGTCGATCACGGCAGCGCTGGTCGTCTTCGTCTATGCCATCTCGCAGGCACCTCAAGTGGGCTGGGCCGCCACGCAAACGGTGGTCATGCTCGCGTTCGCGGCGACCCTGCTGGCCGCCTTCCTCATCGTCGAGACCCGGGTCGGGGCGCCGTTGCTGCCGTTGCGGCTGTTTCGGCTCAGCACCGTTGCCGGCTCGAACGCGGTCGGATTTCTGCTTGGCGCGAGCTTCTTCACCTTCGTCTTTATCGGCACGTTGTACATGCAACAAGTGCTCGGGTATTCGGCCCTCAAGACTGGGGTCGCATGGTTGACGGCGTCCATCACGTCAGTGGCGTTCGCCGGTCTGTCGCAGATGCTGGTGACCAAGACTTCGGCGAAGCTCGTGATGGCCTTCGGCATGGCATTGATCGGCGCCGGGATCCTGTGGGCCACTCAGATTCCCACGGACGGGAACTTCTGGCACAACTTGGCCGGGCCGTTCTTCGTGGCAGGCATGGGCACGGCGTTCGCCTTCATCCCTGTGTCCATCGGTGCCCTCGCCGGGGTCGCTGAACCTGACGCGGGAGTGGCCTCGGGCCTTCTCAACACCTCGCAGCAGCTCGGAGGCGCGATCGGGGTAGCGGTCGCCTCCTCCGTCGCGGCCTCCCACTTCCGCACACTCGTCCACCACGGTGCCGGGAGGTCCGCCGCTCTGACCGGTGGATTCGTGTGGGCCCTGTGGGTGTGCGGAGTTACTGGGCTGGTCGCGATCCCCGTGACCTTTTTGCTCATCCGACGCAGAGAGATGACCCGAGCGATTGCGAGCGCGCAGCAGACAACGTCTGTGTCGTCCCAGTCCGAGAGCCCCGAACGATCCCAGAGCGAAGAAACCCAAAGAGAACAAACCCAGGGAGAACAAAGGAGAGATCCATGTCTGTCCGCGAGCTTTCAGGCACCACCGCAGTAGTCACCGGCGCAAGCCGGGGCTTCGGTCGAGCGACTGCTATCTCGTTGGCCGCTCTCGGCGCCCGGGTCGTTGGGATCTCCCGAAGCCACGAAGCGCTCGAGAAGGTGAAGGAACAGCTGGGCGATGCGTTCATCCCAGAGATTGCCGACGTGACCGACCCGTCGGTGCCGGCACGGCTGCTATCCCTCTATGAGCCACAGACTCTCGTGCTCAACGCGGGTGCCGTACCGACGATTGGCGCGCTGCAAGACCAGACCTGGGACACCTTCGGCGTGAACTGGCAGGTGGATGTGCGGCATGTGTTCAACTTCGTCCGCCAAGTCTTGATGACTCCGCTGGCGCCTGGCTCAGCCGTGGTCAGCCTGTCCAGCGGCGCTGCCCTGCGCGGTTCACCGGTCAGCGGGAGCTACGCCGGTGCAAAGGCCACCATCAAGTTCATCAGCAGCTATGCCGGCTCGGAAGCGCAACGCAACGGGTCTCAGACACGTTTCGTCTCGGTCTTGCCCCCCTTGACCCCGGCGACCGACCTCGGCCGCGTCGGAGCCGAGGCGTATGCCATCCGAGCCGGCGTGAGCTTCGGTGAGTTCGTTGAAGGCCTCGACCCGGCGCTCAGCGTTGACCAAGTCGTCAA